>JAFGRB010000337.1 GCA_016935365.1 Deltaproteobacteria bacterium
CAGGTACTGGCGGTCGTGGCAGCGCCAGATCATGTGGAAGGCGTTGCCGGGGGACAGGGTATTTCCTCTGGGTACTCGCATGCCGTGAAGGTGAGAAAGCAGGAATGGTGCCAGACGAGGCCGATCGTCCCAAGTGGCTGACAAGAGGAAGCCGGGTATTCAGAGAAGCGCTTCGAGCTCGGGCGAGGTGTCCGGATTCTGGACGCGGCTACCTCCGTCCCTGACTTGACCTCCCTGACTTGACCGGGCGGGTTTGCCGCTGATAGCGTGGGGATAAGCCCAGACGAGAGCTCGTCCGGCCATTGGAGGTGCGAGATGGCGAGGATCGGGAACCACCGGTGGGCGCTCGTGCTGCTCCCGGCGGCTGGGATCTTAGGGTGTAGTTATTATTCGACTCCCGAGACCGAGTGCCGCTCCGACGGCGACTGCGCTAGTATGGGCGACAACTGGTACTGCGAGCAGGCCGCTGGGACATGCCGATGCAGGCCGGCCTGCACGGGCCGTTGCTGCGGCGATGACGGCTGCGGTGGCACCTGTCCGGATGGCTGCGCGAGCGGCGAGGTCTGCAAGGCGGATACCTGCCTCTGCGAGCAGAGCGGCGTCTGCACTCCGGGAGAGGCACGCTGTGATGGGGACGTGGCCCGGGTCTGCGAGGCCGATGGGTGGACGGACGTGCAGGACTGCGAGCAGAGCGGCCAGGTCTGTCTCCAGGGAAGCTGCCAGGCCAAGAGTTGCACCACCAGGGAAGACTGCGCGGGTCCGGTCTGTCTTACATGCCGCAGCGGAAAATGCGTCGAGCCACCGGAGGTCTGCCGAGGAAATCAGGACTGCTGTGTGAACATGTACTGCAGCTTCGGCGCCTGCATGTTTGAAGGGCCAGGCTGCCAGGACGACAACGACTGTGCCGCGATCGACCCCGAGTATCCGGTCTGCCGGGACGGCGTGTGCGTCCACGAGTGCGAGGATGACCTGGAGTGCCCGGTCGGCGCGGTCTGCGTTGATTTCCACTGCATGGCGCCCGGCTGCACCCCCCAGAGCTGCGACCATGAGGTGGGCTACGGCTACTACTGCGATATGGATAGCGGCGAGTGCTTGCCCGGCTGTGACTCCAACGACGACTGCATCTCGCCCGAAACCTGCGACTACGAAAGCCACGAATGCTCGCACGGCGACTGCTGCAGCGGCATCTGCGACCCGGAGAACGAGTACTGCGAGAGCCTGACCTGCCTGTGCGTGGCCATGTGCACCTCCGGTTCGGACTGCCCGACCGGCTTCGACTGCGACACAGGCTCGGGCAGGTGCTTGTGCACGGAGGCGAGCTGCCCCGCCGGCACGCACTGCGATGAGACGAGCGGGAGCTGCGTGCCCGATCAGACAGGCGAGTGCGAGATCGACGAGGACTGCCCCGAGGGCGAGATTTGCGATCTCTTCTCCCTGACCTGCCGCAGGTCCGGCAGCGGTACAGACGGCGATCCGTGCTACACCGACGGCGAGTGCGATCAAGCCGAGGGCTACTACTGCGACAGCTCGCTGTTCTGCATCGGATGCATGCTCACCGATCCCAACTTCGCGCCAACCTACACCTGCCGGGCGGAGTGCTCGATGTTCCTTGACGAATGTCCGAACAACTACCAGTGCCTGTATCGCCACAGCGGCATGATCTTCCTGTGCATCCCCGACGCCCTGCTGCCATGACGCGGATCTGGATCTACCTGTGGGCGCCCGCGCTGCACGCGATGATGGGGATCGCGGGCTGTGGTGATCCTTCGCCCGAGTGCAGCGCCGACAGCGACTGCGCGGCCATGGGCGCGAGCTGGTACTGCGAGCAGGCCACGGGGACGTGCGCGTGCAGGTCGGAGTGCGGCGGCCGCTGCTGCGGCGAAGACGGCTGCGGCGGTGCCTGCCCGGATGCCTGCTCGGACGGCATGGTCTGCGACCCGGCCACCTGCCTGTGCGGCGACTGCGCGCTGGGAGAGCTTCGCTGCGATGGGGACGCGGTCCAGATCTGCGCGGCCGGCGGCTGGACCGAGGTGCTGGACTGCGCCGCCAGCGGCCAGCTCTGCCGCCAGGGCGGATGTCACGGCGGTGCCTGCACCAGACGGGAGGACTGCGCGGGCCCGGTCTGCCTGGTCTGCCGCGAGGGCTGGTGCGCCGATCCGCCCGAGATCTGCCAGGGGGACTGCGACTGCTGCGCGGGCATGCACTGCAACTTCGGCACCTGCGTGACGGACGCGGCCGAGTGCCGGACCGACGAGGACTGCACCGACCCTGGTTCGTCGGTCTGCCGGGGCGGCGTGTGCACCAAAGAAGGCCAACCCGAGTGCGAGCGCGACGTCGACTGTTTGATCGAGGGCGAGGTCTGCGTGGACGGCCACTGCGTGCCCTGATCCGCGGCTGCATGAAAGAACTGGAGGCGGATTCCGATGGGAGCGATCAAGGACTTCATGGCCCGGCGCTGTGACAAGTGCCCGATCTGCCGCTACGCCCGGGAGCATCCGGACAGGCTGGTCAGCAAGGCGGTGGCCTTCCATGGGAAGTTCTGTCCGTTCTGGCGGGCCTGGGAGCAGGTCTACGGGCAGCAAGCCCAGGCCGACATCAGTAGCAAGCGTGAGTGATGCAGCCGCACCACGAGTCGCTGCAGTCCGGATCGGCGGGCCAGGCGCGGCAGCAGACCTTGCGGTTTTCGGGCCCGCCGCATCCCGTGCAGTTCTCGAGCCCGGGCTCGCCGTAGCGGACCCGGCAGTGCTCATCGACGGGCTCGCAGGCGCTCTCTCCCGGATTGCCTCCAGGGGGATCTCGCTGGCAGGAGCCGCCGACGAGGAAGTAGTAGTTCTCGACGTCGCAGCTCGCGCATCGAACGCCGGCATAGCCCGTGTCGCAGACGCACTGGCTGTCGGTACAGCTGCCGTGCCCGTTGCAGCCCGCGTCGCAGGACCCGCAGTGCTCGGGATCGCTGCACAGGTCATAGCAGGTATCGGTGCAGCAGGTCAGGCCGGCCTCGCAAGCCGAGCAGTCCGGCCCGCAGTGCCCGTTCGTGTCGCACGGCTCGCAGCCGTCGTCGACGCGGTAGTAGCCCGACTCGCAGCGATACGCGCAGTGCGCGTCGATGCAGTCGACAGATGCGTGATCCCAGCTCGGGCAGCTCTGCTCGGCACCGGCTTCGTCGGTCGAGTTGTCGCAGTTGTCGTCAATCCCGTTGCAGACCTCCTGGGCTCCGGGGTATACGTCTGCGTCGAGGTCGTCGCAGTCCGCGGCCGCCGGATAGCCGTCATGGTCCCGGTCTCTTTTCTCGTCGTAGTCCTGGCAGATCCCGTCCACGCAGATCCGGGTGCCCGGGCAATCCAGGTCGTAGGTGCAGCGGGTCTCCGCGCCGCAGGCGGGGAGCACAAAGGCGGCCATCGTGAACGCGGCCAGGTTGATTGCGCACTTTCGCATCCTGCTAGAGTACGAAAACCGATCTGGAGGCGCAAGCGCCGCATTACATATAAGACTGTTTTCTTGGCCGGCGTCTTTTTCGGGAACCTATCCAGCGGCCGTGACGTTACAGGGCTGGAGGTCGGATCTTGGAAGAGGCGCTCCTGGCCAACCCGGCGGTCCATCCCGCTGCGCGAGATGAGCTCGAGCCGCCTGCGACCGCGAGCCTGCAGGACGCGGACCTGGCTCGAAGGCTGCGCGCGGGCGATCGGGATGCGTTCAGGCAGTTGGTGGACCGCTACCAGGACAAGCTGGTCGGCTACCTGGGGCGCCTGTCCGGCGACGCGGCCCTGGCCGAGGACCTGGCCCAGGAGGCCTTCGTCCGCTTCTTCCGCTCGATCTGCAGCTACGACGAGCGGGGCAGTCTGCAGGCCTATCTCTATCGGATCGCGTCCCGGCTGGCCTACTCCGCGCGCCGGCGGACCAGACGCCGTCGCGGGCTCTTTCTGAGCTGGCAGGCGGGCGCGTGCGCCGCGGCCGGGCCGCCGGGACCCCAGGAAGCGGTGCGGAGTGCCGAGCTCCAGCTCCGGGTCCGGCAGGCCCTCGATGGCCTACCCCTGCGGCTTCGCATCCCGCTCGTCCTGCACGCGCTCGAGGGCCTGTCGATCGCCGAGATCGCGGCCGTGACCCGGACGGCCGAGGGCACGGTCAAGTCGCGCATCCACCGCGGCCGGGCCCGGCTGAGGAGGGACCTGGCGGCGGTTTTGGGGGACGGAGGGAAGCATGGGTGCTGATCGGCTTACGGATTTGCTGCGCGATGCCTTGGTGGCGCAGCGGGCCAGCGAGGGCTTCACCGCCCGGACGCTCGCCCGGCTGGAGCGCGAGATGCAGCCCGCGCCGCGCCGCAAGCTCCGGCTCGCGCTCGCTGCCGCGGCCCTGGCATGCCTGCTCGGCGCGGTAATCCCCCTGGGGCTCTATGGCCACAAGCAGGCCGAGAAGGCGGAGATCCGGGCCGAGCTCTCACGCCTGCGGGCGGAGTACCGCAAGCTCGCAGGCGAGCTCACAGCCATGCGGGCGCAGCCCCGCTGGGTCTACCTGGGCGGCACGGATCAGGCCGACTTCATGGTGGATCTGAACAGGCTGGAACCATGCCGGGCGCAGTCGCCCGGCCGATGACCGAGTAGGAGGACGAAATGAGATCGTGGCGTATCTGGACGGCCCTGCTGGCAGCCGGGCTCATGATCGCGCCCGCCGCACAGGCGGGGAGCCACAAGGGCGAGAAGAGCAAGCGGATCCACAAACGGATCTTCACGGGCGAGCGGGGCTTTCTCGGCGTGCACCTGACCGCCCTGACGCCGGAGCTCAGGACCCACTTCGGCGCCCAGGCCGACGAGGGCGTGCTGGTCGCCAAGGTGGAGGACGGCTCTCCCGCGGCCCGGGCCGGCCTGAGGGTGGGCGACGTGCTGGTGAAGCTCGACGGGAAGCCGATCCGCTCGGGCTGGGAGCTCGGCCGCTGGATCGGCGACAAGGCACAAGGGGCCGAGGTCAAGCTCGAGCTGGTGAGAGGACAGAAGAAGCTCGAGCGCACGGCCACCATCGAGCGCCGGGAGCGGCCCTTCGTGGACGTGAGCGAGATGGTGCACTTCGGCCCGGGCGGCGAGTTCAACTTCGACTTCGATTCGGAGGCCTTCGAGGAGGAGGTCGAGCGGCAGCTCGAAAGCCCGCAGTTCAAGAAGCACATCCGGATCTTCACCGGGCGCGAGCAGGAGATGGAGGAGAAGCTCGAAAAGCTCGAGCAGCGTCTCCGCGAGCTGGAGCGCAAGCTCCAGGGCGGACGCGGCGAGCGCGGCTCCGCCCGGGCGACCTGAGCGCGGCTCAGCTCGACAGGCCGAACAGCCCCGCGCCGAAGGGCAGGCGGAAGCTCAGCCCGACCATGACGGTCATGAAGTCCATGCCCCACAGCCGCCGGTAGCCCAGCGAGGCCGCGAGCCCCACGCCCCACTCCCCGTAAAGGGCGCCCACCGAGCCCGCCGAGGAGCCCAGGCCGCCGCCTGTCGATCCGGCATAGGTGGTCGAGGCCGTGCCGCTCCACTCCAGGGTCAGACCCAGCGATCCGCCCGGGCCGAGCTCGGCTCCCTCGTGGAAGCTGTCCATGATGATCTCGGCGTCGGCCACCAGGCCCAGTCGCAGGCCGCTCGCGTCCGCGGCGGGGGCCACCGGGAACCAGCTTCCCTCGAGGTAGAAGCCGTGCAAGGGCAGCGGGTCTTCGCCCTCGGGCCAGAGGTGCTCGAAGAGGTAGCCGCCGCCGATGTCCCAGCTGCGCCCGTGCCAGCCGTTGAAGGCCTGCATGGGATGGATGCCGGCCCGCAGGTGGAGCATCTCGGCAAAGCTGGACTCGACGACGGCGCCGCTCTCCCGCTGCGAGGGGACGTTTCCGTGGGCGGACACGCCGCCGATCTCGACCCTGGCCGGAATGGACACGTAGGGCATCAGACAGCCGCCCGAGCAGCCGCTCGCGGCGAGCGCCAGGAAAGCGGGCAAGCACAGCTTCACGGCAGTCCGGCTCATCGGTCCTCCAGGGCGTGGGCTTCCATGCCCGGGATATTCCCTCGCGCCCGGGTGCTCACGCTCGTGTCGATGATACGCTGTCCGCCACAGGCTCGACAAGCGCGATGCCGTGCCCGGCAAGGATCCGCCCGGCCCGCTCGAGCTGCCTGTCCGTGATCGGCGCGGCGTTGGCGTAGGGGTAGGGCCGGTCGAACAGGGCCTGCTTGGCCGAGGCCAGGCGGTGGAAGGCCTGCAGGCGGACGGGCGGGCGGCGGGGCATGTCGCTCAGGCGGCGGGCGATGGACTCGAGGTCGCCGTCGGCGTCATTGAAGCCGGGCACCAGGGTGATGCGGAGCTCGAGCGCCACGCCGGCTTCGAGCAGCGCGGCCAGGTTCTCCAGGGCGCGCGGGCTCGCCGTGCCGAGCGCCTGCTCGCAGCGCGAGAGATCTGCATGCTTGAGGTCGAAGAGCACCAGGTCGAAGAGCGCGGCGATGTCCTCGACGAGCCCGGCCGGGAAGTGGCCCGAGGTCTCCAGCGTCAGGTGCACGCCCTCGGCCCCGAGCAGGCGGGCGCAGGCGAGCAGGAAGCCTGGCTGGGCCGTGGGCTCGCCGCCCGAGAAGGTGACCCCGCCGCCGGTGCCGGCGAAGAAGTCCAGGTCGGCGAGCAGCTCGTCGACGAGCGCGCGGGCCGAGATCTCCTCGCCGGCCAGGCGGCGGGCGCCCGAGGGGCAGGCCTCGGCGCAGCGGCCGCATCCCGTGCAGCCCCGGCGCCAGCCCTCGGGGCCCCAGCTCCGCGGGCAGGCTTGCTCGCAGCGCCGGCAGCCGATGCAGCGCTGTGCGTCGAAGGCGATCTCGGGCTCGAAGGACCGGCCCTCGGGGTTGTGGCACCAGGGGCAGCCCAGGTGGCAGCCCTTGAAGAAGACCACCGTGCGCAGGCCCGGCCCGTCGTCGACCGCGCCGCGGGAGATGTCGAAGATGCGGCCCGAGCTCTGCTGGTCTGTCACGCGCCGAACTCCCAGCGGGCGATGATGTCCTCCTGGATCGACTTGCCCAGGTCGCAGAAGTAGGCCGAGTAGCCGGAGACCTTGACCACCAGATCCCGGTACTCCTCGGGCTGCTGCTGGGCCAGCCTGAGCGTCTCGGTGGAGACCACGTTGGGCTGGAGGTGCATGCCGCCGAGCGCGAAGTAGGTCCGGATCATCCGGGCGAAGGTCTCGAGGCCGCCTTCGCTTCTGAGCATCCCGGGGTGGAAGCGCATGTTCAGCGCCACGCCCGAGGAGGCCTGCTCGGCCGGGATGCTGGCCGCGCTGCGCAGCGGCCCCTGGGGCCCGCAGCGCAGCTCGAGCAGGTTCGAGGGCGAGATCCCGTTCGAGATCGGCTCGCCCCTGCGCCGGCCGTCCGGCGTGGCGCCCAGCATGAGCCCGTCGATGACGTGGTTGCCGTAGGAGTAGTAGCAGGCCCGCCAGCGCCCGCCGCGGAGGTTGTGCCTGCCCTCGAGCAGCTCGTGGATCCAGCCGACGACCCGGAGCGCCAGCCCGTCGGCCCGCGCGTCGCCGGTGCCGTACTTGGGCGCGCGGCCCAGGATCCGCTGCCGCAGGTCCTCGCAGCCCTCGAAGTCGCGCTCGAGGATGCGGATCAAGGCCGCCAGATCGAGCTCGGCCCGATCGTAGACGAAGCGCTCGATCGCCAGCAGGGAGTCGGCCAGGGTGGCCAGCCCCCGCACGTCCAGGGAGGTGAAGTCGTAGCGCGCGCCGCCCTCGGTGATGTCGCGGGCGCGCTCGATGCAGTCGTCCATCAAGGCGGAGACGTACGGCGCCGGCAGGAAGTCCCGGTAGGCGCGGTCCTTGCTCTCGGTGGCCCGGATCAGGACGTCGACCTGGTGGGCGAGCTGGCGCCGGAAGGCGGCCAGCAGGGCCTCGAAGTCGCCGAAGCCGTCCGGATCGCCGCAGTCGAGGCCCGGCTGCTGGCCGGGCAGCGCGACCGGGCGCCGGCCACGCGAGAGCGCGAGCATCAGCACGGCCGGCAGGACCAGCTCGTGGCCGCCCGGGCAGCCGTGGGTGTCGGACTGGCCCGAGGTCTCGATGCAGCCCACCACGCAGTAGTCCCGGGCGTCGGGCAGGCTCAACCCGTCGGCCTGCAGGGCCGGGACGATGACCTCGTCGTTGTAGAAGGCCAGGCCCGAGGCGCTGCGCAGGGCCTGGACGCCTCGGCGGAGCAGGTCGGGTGGGGACTGGCTCGAGATGCGCACCGAGAGCTGGTTGACCGAGCCCTGCATGCGCGCGAAGGCCTCCAGGCACAGGAAAGTCAGCTCGTTGGACGCGTCCCGGCCGCTCGCGTCGCAGCCGCCGATCACCGCGACGTGCTGGCTGTTGCCCAGCACGGCGTTGGTCTCCATGCCCAGCTCGGGGATCGGCTCGACGTTGGCGGTCTGCTTGAGGAAGAACTCCTGCAGCAGGCAGACGGCCAGCTCGCGGTCGATACGCCCGGCCGCCAGGTCGGCCTCGAGGAAGGGGTAGAGGTACTGGTCGATGCGCCCGACGGCGAAGACCTCGTGGGTGCCGTACTGGATCTCCCCGACCAGCAGCGCGAACCAGGCGGCCTGCAGCGCCTGGTGGAAGGTCTCGGGTCGATGCCGGGGCACCCGCCGGCAGCTCACGGCGATGCGCTCGAGGCGCTCGCGCTCCGCGCTCGAGCTGGCCCGCGCGGCCTGCTGCTCCGCCAGCGCCGCGAAGCGCTCCGCATAGCGGCAGGCCGCCTCCAGCGACAGGACGACCGCGTCGAGAAAGGCGCGTTGTTTTTCGGCCCGCGGCTGCTGCGGATCGACTCGCGCGCGGCGCGCCCGGGCTTGCTCGATGATGGCCCCCATGCCCAGCTCGACGACCTTGTCCACCCCGAGGCTCAGGTGTCCCTGGACGTCGAAGCAGAAGACCGCCGGTGTCGGGTTGTTGCGGGCCAGCTCGAAGCGCAGGTCGTAGAGCGTGCGCAGGCGGGAGAGCGACAGGGGCGCCCGGCTGTTGGCCCCGGCGATCTTGCGAAGCGCTGCGCGGTCCAGCGAGCGAACGAAGCGCAGCAGGCCGGCGATCCGCTTCAGCCCCTTGCGTACGCCCGGGGCGGTGTCGATGATGCCGCGCCGCTGCCATTCGGCCGCCTTGCGGTCGCGCACGGTCTTGCCGTCCCAGTATGGCAGGATCCGCTCGCGGAAGATGCGCTTGTCTCGCGCGCTGGCCGCGAAGGGGCGCTGCTTGAGGTGCAGGATGTCCAGCTCGAGCTGCAGCGAGCGCAAGAAGTCGCCCCGCTCGACCGACAGCGGGCCGGCCAGGAAGCGCTCGGTCTTGCTGCCGGCCAGCCACTCGTCGGGCTGGATGGCGATCGCCTGGCGGTCGAGCGTGCGGGCGAGCGCAGTCGCGTTGCGGAGCGCCGGGTCGAGCCCCTCGGTCTGCTGGTACGCGCGCGTGTAGTGCAGCGCCCGGGCGGTGCAGATCTCGTAGGGCGCCTCGAGCATGCGCTGCTTGAGCCTGGCGATGCGCGGATCGAGCCCGTCCATGGCGTTACGTCCGGATTGGCTCAGAAGCGAGCCGACAGCACGGGCATGAAGGCCGGACCGGGAACGAGGCCCACCGAGACCGAGGGCGCTGGCAGATCGCGCTCGCGGCTTGGCCGATAGAGGGCGGCGCCCGCCACTCCCAGGCCCAGCCCGGTCGCCTCCATCGCGGCGGTGGCGAACATGAACACACCGCCCACGAATGCGAAGAAATGGACGAATCCGCAACCGACGTTCTCGATCCGGCTGCCCTCGTCGCAGCGCGAGCAGCTGTACTCGAAGGCCCGGATGCCCGGCCTGGCCGGGCCGTAGATCGGGATGAGGATCTCGCTGTCCTGGGTGGCCGAGGCCACCGCGGCCGCGATGGCAAAGCCGGCCGCGAAGGTGATCGCGCCCGAGATGATCAGGGCCGGGCCCGGGTTGCGGTGCTGCAGGCGGAGCGACTCGACGCCGCCGTCCGAGGGCAGGTCGCGAAGCCGGTGCCACTCGCTCTCGCCGGAGCCGACGAAGTCGACCTGTACCAGGTCGTCGGGGTAGAGCAGAAGTCCGGTGCGCCGGCCTTCGCTGTGGGCCTCGACCAAGACCTCGTTCTTGTCGGCGATCGCGAGCAGGGCGCGCTGGGCCTCGTCGGCCTCGATCCGGTAGACGGTCGTCGCGCAGGCGCACGGCAGCAGCAGCAGGACGCTCAGCAAGGCTCGCATCGGGCCCTCCTGGTGACTCGTCGATCGGATTCCAGTAGATCAGGGGCCGCGGATCGCGTCAAGGCAGAAAGGACGAGAAAGGACGGCGTTGATCCGGGCCGGCCAATGCGGTTATCCTCGGAGTATCTGGACAGGGAGATGAGAAGCATGTCGTGCTCGCGAGGTATTGTGGCTCTTGCCGGGATCTCTTCTCTACTGATGGCGGCAGCCTGCTCGGACGCGAGCTCGACCTGCCAGGGCGAGGAGATCGAGGGGGTCTGCTACCCGTACGACTGTCCGGATCAGGACTGCCCGGA
>JAFGRB010000338.1 GCA_016935365.1 Deltaproteobacteria bacterium
GAATTGATTTCCAGCAGCGAGGGGGCTTTGCGAAAGCCCCCTGAGATGGTATTAGGCCTGAAGCAAGCGCAACGCGCTTGTTTCAGGGCTAGCAGTCGTACTTCAACGACAGACGACCGCATGCGGCCGGGCCGAGCAGCGCGAGCAGCGCGAGCCAGATCTCGCCGGCCGAGCTCGTGCCGCAGCCGCAGCCGCCGGGCTCCTCCGGCTTGTCCGGCTCGGCGTGCAGGATCTCGACGATCCGATCGGCCACGGCGCGCCGGGCATCCAGCAAGACCTGCTCGTCGAGGGTCCAGGGCTGGTCGTCCGGGCAGTACATGACCGGGTCGTCGCAGTTCTCCATGAAGAAGTCGCCGAAGCGGGTGTAGACGCGCTCGACCTGCTGCCGCGCGAAGTCGCCCGCGCCGAGCGACTCGGCCAGGCGCAGGATCTCCCAGTCCTCGAGACCGTCCCGGACCTGCTTGAGCCGGTAGCTCGGGATCGGCCCGTCGATCGACAGCCAGTCGGGTGAGCCCCTGGGGGCGGCCGTGCCATCGTGGTCGCCCGGGTAGAGCAGCATCCCGTCTCCGTTGCGGGCGGCGAACTCGCCGAAGCGTTCGAGGTCGAGAAACACGTTCCAGGGATCGGAGTCCACCCAGAAGGTCGCCCGCCAGTAGAGAAAGCCCGTCGCGCCCTCGTACCAGGCTCCCCACTTGACCACCCGCGGCTCGAAACCGCTGCGCGTGTCGATGTCGTAGCCCGCGTACGGCGGCAGGTTGGCGTTGCAGACGTAGAACCACAGCTCCTCGCCGCGCTCGGCGCGCTCGGCGTAGAACGTCCGGTCGGCCTCGGGCTCCCAGAAGAAGAACCAGTCGTCGAACATGGGCGTGACCGGGCACCAGATGCCGGCCGCGGAGTCGATCCGCTCGTCATAGGGGCTGGTCACCAGGACCCGGTCCTTCCACTCCTCGTCCGCCTGCACGAGCAGGGCGCTGTCCGCGGCGATGCGGGCGTACGCGGAGTCAGGATCGTCGTTCCCCCAGGGCTCGTCGATCGCATAGGTCCAGGCGCGCTCCCACCAGCCGCGATCCTTCAGGTGGGCGGCCATGGCGGCCGCGGCCTGGATGTACCCGTCGACGCTCATCTCTCCCGTGCCCCGGCCGGGCCCGAAGAGGCCCAGGTTGAAGCGCGTCACGCCGATCCCGTCCTCGAAGCGGCTGCCGTCCAGCCACGGCCCGACCGACTCGTCGTAGGCGGTCCAGTCCACGGGCTCGAGCTCGCCGGACTCGTCGAAGAGGAATTCCACCGGACCGCGTATGGTGAGCGGATCGATGCGGTGGACGTGGAGGATCTCGAAGTAGCGGTCGGCGATCGCCTCGTAGCCCGGGGCCGGATCGCCCTCCGGGCCTCCGTGGAACGCGCGGATGCTGCCCGTCGAGTGGCCGAAGGCCGTGGCCACGGAAGGCTGCGCCGGGATGGCGAAGTCCCAGACCTGAAGCCGGATCTCGATGAGGGCCGACTTGCCGCCGGCCGCCGAGACCCGGGCCGCGCCCGCATAGCTGCCGGCCTGGGCGCCCGGAGGGATCTTCCAGTCCGCGAAGATCGCACCGACCTCGCCGGGCTCGAGATCGAACGGGGCGCCGGCGGGCATCGGCTCCTGGCTATACGGATCGGCGAACGGGATCAGCGGGTCGGGATAGGAGCCCGCCGCGCGCTCGTGGAGCGTGACCCCGAAAGGCGAAGGGTGGATCACCTCGACGAAGAGCTCGCGGTACAGACGGGCCGAGCTGGCCGGGATACAGGCCTCGCCGCTCTCGAGGCACAGGTCGTCGAGCTCGACATCGATCTCCGACGCCCCGGCCGCGTCCCGGAGCACGATCTGGAAGGCCTCCCACTCTCCGCGGGCCGCCCACAGCTCGACGCGTGAAGACCCGGGCACGGGGGAGTCCGGCATGACCTTCCGGGTGGACGGCGCAACGCCGACCTCCCAGGCCCTGGCCGGACCTGGAGAGAAGAGCAGCAGGCTCGCCAGCAAGAGCCAGGATTTCCAACCCCTGCTGATCCGGGACGCCGGATCGTCGTGCAAATCAAGTAGCTGCGCCGAAGTCGAGCGGAGGCGTGGTTCTCCACGTCGAGCATCGACTTCGGCGCTGCGACGCCGAGTTGCGCGATGAGGTGGCGGATCCGGCAAGAGCACACCCCCGCCCGCGGACAGCTTGCCGGGGCGGGGGCGCGGGTTTCGCTCGCGGGTCATGCGAGGCGGCTCAGCGGCAGTTCACCTTGGGATCGATCAGGCAGTTCCACAGCGGTGCGCAGTAGTCCCACATGATGATCTCCTCGGTCGCGCTGTCGTACCAGCCCTCGGACTCGGAACCGAAGTACAGGCAGACCGCCTCGTGCACCCGGCCGGAGCCTTCGCCGCAGGATGCGTAGTCGATCAGCCTGCCGGAGCAGGAGTCGTACCAGCCCTCGGAGTCGGTCCCGGGGTACAGGCAGATGGGCCAGCAATCCGGCCCCTCGCAGCTGCACCAGGGCACCGTGCTGCCGTCGGGGCAGGAGTAGAGGCGCCGATCGCCGACCGGGCAGCCCTGCATGCAGTCGTCCAGGCAGTTGTACGGGTTCTCGTGGGGGTCGCAGGATCGGTTGCCGCAGTCGACGCAGAACAGCAGCGAGCCCGGGCAAGGCTCGTCGGGCACGCAGTCGCTGAGCGCGTCCAGCCCGTCGCAGCAGGCCGGCGGGATGCCGGTCGGCATGCCCTCCTCGACGCAGACCGCGCAGTCGTCCGGGCAGGACTGCGGGCTCTCGCCGCCCAGGCGGTCGCAGGTGCCGTCCCCGCAGGTCTCGAAGTCGCACACCTCGGTGCACTGGCCGCGCACGCAGTCCCAGTGGCCGACGCAGTCCACGTCCCAGGGCAGGCCCAGGCAGTCGGCCGGGGCCTCGCACTGGCGGGAGCAGTCCACGCCGCAGGACCACTCGCTCTCGCCGCCCTCCGGGTTGCAGACGCCATCGCCGCAGGTGTCGAACTCGCAGATCGGGCTGCAGGTGCCGCCCATGCACTCCCAGTGGCCCTGGCAGAAGATGAGCCACTCGTGGTCGATGCAGTCGATCGGCGCCCGGCACTCCGTCTCGCAGTCGATGAAGCAGGACCCGACGCTCTCGCCGCCGACCGGGTCGCAGATGCCGTCGCCGCAGGTCCGGTCTTCGCAGACCTCGACGCAGCGGCCCTGCTCGCAGCCCCAGTGTCCCACGCAGTCGACCATCCACTCGCGTTCCAGGCAGTCGAGCGGCTCGGCGCACTCGGGCACGTCGTCGCAGACCGCCACGCACTGGCCTTCCCGGCACTCCCAGTGGCCGATGCAGTAGATCGGCCAGGGGAGATCCTCGCAGTCGGAGGGGTCCTGGCAGGCCGCGGCGCAGTCGAGCGGGCAGGATTCGGGCGTCTCGCCCAGGGCGAGATCGCACTCGCCGTCGCCGCAGTTTTCGTAGTCGCAGACCTCCTCGCACTGACCGTGCTCGCAGGCCCAGTGGCCATAGCAGCGGACGTTCCAGAAGTGATCGGCGCAGTCGCGCGCGTCGAAGCACTCGGGCTGGGAGTCGCAGACGGGCACGCAGGCGCCGTCCCGGCACTCCCAGTGGCCGAGACAGTCGATCGGCCAGGGGAGGTTCTCGCAGTCCTCGGGCACCCGACACTCCTCCAGGCAGTCTACCGCACAGGACTGGGCGCTCTCGCCGAGTACCGGATCGCATTCGCCGTCACCGCAGTTTTCGTAGTCGCAGACCTCGACGCACTGGCCCCGCTCGCATCCCCAGTGGCCGACGCAGTAGACCAGCCAGGGCTCGTCCAGGCAGTCGCTCGCGGTCTCGCAGCGGGTGTAGCACCAGGGGATGCACAGCCCGTTCTCGCACAGCCACTCGCCGCCGTCCTCGCAGGGAAGCCGCATGCTGTCGCAGTCCGCCGGGACCTCGCAGTCGATGTTGTCGCAGACCGCCTCGCAAGCGCCCGCATTGCACTCCCAGTGACCCAGGCAGCGAATCGGCCAGGGCAGGCCCTCGCAGTCTTCCGGGGTCTCGCAGTCGACGCTGTCGCAGATCCATACGCACTCGTTGTGGCTGCACTCCCAGTGACCCTCGCAGTCCACCGGGGGAGTCAGGCCCAGGCAGTCGGATACGTCCGTGCACTCCACCGTATCGCAGACCGCCACGCACTGGCCGGCCTGGCACTCCCAGTGGCCGGGGCACTGCAGATTCCATGGCAGGTCCTCGCAGTCGGCGGCCGTCTCGCACTCGGGCTCGCAGTCCGGTGTGCAGCTGCCGTCGACGCAGGCCCAGACGCAACCGGTGCCCGGGTC
>JAFGRB010000339.1 GCA_016935365.1 Deltaproteobacteria bacterium
CACGCCGTCCTTGGTGATCGTGGGCGAGCCCCAGGACTTCTCCAGCAGGGCGTTGCGACCCTTGGGACCCAGGGTCACCTTGACCGCATCGGCCAGCTTGTTCACCCCCGCCAGCAGGGCGGCCCTGGCCGATTCGTCGTACTTGATCTCCTTGGCTGACATGTGCAGATCCTCCCTACTCCATGACCGCGAGGATGTCGTCCTCGCTCATGATCAGGTGCTCCTCCCCGTCGAGGGTCACCTCGGTCCCGGACCACTTGGAGAACAGGACCCGGTCGCCCTTCTTGACCATCGGCTCGATGCGCTTGCCGTCTTCGGTCCGCTTGCCAGGACCCACGGCCACCACCTCGGCCTCGATGGGCTTTTCCTTGGCCGTCTCGGGGATGATGATCCCGCCCTTGGTCTTCTCCTCCGCCGCGATGCGCTTGACCACCACTTTGTCGTGCAACGGTCTGATCTTCATACGGATTTACCTCCTCTAGGGGTCTCCTACACCCGTTTGGATGCCCTTTGATAATCACGCGCAAGGGACTTGTCAAGCGCCAGGCTGCATCATTGGGCTTGACAGCCGGTGCCGGGTGACTAGCCTGGCGTCAAGTCGGGAATCCCGTCCGGGCTCCAGCTGTTCCGGCGGGATGTGAACAACCCCATCGGATGGAGCGCACAGCGATGATTCGAGTGCAGAAGGTCAGCAAGCACTACGGGGCGATAAAGGCTCTGGAGGACGTCTCCTTCGAGATCGGCCACGGAGAGATCGTCGGCCTGCTGGGCCCCAACGGAGCCGGCAAGACCACCCTGCTCAAGATCCTGACCGGCTTCTTCGAGCCGGGCGCGGGCAGGGTCGAGGTGGGGGGCGTCGACGTGGTCGCCGAGCCGGTCGAGGCGCGGCGCAAGATCGGCTACTTGCCCGAGAACGCGCCCCTGTATCCCGAGATGCTGGTCCAGGAGAGCCTGCTGATGTCGGCCGAGCTGCACGGCATCGAGCTCGCGCGCCGCCTTCCGCTGGTGCGCAAGGCGGTCGAGGCGACCGGTCTGATCTCCGTGGTCACGAGGCCCGTGGGCAAGCTCTCCAAGGGCTTTCACCAGCGGGTGGGCCTGGCCCAGGCCATCCTGCACGAGCCGGATATCCTCATCCTGGACGAGCCCACCAGCGGGCTCGACCCGGATCAGATCGTGGAGGTTCGCAAGCTCGTCCGCAGCCTGGCAAGGCGCTCCACGGTGATCATCTCGACCCATATCCTGGCCGAGGTGGAGCAGAGCTGCGAGCGGGTGCTCGTGCTGATGAACGGTCGCCTGCGCGCCGACGCTCGCCTGGACGAGCTCAAGCAGACCCACCGCTTCCATGCGGTCTTTGCCGCTGGCGCCGACATGAAGGCCATCCGCTCCAGCCTCGATGCCCTCGATGGCGTCCAGGCGGTGGAGCTGGATGTCGACGAGGCCGGGCGTGCGTGTCTGCTGGTGCAGGGCCAGCCGGATGTCGACCTGGGCGAGCTCGTCTACGAGCACGCCCGCGGTGAGGGCTGGCCGCTCAGGGAGCTGCGGCCGGACACGCGCAGCCTGGAGTCGGTCTTCAGGGCGCTGTCCTCGGGCAGGGAGGTGCAGCTATGAGCTTTGCGCTGGCCATCGCTCGAAAGGAATGGCGGGCGGCCTTCCTGTCGCCCGTGGCGCTGATCTTCGTGGCCATCTTCCTCGCCTCCTCGCTGTTCGTCTTCTTCTTCCTGGAGGGCTTCTTCGCCCGCAACATCGCGGACGCCCGGCCCTTCTTCCAGGCCATGCCCGTGCTGCTCGTCTTTCTCGCCGCCGCGTTCACCATGCGCCTGTGGAGCGAGGAGGCGCGCTCGGGCACGCTCGAGATCCTGCTGACCCTGCCGGTCCGGATCCGGCATCTGGTGCTGGGCAAGTTCCTGGCCGGCCTGGCGCTGGTGGCGGTGGCCTTGCTGCTGACCCTGCCGGTGCCGTTGACCGTCTCGGCCCTGGGGGATCTGGACTGGGGCCCGGTCCTGGGGGGCTACCTGGGCCTGCTGCTTCTGGCCTCGGCCTATCTGGCGATCGGCATGTTCATCTCATCGCTGACCGACAACCAGCTCGTTGCCCTGATGATGAGCGCGGTGGTCTGTGGGCTCTTCGTGCTGCTCGGCTACCTGCCGTCCCTGGTGCCGATGGGCTTGCTCGCCGACGAGGTGCTGCGGGCCCTGGGGACCGGCAGTCGGTTCGAGAGCATGCTCCGAGGGGTGCTGGACCTGCGGGATCTGGTCTACTACTCGAGCCTGGCGGCGCTCTTCCTGGTCGCCAATGTCCTGGTGCTGGAGGTGCGCCGCTGGGGCCACGCCGAGCAGGGACGCCGCCGGCGCTCCAACGCCGTCGTGTTCGCGGTCCTGCTGTTCTGCAACCTGGTTGTGCTCAACACCGGTCTGTTCCCGGCGGTCGGCTTGCGGGCCGATCTGACCGAGTGGGGCGAGTACAGCATCTCGGACGTGACCCGCGACCTGCTGCGCGGCGCCGAGGAGCCGCTTCTCATCCGGGGCTACTTCTCTCACAAGACGCATCCCTTGCTCGCGCCCCTGGTGCCTCGGGTGCGCGACTTCCTGCGCGAGCTGGAGGCGGTGGGAGGAGATGGCTTGAGCGTGGAGTTCGTCGATCCGACCGCGGACGAGGAGATCGAGAAAGAAGCCCAGGAGAAGTACGGCGTGCGCAGCGTGCCGTTCCGGTTTTCCGATCGGCACGAGGACTCGGTGGTCAACGCCTACTTCCATCTTCTCGTCCGCTACGGAGACCGCTACGAGGTGCTGGACTACGAGGATCTGATCGCGATCGAGTTCAAGGGCAAGGATGCCCACGTGAGGCTGCGCAACGTCGAGTACGACGTGGCCCGGGCCGTGCAGAAGACCGTCTACTCGTTCAAGAGCGTCGAGTCCATCTGCAGCCGGCTCGAGGCCGATGCCAGGCTCAAGGTCTTCGCCTCGAGCAAGAACCTGCCCGAGGAGCTCGCGGAGGTGCCCAAGCGGATCGAGAAGGTGGCCGGCGAGTTCAAGCATCGCTGCCGGCGGTTCGACTTCCAGATCGTCGATCCGGACGATCCCAAGAGCCCGATGAGCCCCGAGTCGCTCTACCAGCAGTACGGGATCAAGCCGATGGCGCTTTCGATCTTCGATCCCAAGCCGTTCTACATGGACATGATCGTGGAGCTGGGCGAGGACCGGGAGGTGCTGGATCTGGGCGCGACGCTGAGCGAGGGCGAGATCCGCAAGGAGCTCGAGGCGGCCCTGCAGCGGCACACGCCCGGCTTTCTCAAGACCGTCGGCCTGGCTGCGGGCGAGGCGGCGCCAGCCTACCCCGGCATGCCGCCGTCCGGCAGCAGCTACGGGACGCTTCGAAAGCTGCTGGCCCAGACCCACGAGGTGGTCGACGTCGACCTGAAGCGCGGTCGGGTGCCCGGCAGCGTGGACGTGCTCGCCGTGCTCAACCCGCACGATCTCGGAGACGAGGAGCGCTATGCCATCGATCAGTTCCTGATGCGCGGCCGGACCGTGATCGCCGCGGCCGGATCCTGGGCCTTCAGCCCATCGATGGGCTCTGCCTCTCTCGACGTGAGCGAGGTGGATACCGGCCTGGGCGAGCTCTTCACCCACTATGGGGTGGAGGTGGGCAAGAGCGTGGTGCTCGACGAGGCCAATGCCCGCTTCCCGGTGCCCATCGAAGAGGACTACGGCGGCATCGTCATGCGGCGGATCGAGATGCTCGACTACCCGCCCTTCGTGCTGGTACACGGAGAGGGGCTGTCGAAGGACAACCCGGCCGTGCGCGCGCTGCCGGCCCTGGTGATGCACTGGCCCTCCCCGGTGCGCTGCAAGGGCGAGAACAAGGACGCGGAAACGCCGAGGTGCGAGACCTTGTTCTCCTCCTCGGACAAGGCCTGGCAGGTTACGAGCTTCAAGGCCCAGCCGGACTTTCGCAAGCATCCGGAGCTGGGCTTCGAGGCGCCGCAGAAACGCGAGCGACTGCCGCTGGCCGCCGTGCTCGACGGCGGCTTCACGAGCTACTTCAAGGACCACAAGCCGCCGGTGCTCGGCGGTCCGGACAAGCCGCCGGCCGGTGATGAGGAGCAAGCACCCGAAGACGAAAGGCGGGGGCACCGGGCGGGCGTGATCGAGCGTGCCCCCAAGACCGCCAGGCTCGTCGTCCTGGGCTCGTCGAGCTTCGTCGACGACGTGATCGTCGAGATCGGCCAGCAGTTCTCGGAGGTTCACCTGGCCAACCTGCAGCTGATGGCCAACCTGGTCGACTGGGCGGTCGAGGACGCAGCCCTGCTCCAGATCCGGGCCAAGGAGCAGTACGCGCGAACCCTGGATCAGCTCTCGTCGGGGGAGCGGCTGGGCTGGGAGCTGGGCAACTTCGCCTTCGCCCTGCTGGCCGTGATCGCCATCGGGCTCGTCAGCCTGATACGCCGGGGGCAGTCCTACTCCATCATGAACGGCGCGACCGAGAGCCGGGAGGTGCCCCGATGAGCCGCAGCAACCAGGTGCTGGCCGGGCTGCTGGCGGCCCAGATCCTCCTCTTCAGCCTGGTCTACACGCTCGGCAGGGGTGACGCGAGCAGCCGCGTGGCGCCGGTGCTGCTGCTCGAGGGACTGGGCCGCGACAGCGTCGACGGGATTGCGATCGCCATGAGCGACAAGGCGGCGCTGCGCCTCGAGCGCGGCGAGAAGGGCTGGGTGCTGGCCGAGCAGGCCGGCTTCCCGGCCGACAGCGGCAAGGTGGACAAGCTGCTGACCACGCTGCTCGGCCTGCAGTCGAGCCATGTGGTCTCGCGTGGCGCCGAGCACTACACGGAGCTGGAGGTGGCCGAGGACAAGTACCGCCGCAAGCTGACCGTCAAGGCGGGGACCGACGAGCGGGTCGTCTTCGTGGGCAAGCGCGGCGGCGGCTTCACCCCCGCCCGGCTGGCCGGTGCGGACGCGGTCCTGGCGATCGACGAGCTGGACGAGTGGGACCTCGGCACCCGGATTCAGGACTGGATCGCAGAAGACTACTTCAAGGTGCCGGCCGAGCGGGTGGCTGCAATCGAGATACGCAAGGGCGAGAGCGCGCTGCGTCTCGAGCGAGCCCACTTGAGCGAGTGGCAGCTCCAGGCCGAGAAGGTGGAGGCCGCCAAGGTTCGGCCGATCCTCGACGCCGCGGTCGCGCTCAAGGCCATCGACGTGGTCGGCAAACTCGAGGACGCTGAAGCGAGGGGGAAGGTGGACAAGGCGGCCGAGCCCGTGACCGTCACCCTGGAGCTCGCCGAGTATCCGCTCGAGGACGCCGTGCCCGAGCCCGAGCCGCTGGGCCAGTCGAGTCCGGACGCCGGGATGGCAGACGCAGGCGCGGCCGCTGCCGGCGGGGACGCGGACGGCGGCCCGGTCGCCGGGGATGCCGGACCGCCGAAGCCGCGGATGCCGCCGATCGTCGAGCGCAAGGTGATCCACCTGGCCGTCGAGAAGGCGGGTGCGGCCAGCGATGTCTATGGCTACGTCGAGGGCGAGACCCACGTGGTCGAGCTCGACCACTGGCGTATGCAGAAGCTGCTGGAGGCCAGCGCCGACAAGATCCGCGGCCAGGACGCGCCGCCGTAGGCGGGTGCGTCCTCCATCGATCTACTCGATGCCTTCCTGGCGGGCAGCCTGGCTCAGGCGCTTGTCGAAGGCGAGCAGCCTAACGCGTCCCCCGGCTGGCACCGAGCGCGCGATTCGGCTAGGATCGGCCCATGCGCGGGTACTGGAAGAGAGCGGCGGGCTTGGCGCTGCTGACACTGTGCTGCGCTTGCGGCCGGACGGGCTTCGAGGATGCGGCGCCCAGCGACGACCCGGCGGACTGGCCGGTCGACACCGGCCTGACATACCGGCTGGAGCTCGGCGAGCCGCGCTGGGTGGTGCCCTCGGACAGCCTGCCTTCCCGGATTCGCTGCCAGCCGGCGTGCAACAACGTCGACATCCACTTCTTCGGCCAGAGGCTCTTTCTCGCCTTTCGCACCGCTCCGAACCACTTCGCATCCGATCGCACCGAGCTCTACGTGCTGAGCTCGACCGATCAGGGGGCACACTTCGACTTCGAGACCCGGGTGGCCATGGGCTGCGACCTGCGCGAGCCACGCCTGCTGGCCGTCGGAGACGAGCTGCAGCTCATCTTCTTCGAGGCCGGGGTGGACATGCTCGCCTTCGAGCCCAGGGCAGTCTGGCGGACCTTCCGCATCGCCCAGGGCGAATGGACCGCGCCCGAGAAGCTCTTCGACGCACCGCTCGTGCCCTGGGACGTCAAGCTGCGGAGCGGGCGGGCCTGGATGAGCGCCTACGCCGGCGAGCACTACACCGGCGAGCTGGGCGAGCTCGAGGTCTACTTCCAGTGCTCGGACGACGGGCGGAGCTGGCAGCCCGTCGGCAGCGCCGAGCGCGTCTACCGGGGCGGGGTGAGCGAGGTGGCCTTCGAGTTCGACGCGGACGGCTCGCTGTGGGCCGTGACGCGCAACGAGGACGGGGACGCGAGCGGCTTCGGCTCGCATGTCTGTACAGCCCCGGCAGATAAGCTCGACGAGTGGACCTGCAGCGCCCCCTGCGACCCAGAGCGCTACGACTCGCCCGAGCTCTTCCGCCACGGAGACGAGATCTATCTGATCGCCCGCCGGGACGTGGGCGGGCCGTTCGGGCCCGAGGGCGACCTGGTGGCTTACTCGCTGCGGCCCAAGCGAAGCGCCATCTACGGGATCGACAAGGCCGCGCATCGGGTTGTGCACCTGCAGGACATCCCGGGTGTGGGCGACACGGCCTTCCCCGCCGTGCGCCGCACGGGAGCCCACAGCTTCCTGCTGGCCAACTACAGCTCGCCGCTTGACGAGCCCGACATCTCCTGGCTCGAGGGCCAGGCATCGGCCCGCGGCACACAGATCTACCTGCTGGACGTCGAGCTCGTGCCCGAGTGAACCGGAGATCTCCCGACTCCACCGCGATCTCTGCGTCGCTGCTGCGAATCCGTTCCTCGACGTGGAGAACCACGCCTGCGGGCGGATTCTCTTTGAGCTCCTTGACCGCACAGCGGATCTGGAACATCTGCAAGGAAAGGTTCTGGCCGGCATTCTCCCTTTGCACAAAGAGGACCGTTGAGGCAAGCTTGGGCCCGCGAAAGAAAGCGGCGTGCAGATGACGGCCATCGCCCAGGCAAAACCCGTCACGTACAGACGCTGGCAGGTCCAGATCCTGCTGACCACCTGGCTTGCCTACGCGGGCTACTACTTCTGCCGCATGAACTTCTACGCGGTCAAGAAGGACCTCGGCCAGGAGCTGGGCTTCGACACCTCGGCCCTCGGCCACCTGGGCACGGTATACCTGGCCGGCTACATGCTGGGCCAGTTCTCCTCGGCCACCTTCGGCCGGCTGCTGGGGCCCAAGCGGCTGCTGCTGGTCGGCACCGGCCTGTCGGTTCTCTGCAACGTCGGCCTGGGCCTCGCGGACGGGTTCTGGACCTTCGCGATCTTCCTGGGCCTCAACGGCCTGGCCCAGGGCACGGGCTGGCCGAGCTGCATCGGCAGCCTGGGCTACTGGTTCAAGCGCGACCAACGCGGCAGCGTGCTCGGGGTCTGGTCCACCTGCTACCTGGCGGGCCCCTTCCTGGCCACCAACTTCGCCGGCCTGATGCTGCAGCTCTTTCTGGACTTCCGGGCGGCCTTCTTCGGCGCGGCGGCGGTCCTGCTGCTGATCTGGATCGCCGTGCTGATCTTCCACCCGGACACGCCGGAGAAGGTCGGTCTGGAGCCGGTCCGGGACGGACAGGAGCCGGAGGTCGCGCCGGACGGCAATCAGAAGCTGGGCTGGAGCGGCCAGGTCGTGGCGACCATCCTGATGATGGGCTGCATCTACTTCTGCATCAAGTTCGTCCGCTACCTGCTCTTCAGCTGGACCCCCTTCTTCCTGGGCAACAACTTCGGGCTCGAGGGCCCGGACGCGGCCTACCTGTCTTCGGTCTTTTACGCCTGCGGCTTTGCCGGCGTGCTCTTCGCCGGCTTCGTGACCGATCGCGTGTTCAAGGGCAAGCGCGCCTTTCTGTGCCTGCTCATGCTGGGCATGATGGCCCTGTCGCTGCTGCTCATGGCGACCCTCGGCTCGACCCGCCTGCTGTTCTTCACCATCTCCATGGGCCTGTGCGGCTTCATGCTCTACGGCCCCGATTCGGTGCTCTCGGGCGTGGGCGCCATCGACGTGGGCTCGCAGCGCGGGGCCCTGGTGGCCGCGGGCATCATCAACGGCATGGGCTCGGCCGGGCCCGTGTTCCAGGAGCAGCTCGTCGCCTGGCTCTATCAGCGAACGAAGGGAGACCTGACACCCATCCTGGTCCTGCTCTTCTCCGTGGCAGCCGCCGGGGCGGTGCTCATGTTCCTGCTCTGGTTGCGATCGCGGCGCGGCAAGTCGAACCTGTGAGCCCAGGCTCCGCGCCGCTCTTGACCCGCGCCGTCTTTTGAGCGACAAGGGTAGGGCCATGGCCCGGCAGACGGTAAAAAACCAGGAAGCCGACCGCGGCTCCGACTCGAGCCCGGACGTGCGAGAGCGCATCCTGGACCGTACCATCTACCTGATGGGCAAGCTGGGCACCACGGATGTGACCGTCCGCGCCATCGCCCGTGAGGCCGGCGTGAACGTCGCGGCCGTCAACTACTACTTCTCCTCCAAGGAGCGGATGATCGCCCTGATGGCCGATCGCTTCCAGGCCGGCTTCGAGGCGGTCATGACCCAGCTGGCTGACGAGAGCGTAGCGCCCGAGCAGCGCCTGCGAGATTGGGCCGCGACCGTGGTGGGCTTCTTGTCCGAGTATCCAGGTGTGCTCACGCTCATGGAGCGGCAGCTCGCAGCCCAGCCCCTGGACGCTTTCGGCGAGATCCTGCGGGCGACCATGCAGATCGCCATCCAGCAACTCGAGGCCGTGCTGCGCGAGCTGATCGGCGACGAGGACGAGAAGCGCTTTTCCTTCAAGCTGACCATGTTCATATCGACGCTGGCCGGACCCTACCCCCAGAAGTTCGATCAGCGGCCCAAGGCGCGGGGCTACCGGGCCCCGGCCCAGCAGGCCGAGTTCCTCAACCTTCTCATCGAGCACCTGAAGCGCTAGCCTGCAGATTGGCCAGCGTGTATCTTATTGTATTATCGTAACTTTACTTGAAACAAAAAGTTTCGAATATATTGTTTGAATCACATCGTTTGATGTGCTAGCCAAGGATCCAGACAGTATCGGGAGGAGCGAATGAGAATCCTGCTGGTCCGTGTGGCGGCTGATACGCGGTACATGAGCGCGATGTACGAGGTGGTCCGCATGGAGCCGCTGTCGCTGGAGTACCTGGGCGCAGCGGTCGGGGACGATCACGACGTGAAGGTGCTCGACATGCGGCTCGAGGGTGGCTGGGAGGGACTGCGCAGCACGCTCGAGTCCTTCGAGCCGGACATCGTGGGCACCGGAGGAGACACCTGCGAGGCGAACGCCTGCAAGCGGGTGGCCTGCCTGGCCAAGGAGACCAATCCGTCCGTCCTGACGGTGGTCGGCGGCATCCACGCGACCTTCTGCCCGGAGGACTTCCGCCACCCGCACATCGACCTGGTCTGCATCAACGAGGGGGTGTTCGCCTTCAAGGAGATCGTCGAGCAGCACGAGAGGCGCAGCAAGGACTTCAGCCAGATCGACGGTATCGCCATCAACGAGGGCAGCACCCAGCACAGGACCGAGGAGCGGCCGCTATCCGATCTGAACAGCCTGCCGTTCCCGGACCGGTCGCTCACCCAGCGGGTCCGGGACAAGTACGGCTTCAGCCTGTGGGGCAAGCATCTGGCGCTGATGCGCTACACCCAGGGCTGCGTGGGGCGGTGCGATTTCTGCCCTTCGTGGAAGCAGTCCGGCGGCCGGTACCTGCGCCGCACGGTCGAGAGCATGATCGAGGAGCTGAAGACCATCCAGGAGCCGTACATCTACTTCGTCTGCGAGGAGTCGCTGCTGGACACCGAGCTCTCGCTGGCGCTGGCCAAGGCCATCCAGGAGGAGCGGATCGGCAAGCACTTCGGGATGCCGCTGCGGGCGGACACCGTCGCCAACAAGCCGCAGCTCATCGAGGCCTGGGCCGAGGCCGGGCTCGAGGACACCATCGTCGGCATCGAGCAGGCGTCGGATGAGCATCTCGACGAGAGGGACAAGACGACCAACGTCAAGGACAACATCGAGGCGATGAAGGTGCTCAAGGCGAACAAGGTCGCCTGCACGGGGTCGATGTTCTTCCGCCCCGACTTCTCGAAGGAGCAGTTCGACCAGCTCGTGGAGCACACCATCGCGCTCGAGATCGACTGCCCCCAGTACTTCATCTTGACACCCATCCCCGGCACCAAGCTCTTCGACAAGTCGCGCGACCATATCGTCGAGCACAACTTCGACCTGTGGGACTTCAACCACGCCGTGATCCCGACCCAGCTCCCGTTGAAGCAGTTCTACGAGGAGTACATGAACGCCTACCGGACCCACCTCGAGCCCTTCGTGGTCGAGCTGTACAAGAAGAAGATGGCCCAGCTCACCCAGGAGGAGCTGAGCCAGGAGATGGACGGCCTGCTGGGCTTCCGGCGGGTCTTCGGCACGCTGCACGAGGATCACGAGGAGTACGCCGGGCCCCCGGCCTGAGCGCGTACGCGAACAGGAGCCACCATGCCCACCGTAGAGGACGTGTTTGCAGACATGCCGCAGTCCTTCGACAAAGAGGCGGCAGACGGCGTGGACGCCGTGATCCTCTTCGACATCACCGGCGCGGGCGGCGGCAAGTACTTCGTCACCATCCGGGACAGGGCGCTGAGCATCGTCGAGGGAGCCGAGCTGAGCCCCGACCTGGTCATCTCCGCGACGGCGGCGGACTACATCGACATCGCCACCGGCGCGCTCAATGAGCAGTTGGCCTTCATGACCGGACGGATCACGGCCCGGGGCGACACGCGGCTGGCCATGAAGCTGCCGAATATCTTTCCTCGCTGAACCAGGTTCAGTAGCGGGCCTGGGCGAGCAGGTTGAAGCCCAGCACGTGGGGATCGGCGAAGCGCGAGTAGATGTTCAATCCGTAGAAGTCGCTCACGTACTCGACCTGGTTGTCGTCGTGGCTGTAGTAGAGCTCGGCCACGAAGGCCAGCTCCTCGGCGAAGTCCCAGCGCAGGCTGGACTTCAGCGTGAAGATCGGTAGAGCGCCTTCGCCCTCGGGAAGGATCGTCCCGTAGACCGAGTCCTGGTACACCACGGTCCGCGAGCCGAACTCCGACTCGTACTCGACCGTGGCCGGCATGCACAGGCCGAGCTTGATTCCCGGCGTGAGACGGGGGCCCTCGAAGTAGTAGTCCGCGCCGATCGCGGCCCAGATCTCGGGCGAGCGCTGGCTGCTGTCCGGGAAGTCCTGGTAGGTCGGGCCCTCGAAGAGGAGGTAGGAGACCGAGCACAGCAGCGCGTCCGCATACAGGCGCAGGAACCCGAGCTTGAGGGCGAAGTTCAGATCGAAGGCATAGGCCATCTGGGTGGTGAGCGCGCCGGGATTGTCTGGATCCTCGAGCGGCTGCCAGAGCACCGAGCCCTCATGGTGGATGCGCCATGAGAGCCCGCCGTCGTAGGTCTCGGGGGCGAAGAAGTGCTGCTCGAGATAGGGGTCGTTGCGGTAGAGCTCGAAGTCGAGCGAGCGGCCGATGGCGCAGCCCGTGTGGTAGCCGAGCTGGTAGGAAAGCCCGACCGCGTGGAAGTCCCGGCCGCGCACACCCTCGTGGGAGAAGGTGCCGCGGCTGAAGTAGCCACCGCCGATCTCGGCCGCGAAGCCTTCGATGTCCAAGCCCGCGCCGGCCAGCGCGCCGTGGTTCATGACGAGCGCTGTCGCCTCACTGTCTTCCTGATGCTCGATAACACGAGCGGTCTTGAAGCCGGCAAAGATATAACCCCAGGGATGATCGAAGCGCAGCCGGGCGCCGGGCGCGAACTCGGCCTCGGGAAAGATGCCCGTTCCGGCCCAGGAGATGCGGTAGGAGTATCCCAGGCGAAATCGATCCGCGCTGAGCGGAAAGAGCGTCAGCGAGATCGTCTTGAAGTCGGATCGGCCATGCGACCAGTCGTAGAAGATGCGGATGTAGGAGCCCTCGTCCTGGAAGGACCATGTCTGGAGGCGCACGAAGAGCGCCGCGTCGGCGCTGAAGTAGTCGAAGAAGGAGAAGATCTGCTTGTAGAGCACCAGGTGGCCCAGGGTCTCGAAGCCCGTGTACTTGGTCTCGTAGTTGTCGAAGAAGGCCCGCGCCCCATCGTCGCTCGCATCCAGGATGCCGAGCCCCGGCGAGCGGTCATCGCCGGCGAGCAGGTTGGCGTCGCTGAGCGCCCAGGTCAGGCGCACGTCCATGAAGTCGCCGGCACGCGCCGAGCCGGCGAGCAGCCACACGACCAGGCATGCGATTCTCGGCCCGCAGCGGTGTGCCATTCGCAGCCCTTTCCGGGGAAAAGGTGAGCTTCGACGAATTATAGCCTGTTGGCGCAAGAGATCAACGCAGGCCGAGCACGCGCAGAAGCCGGCCGAGCCGGCGCCGGGCACGGGAGAGCAGGGGCCGCTTCACGGCCACCACCCGGCCGACGAGCAGCTCGAAGGGCACGGGCGGATCGTCCTCGTCCAGCGCGTCGCCCCGGGTCACGAGGGTGCGCGTCTCGAGCTCGACCCGCACGAGCCGATGGACGAGCGGGCGGCTGCCGCTGGTCATGACGATCTCGCCCGGCACGAGATCGCCCGGCTCGGCCGGGGCCAGGACCACCCGGTCTCCGCTCGCCAGCGCCGGCAGCATGCTCGCGCCCTGGACCCGGAAGGCGAGCGGACTGCCGCGGGAGACGATCTCGGAGGCGAGCCCGGCGAGCTCGCCCGCGCCGAGACGGATGGTGCGCATGCGATCAGCCCTCGTCCGTCAAGATGCAGCCCTCGGCCACGAGCCCGTCCAGGAACGCGCCCAGGTCCTCCGAGGCCTGGTCGATAGAGACCTGATACTCGGCGGCCAGGTCCGCGGCCAGCTGCTCGAGGCTGCGGGGCTGCTCGAGCCGCTCCCAGATGAAGGCGGCGGTCTCGTTGAGCGTGAACAGGCAGCGGCTCTCGACGATGTCGCTGCCGGTGGGCACCAGCAGCCGCTCCTCGCCGATGCTTCGGCCGATCACGGAGGGGTTGCGCCTGTAGGTCTTCGCGCCCATCAGTAGCCGCCGCCCGGCCGGGCGCGCAGGTAGACCTGGTCCGCGTACAGGCTCTGCTGGCTGTCGTCCAGGATGCCGCTGAGGACGAAGACGCAGCGCATCTGCTCGCTGCTCGTCTCCCAGTTGTCGATCGAGATGCCGCTGTCGGTGGAGCTGTCCACGGACAGCGAGACCGTGTCCGCACTGCGGCGATCCACGTCGATCTGGACCGCGTGCCAGGTGCCGGTCGTGAACACGGGGCTAGAGCCGAAGCGGTCCTCGGCGTCGAGCACCGAGCCGTCCTGGCGGATCCACCACCAGTAGAGCCAGACGTCGTCTCCGGAGCCGTCGAGTCCCGAGATGCCGAAGCCGGTCCAGGCGGTGAGCTGGTCGAACTTGAGATGCAGGCTGGCCTGGAGGTAGTCGTCGATCGGCTTGGCGAGCTCCGAGCCGTTCAGGCAGAACTTCACGCAGGTATACCCGTGAACGGTGCCGTGATCATCGTCGACCCAGACCTGCAGGCTGTGGCTGCCATCGGCGTGCTCGGCGCCGGTCTGCCCGGCCCCGGTGATGTTCTCGGCCGCGCCGGACTGCATCATCAGGTCCACGGAGTAGCCCGTGACCTCGATCGAGTCGCGGTGCTCGCCCAGGAAAAGGCCGGGCACGCCGGAGAGATGATAGCAGTCCGAGCCTGGCGCGCTGCCGCAGGGCTGATCGTCGCCGTTCGCCACCAGGGCGCTCTTGACCTGGGCGGCCGTGGGGTAGCTGCCGTGGTTGCGGAGGTACTCGTCGATGTACAGGGCCGCGCCCCCGGCCACGTGGGGCGCGGCCATGGATGTGCCGCTCATGATGACGTAGGGCGCGATATAGCAGCAGTAGTCGTCCGTGCTGGTGCTGCAGATTCCGTCCCGGCCCACCGGGCAGGTGTAGACCTGGGACTGGCAGTTGTATGCGTTCTTGCAGCAGCGGTACTGGGCCGGGTCGTGGTCGCCGTACTCATAGGCGTACGGGTAGTTGCTCGGGCAGACATCGATCAGCTCGCAGTTCGCGCAGGTGCCACCGGTGTGGTAGGTGGACTCGATGCAGGTGCCCGGGGCGATGATGTCGACCTGGCTGCCGTAGTTGGAGTAGGAGGCGGTCTCGTCGTCGGTGTTGTTCGTGTAGCCGCAGTCGCCCGGGCAGGTCGAGAGCTCGCCCCGCGCGCCGTCGAAGTCGGTCATGGCCGCGACCACGATCGGCTCGTCGAAGCAGGCCGGCGAGAACTGGCAGCTGGACCAGGTGCCCACGTTGGCCGTGTCGTTGCCGGCCGCGATGGAGAAGGTGATCCCGGCCGACATGGCCCCGTTGAGCGCGTTTCTCAAGGCGTTGTTCTGGCCGCACCAGCAGTAGGGGTTGGAGCAGGCGCAGCCCAGGCTCATGTTGGCCACCCGGGTGTTCTCGGCCCCGTCACAGCCCGGATCCGAGCTGCTCACGCAGCCCGCCAGCCAGTTGATGGCCGCGAGGATGTCCGAGATGGTGCCCGCGCCCTCGTCGTCCAGCACCCGGGCGGAGAACAGCGGCGTGCCCGGGGCCATGCCCACGATGCCGCGCTCGTTGCCCCCCAGGCCGTAGTCGAAGTCGATGCCGTTGTCCCTCGCGCCCACGATCCCGGCGCAGTGGGTGCCGTGGCCGGCCAGGTCGTCCCCGCCGTTGTCGCCGTCCAGCGAGCAGAAGTCCTTGCCGCCGATCACGTTCAGGTCAGCGTGATCGAGATCGATCCCGGTGTCGATGATGGCCACGGTCACGCCCACCTCGTCGTCGCTGAAGTCGATCCCGGCCACCGGCTTGAGATCCGCATCCGCCCGGTTGACGCCCTTGGGCACCGGCCGGTACTCGCAGGCGAACATGATCCCGTCGGGCTGGATGAAGGCGACCCCGGGCTGTGCTTGCAGCGCCTTGACCTCGGCGGGCGAGAGCCGGGCCGCAAAACCCATCAGCGCGTCGTTGTACACTCGCCTCGGCCGGATGCCGTGCATCTTGGACAGCGCGGCCGCGTCGGTCACGCCCCGGCGCTGCATCTCGCCCCGGTCGAGCACCACGATGTAGCTGTCCTGGATGTGATCGGCGTACCTCGTCGCCCGCTCGAAGGCCTGGCCCTCCAGATCCACGGCGGGCCGGATCGGAGCGATCTCTCGGTTGATGTCGAGCGCGCGTCTGGAACTGCGCTCGAGCAGCTTGAGCCGCAGGGCGTCTACGCGGGCCTGGTACTCCGGGTCCGGGGTGTCACAGGCCGCGAGACAGGCTGTCAGAGACAGCGCGCAGGCGATCGATCCGAGCCAGGTCCGCATGAAAAATCTCCCATCCGACGCTATATTACGCTTGCTGCCGGCGGGTCGTCAACGACCCATCAGTCCTGGCAGGTCCATTCGGCCTGAAAAGAAGTAGAATATCCAGCAACTAGCTGCGCAGGCGCTTGACGCGCGACCCGCCTTGTCCTAATATGACCCGATGGGCGCGTGCACGGAAGTCTCCTATGCCGCCTTTGGCAAGCGTCTGTACCGCAGCGCCTTCCGCGAGCGGATTCCCATCGCCGGCTCCCTGGCACTCACGCACCGCTGCAACCTGGACTGCGCGCATTGCTACCTGCAAAACGATCGGTCGCGGACCGAGCTGTCCGCCCGCCAGTGGGCCGAGCTCCTGGATCAGCTCGCCCGGGCCGGCTGCCTGTACCTGATCCTGACCGGCGGCGAGCCGATGCTGCACGAGGACTTCGAGGCGATCTACCGGCACGCGGTCGGGCTGGGCATACTGGTGATCGTGTTCACGAACGGGACGCAAATCGACGATGCCCGGCTGGCGCTCTTTGGCCGCTGGCCGCCGCACTCGGTCGAGATCTCCGTCTACGGGCTCTCGGCCGCGACCTGCGAGGCCGTCTGCGCCCGGCCCGAGGCCGGTGAAGCTTCCCTGGACGCGGCGCGGCGTCTGCAGGGCAGCGGGGTCGCGGTCCAGCTCAAGACCATGGCCCTGAGGCGGAACGTCCACGAGCTCGACGCCATGCATCGCAGGGCGCGCGAGCTCGGCATCCCCTTTCGCCTCGACTCCCTGGTGACGCCCTGCCTCGACGGAGACCGGCGACCTCTGGCCGAACGGCTCGACGAGGAGGACATCCTGTCGCTCGATTTCCAGGACGCGCGACGCCGGGCCGCCTGGCGGGCGAGCCTCGCGCACGACACCGGGCCTCGCAGGAGGCTCTACACCTGCGGCGCGGGGCGGATCTCCTTCCACGTCCACCCCGACGGCATGCTCGCGATGTGCATGTGCGACCTGCCGCGCTTCGATCTCACCCGGGGCAGCTTTGAAGCGGGCTGGGACGGCGCGTTGCGCACGCGCCGGGCCATCCCCCTGCCTGCGGGGCACCCGTGCGCGGGCTGTCGGGACCAGGCCTTCTGCGGGCTGTGCCCCCCGATCGCCAGGATGGAGAGCGGGAGCGAGCTCGGTCTGGTGCCGCAGCTCTGCCGGCTCGGCAAGCGCCGCCGGGACATGGCCTCGCGCGATGCGCGCGAGGCAGGAGGAGGATGGACGATTGAAGGACCGCAAGCACACGACGCGGCCCCTCTCCAGAGGCCGCTATAGCCCACCCCAGTACAGCAAGGTGCGGATCCGCCTGGACGAGGTCGTGCTGGCTGCCTGCAAGACGGCCGGTGGCGGCAACGTGCCGGCGGCCTCGTGCGTGGTGAGCTGCTTCTCCAACGGGTCCTGATGCGCGGCGCCTTGCTGTGCATCGGGCAGGACACCTGCGTCGAGATCATCGATTCGCGCGGTCCGCCCAGCGACTGGGCCGGCTTCGCGTCGAGCCGGGCGTCCGCATGCGTCCGGCTGGCCCTCGAGGTGCACCGCAGACCCTGCCCGCCGCTCGGGCCCCTGGAGCTGGTCTTCGACTCGGAGGGCCTGTGGACCCTGTCCAGGGCGGGCCGGCTCGACGTCTTCGATCTGCCCGGTCTTCGGGCCGTGGTGGACTTCGGCGCGGGCCAGGGCCATATCCATGTCCACGAGCCGGACCGCGAGGCCTTTGCCTACCCCCTGGACGAGGTCCTCTTCTCGAGGCTGCTGGCCGAGCGCGGCGCCGTGATCGTACACGCCTGCGGGGTGGCGCTCGGCGATCGCGCCCTCCTGCTCGCAGGCGAGTCCGGGGCCGGCAAGAGCACGCTCGCGAAGCTGCTGGAGGGGCAGCGCGGCGCGAGCGTGCTGGGCGACGATCGGATCGCGCTCGAGGCGTCAGAGGCGGGCGTGCGGATCTGGGGCACACCCTGGCGCGGGACCGCAGGCCTGTGCCGGGATCGCTCCACCTCGCTCGCGCAGATCCTCTTTATCCGCCACGCGGACGCGCTGCGACAGCGCCACCTGTCCGGGGTCGAGGCCGCCAGCCGCCTGCTGGCGCTCAGCGCCCTGCCCTACTGGGACCGCGTGGCGACCGGCCGGGCTGCGGACGGGGTGCTGGATGTGATCTCGCGCGTGCCCGCAAGCGACCTGGGCTTCACGCCGGGGCCCGAGGCGGCTGGTTTTCTGCTGGATTGCTTGATGGACTCGTAGGAGTCGCGAAGCGTCATCGTCGATATCGAAGTAGTTCGAGTCGTATGGCCCAGCGAGGTGACAGTCCCGTGACCTCGAGGTGATTGTTTTCTGCTGGCCCAGCATGTCGAGAACCTGTCCGTTTTTCGCGAACAGCGCTAGCATATGGGACGTGGTCTCCCAGTCGATCATGTGGTGCTTCGAGCAGCAGCCGGGCGGGCCTGCTGCGTGCTCGGATGCCGAGGCCGAGACCGGCCTGGAAACCGGGCCGCGCCGGGCCGTGGTCTGCGCGGGCTGCGGCTTCGGGATCAGCTCGAGCGATCAGGCCGTCGAGGTCGACGGCCGGCACGCGCACACTTTCTTCAACCCGGCGGGCATCCTGTTCGAGATCGGCTGCTACCGCGAGGCGAGCGGCTGCATCGCCCACGGTCGCCCCACGGACGAGTTCGCCTGGTTCCCCGGCTTCAACTGGCGCTATGCGGCCTGCGGGGGCTGCGGCCAGCACCTGGGCTGGCTGTTCGAGTCCCGGGCCGGCAGTGCCTTCTTCGGCCTCGTGCTGGAGCGCATCGTGGAGCTGGGCTCGGGCGGGGAGGATCTCGATGCATAGGACAGCGGTCTGCGTCTCGATCCTGGCCGCGGCCTTGACGGCCCGCGCCTACGGCCCCATGACCCACTGCCGGGAGATCACCGCGGCGGCCGAGCGGCTGGCGTCGAGCGGCGAGGTGGCAGGGCTCGAGGATCTGGCCGCCTCTGCGCTCGCGGATCCGGCGCTCCACGCCCACCTGATGCTGGGCGCGATCCTGCCCGACATGCGAGAGGCCGTCGACGGGCTCGGCTTCGACACCCACTCGCGGCCCTTCGCCCGCCACCTGCTGGGCGTGGCCGGGGATCCGGGCCGGGACATCCAGGCGCGGGCCGTGGCCCTGGGGGCCGCATCCCACGTCTGCTCGGACATCGCAGCCCAGGTCTTCTGCGTGAGCTACTTCGTGCAGAAGGCCCCCCTGGGCGCGACGGATCTGCTCATCGGCTACATGGACGACCGGCCGGACGGCGAAAACGAGCTCTGGGTGGAGGGCGCGCTCGATATCTTCTGCGGCGATGCGCAGCTTCTCTTCGCGCTCTACGACTACTTCCAGCCCGATCCGCCCGAGCCAGTGCGGCTCGATCGCGCCCTCGATGTCTGGCTGGGCGAGGCGGCCGCGTTCTTCGGGCCCGAGCACGTCGGAGACGCCGACGCCATCAAGCGCCAGATCGGCGAGCTGCTGAGCTCGCTCGACGAGCAGCTCTCGGGCGACAATCGCCTGCTGCTGCTCCTGGCCCTGGACACGGTGCGCGCCTACGACCTGGCCGACACGATCCGCATGGCCGAGAGCATGGGCCTGCTGGACGTGCTGGTCTCTTACGGCTACGAGGTGGAGCTGGACTCGGCCGAGCTCGACCGGCTCCAGCAGGAGGCGCCCTTCTTCGGCCAGGAGGGCTTCTTCGAGGACTACTCGAGCTGGATCGTCGATCTGGGCGTGGGCGTGCTGGTCGAGTCGGCCGCCGGCGCGGCCTGGCTGGAGAACTGGCCCGTGTGGCGGGCAGAGCCCCTGGCCGCCTCCACCGTGATCTCGCTCGCCCACCTGGCCGGGCCGCTGTTCGCCGGCCGGTCCGACCTGGGCGTGTTCGACCTGGGCTGGGAGGACGGCGAGGGCGAGCCCGTGACGGAGATCGACCCCGCGGATCCGCCCGGGCGCTTGCGGCTCTTCGTCGATCTCTTCCCGCTGGACGAGGCGGAGGGCGCGGTGCGTGTCGGGGTTCGCAAGGCCGTTCCCGGCTATCCATACGAGGTCGGGCCCCTGCTCGCCGAGCGCGAGATCGATATCGGTGGGTGGTCGCCGCTCGACTGGGGCGGACAGAGCCCGCAGCGGGTGGAGCTGGAGCTCGAGCTGGACCCGGACGGGCTGGAGGCGGCCGAGGGCCTGCACGCCGAGATCCGCTCCGCGGACGGGCGGGTCGCGTTCAGCACGGCCTGGGACGGAGTCTTCGACTGCATCGACTGGCCCATGGACCGGCCGGTCTACACGAGCCAGTTCGATACCTACTCCCGCTTCCCGGCCAGCCTGCGCGTGGAGCCGGTCGTCGACGATACGCAGCCGCCCCAGCCCCCCGAGATCGCGCTCAGCGCGCAGCAGCTGAGCGCGGATCGGCCCGAGCTCGAGATCTCGTTCAGCGCGAGCGACCTCGGCTCGGGCATCTGCGGCTACCGCCTGCAGCTGGGGACGGCGCCCGGTGCAGCCGACCTGCTCGCCGAGCGCGCGATCGAGGCCCTGGGCCTCGATCGCACAGGCACCTTCGCGTATCGGGCCGATCTCGCTTTGCTGGACAGCGGCGGCGAGCTCTTCGCCACCGCTCGCGCAATCGACTGTGCGGGGCTCGCGAGCGAGGAGGCCCGGGCCGGCCCGGTCCGGCTCGGTCAGCAGCCGGACGGCTGCGGCTGTGGCCAGGCCCCTCGTCCGGCAGCCGGTCTCGTCTGGCTCACGTTCTTCGTGTTCGTATACCTGCGGCGCAGGCGCGCCGGATCTATTTCTTCAGATACGCATCCACCACGTCCTTGACCTTGCCGGATATGCCCGTGACGACCTGGATGCCGGCCGTGCTGAGCGCCCGGGCGGCGTTGGGGCCCACCTGTCCGGTGAGCAGCACCTGCGCGCCCGTCTCTGCGATCAGACTGGCGGTCTGGGGGCCCACGCCGTGCTCGTCGAGCGTGTTCGGGTTGAAGACCAGATCGAACTTCATCGTCTCGCTGTCGACCACGACGTAGTATGGAGCCCGGCCGAATCGAGGCTCCACCTCGGCGTGGATCGATCCGCCTGCGGACGATATCGCGATTTTCATCGAATCCTCCTCGCCGCTTGCCGATCAGGATGTCTTGGCGGGTGTCTCGGCCGCCGCCTTGTCCGCGCCCGCGCGTGCGGGCTCGATCTCGAAGCAGAGCTCGTCGTCCCGGGCGTCGACCGTGACCGCGCCGCCGTCCGCCAGCGCGCCGAAGAGGATCTCGTCGGCCAGCCGCTTGCGGATGTCGCGGTCGATCAACCGTCCCATGGGACGGGCCCCGAAGCGCCGGTTGTAGCCGTGCCGCGCCAGGTAGCTGCGGGCCCGGGCGGTCAGCGAGAGGCTGACCCGCTTGGCGTAGAGCTGGTCTTCGAGCTCGGCCACCAGCTTGTCGGCCACCCGCTCGACCACCTCCGGGCTCAGGTGGGCGAAGCGCAGCCAGCCATCGAGGCGATTGCGGAACTCTGGCGGAAAGGTGCGCTCGACGGCCTGCTTGCCGTCCTCTGCTCCGGCGTCCCCGCCCTGGCCGAATCCGATGCTGCCACGCTCGACCAGGAAGGCCCCGGCGTTGGTGGTCATGACGAGCACGACGTTGCGGAAGTCCGACTTGCGGCCGTTGTTGTCGGTCAAGGTGGCGTGGTCCATGACCTGGAGCAGGATGGAGTACATGTCGGGGTGGGCCTTTTCGATCTCGTCGAGCAGCAGCACCGAGTGGGGATGCTTGGAAATGGCGTCGGTCAGCAGCCCGCCCTGGTCGAAGCCCACGTAGCCCGGCGGAGCGCCGATCAGCCGCGAGACCGCGTGCTTCTCCTGGTACTCGCTCATGTCGAATCGCACGAGCTCCACGCCCATCAGGCGCGCGAGCTGCCGGGCGAGCTCGGTCTTGCCCACGCCGGTCGGCCCCGAGAACAAGAAGCAGCCCGTCGGGCGCTGGGGATGGGCCAGACCGGCGCGCGAGAGCTTGATGGCCGAGACCAGCGCCGCGATCGCCTCGTCCTGCCCGTAGATGACGAGCTCGAGGTCCCGCTCCAGGGTCTGGAGCTTGTCGCGGTCCGAGCTCGAGACCGTGCGCGACGGGATCCGGGCCGAGGCGGCCACCACGCGCTCGATATCGCGGGGGCGGATGTGCCTGGTCCGCCGGGATGCCGGCCGCAGGCGCATGGCCGCGCCCGCCTCGTCGATCACGTCGATGGCCTTGTCGGGCAGGAAACGATCGTGGATGTACTTGTGCGAGAGATCCACCGCAGCCCGCAGCGCCTGGCTGGTGTAGCGCACGCCGTGGAAGGCCTCGTAGTACTTCTTGAGGCCGCGGAGGATCTTGACGCTCTGCACCGCGCTCGGCTCGCCGATCTCGACCTTGTGGAAGCGGCGCGCCAGCGCCCGGTCCTTCTCGAAAACCCGCTTGAACTCCTCGAAAGTCGTCGAGCCCATGCAGCGCATCTCGCCCGAGGCCAGGGCGGGCTTGAGGATGTTCGAGGCGTCCAGCGTGCCGCCGGTCGTGGCCCCGGCGCCGATGATCGTGTGGATCTCGTCGATGAACAGGATCCGTCCCGGCTGCTCGCGCACCGCCGCGATGACCGCCTTGAGTCGCTGCTCGAACTCGCCCCGGAACTTGGTGCCGGCGATCAGCGCGCCCAGATCCAGCGAGAAGACCTCCGCAGTCTGCAAGGGCTCGGGCACCTCTCCGTCCACGATGGCCTGGGCCAGGCCCTCGGCCATGGCGGTCTTGCCCACGCCCACCTCGCCCACGAAGATGGGGTTGTTCTTCCGGCGGCGGCAGAGCACGTGCATGATGCGCTCGAGCTCGGCCTCGCGGCCGATCAGCGGGTCCAGCTTGCCCTCGGTGGCCAGCGCGTTCAGGTTGGTGCAAAACGCGGATAGCGGATCGCGGCGCGCGGCACCGGACTCCCGGACCTCGTCTGGCGTGCCGGCCGGCTCGAAGTCCTCACCCTTGACCAGGCCGTGGGAGATGGTGTCGAGCACGTCCAGGCGGGACACACCCTGCTGCTTGAGCAGGAAGACCGCAAAGGACTCGGGCTCGTGAAACATGGCCGCCAGGATGTCGCCCGCCTCGATCCGGGGCTTCTCGGCCGACTGCACGTGCAGCGCGGCCCGCTGCAGCACGCGCATCAGCGCCACGGTCTGCTCCACCTCGCGCAGGGGCTTGCCCTCGGGCAGCTGCTCCTGCTCGTCCAGGTAGGCCTCCAGCTCCCTGGCGAGCGCGGCCAGGTCCACCCCGCAGGCCCGCAGGATCCGCGCGCCCTGCTCGTCGTCGATCAGCGCCCGCAGCACGTGCTCCAGGCAGACCAGCTCGTGGCGCCGGGCCCGGGCGTCGGCCACGGCCCGGGCGAAGGTCAGCTGCAGCTCGCGGGCGATCATGCCGGGATCCTCATTCGGGCTCCATGGAGCAGCGCAGCGGGAACTCGTGCTCCCGCGCCAGCTCGTGCACCTTGCGCACCCGGGTCTCGGCGATGCCGAAGGGGTAGACCCCTGCGACGCCCACGCCCCGGCGGTGCACGTGGAGCATGATCTCGACGGCGCGCAGCTCGTCGTGGTGGAAGATCTCCATCAGCACCATGACCACGAAGTCCATGGTCGTGTAATCGTCGTTGTGAAGCAAGACCCTGTACCGGCGGGGGCGCTGCGGCCGCACATCGGACTCGGTGGCGACACCCGCCTCCTCCTCGCGCGCGAGGCCGCCTTCCGGTCTGTCGCACCTGTCCTTCGGGCTCATCCCGCCAGCCTCTCACTCAGTCGCCGTCCGCGGTTCCGTCGCCCTCACGCACGCCTTCCACGACCGCCACAGGCGCATCCGGCGGGTAGGAGCCCGGTCCGCCGTCCTGGGCAGCGGTGCGGACAGCAGGGTGGCGGGCGATCAGCATGGCGTACTTGGCGAACGGCTCGAACGCCATCGAGCAGGCCCAGACGAAGCCGTCCCGACCGTGACGGAAGCCCCCGCCCCGGAAGTACATCTTGAAAAAGCGCGCCAGCGTGCTCGCCAGCAGACGCCACGCGCCGACGCGGCGTCCGCGGGCGCGGAGCTGCTCGGCCAAAATGATGTTGCGGTTGATGCTCTTGCGCAGCGCGCTCGCCAGGTCGCCGACCGGCTCGTGCTCCAGGTGCGCACCGCGGAGCTTGCGCAGGCGCAGACCCCGTGTGTCCAGCGGGGCATGGGGGCTGTCGGTCGGGAGCCAGCGCGATCGGTCCCGGCGGACGAGCCGCGGATGCCAGCTCCAGTGCGCGCCGCGAAGGCCGAGCGGGTAGGGGTTCCTTCGCCGCAGGTAGAAGCCGTCGCGTCCCGTCCGGGCGATGGCGCGGCGGATGGCAGCCCGCAGCTCGGGCGTGACGTACTCGTCCGCGTCCATGGTCAGCAGCCACTCCCCGGTCGTGAGATCCCGGGCGTAGGCCCGCTGCTCGGCAAAGGTCTCGTGACTGTGCTGGATCGAGCGGACCGGCAGGCGCTGGATCAGCTCCCAGGTCCCGTCGGTCGAGCCGTCATCCACGACCACGATCTCGTCGCAGAAGCCGAGCTGCTCGATGCAGCGCTCGATGGTCCGGGCACCGTTGTATACGAGAACGGCTGCGCTCAGGCTGGGTGCGGCCATGACCGGTGCGGCTCCCCGTGACAGCCTACGACGGGAGCGGCTGTCTCAGTCGCCAGCCTAGCGCGCGCCTACGGGTCTTGTCGAGTGCTCACACCTGCCTGCCCTGGATCTCCCACCCTTTACGAGCCGGGACGCCAGATCGTCGTGCAAATCAAGGAGCTGCGCCGAAGTCGAGCGGAGGCGTGGTTTTCCACGTCGAGCATCGACTTCGGTGCTGCGACGCCGAGTTGCGCGACGAGGTGGCGGATCCGGGCCTGCATCAGCCGCGCCTCTTCACGGCGCTGAGCAGCTTTGCGGTCTGCGAGGCGTCGAGCGCGAGCAGCAGGACCTTGTCGTCGAAGTGCAGCTCGAGCGGCTCTCCGACATGCCGGGGCTCGATCCATTGACGGATCGCGGCCAGCGGAAAGCTGCGGGCGATGCCCTTGTCCCTGCGGTTGGCGGCCAGCCAGATGAACAGACAGGCGAGCCCCCCGGCCAGGCAGACGAACTGGATGGCCACCGCGAGCCAGCTCAAGCGGGCGCCGAACAGCGGCATGAAGCCGATGGCCATGGTGGCCACCAGCCCGACGAAGAAGAGAAGCAGCCATACGTCCTGCTGGCTGGAGCGGCCCACGAAGAGCAGCCGGCGGCTATCGACGAAGAGCTTGAACCGGCCCCGCGGCAGCTGCAGGCCGGCGGCTGCCCTCCAGCTCGTCCGGACCTTGCCCAGGTAGTAGCTCATGTCATCTCCTCTGCCAGACGGTTGAAGCGCGCTTCATCCAGGCTGACCTCCTCGTAGATGGCGAGCGCGCTGTTCGCATCGACGCGCTCGAGGTGCTCGGGCTCGGCGACCACGAGCAGGCCGGCCATCTCCAGGGCGGCCGGGCTGACTGCGATGTGCGCTCTGCCGCTGGCGAAGAAAACGCTGGGTCTGTGCCGCGAGCGGGGAAAGAGCACGACCTGATAGCGCGCGTCTGCGAAGCGCGCCAGGATGTTCAGCATCGGCTCGTCCTCGTCCGGCGTGAGGCCGGCCAGCACGTCCAGCGCGTGCCGGATCCGCGCCTCGACTTCCCCGGCATCGCGGTCCTCGATGGCGAGCAGCCTGCGGCCGAAGCTCTCCCGTGCGCGCACCCCGGTTGCGACGCCTCCGGCCCCGAGCTCCGCCAGCAGAGGGATCGCAGTCGCCTCGCAGGACTGGAAGTGAAAGTGATCCGGGGCCGATGCGCCGCAGCGCGGCCCGTTATACAGGGCCAGCATCTCGGGACCGAGCGCCCGGGCGAGCTCGAGCAAAAGACCGATGCGCCCGGCGATCCGTTGCGGGCTGTGATCGCGAGCGGGCACGGTGCAATGTCGCCCCAGGATCGGGTGCGGGTTGGGCAGGATGACCAGCGGGCCGAACGCGATGCCGCGCTCCTCCGGGGGCATGTGCTCCGGGCACAGAAAGCACGGGCGGCTGGCGATGGACTCCGGATCGACCCGCGCCTGGACCGAGGTCCGGCGGCCGGGGTTGGCCTGGACGACGATCCGGGCGCCGTCGAGCGACAGCTCCCGGCGCGCGAGGGTGGCGAGGGTGGACTCGGCCTCGCGGAGCGCGGGCCAGCTCCGGCGCTGTTGCTCGAAGAGGGAATCGATATCCGCCGCGAGCGCGTCACCGGTTCGGACCGCGGAGAGGATGACGGCTTCCCAGCTCATGGGTCCGCGCGCGCCGCGCGATGGCGGGCCGCGATCTCGATCGTGCGCAGGGCGTCCTTGTACGCATTGTGGCGGTTGGTCTGCTCGGTGGACAGGTCGCTGTCGGTGTTGTCCTCCCAGCGCCGGCACCAGTACACAGACTCGTAGATCCGCGCCAGACGGTAGGTCCTGCAGAGGCGCAGGGCGACGGCGTAGTCCTCTCCGTAGCCGACGTTGGGGAAGCCGAACGGGCGCAGGCTCGGGACGTGGAATGCCCGGGGGGCTCCCAGGCCGGAGACGCGCAAGGCGTTGTTGTGGCCGTTGTCGTCGCTCCACTCGCGGTGATCGACGAGCCCGGGGGGCAGCGGCTGGAGATCGAAGTCCACCGTCGTGTAGGCGCCGATCAGCATGGCGCACTGGCTGCGATCGAGCTCGGAGACGATCATTTCCAGCACGTCGGTTCCGGCGTAGAGGTCGTCGCTGTCGAGCTGGACGGCATACCGGCCACAGCTCGCCGAGTAGATCGCCTCGTTCCAGCATCCGCCGATGTACAGGTCCGTCCGGGCCGGCACCCGGTGCACAAGACGGGGATCCCGCCCGGCGATCTCGGACAGGATCTGCGGTGTGGCGTCGGTGGAGTGGTTGTCGACGACGATCACGTTGAAGTCGAAGGTGCAGCGCTGCGCGAGCGCGCTCTGCACCGCGTCGGCGATTGTCCGGGCGCGGTTCTTGACCGGGATGACCACGCTGGCCAGGACCTGCTGCGCGCCGTCGTCCTCGGCCCGGGACAGCCCGGGCGGCGGCAGGAAGGCGCCGATTCGCTTCAGGTGCGCGGTCGCCACGTCCTCCATCTCGCGCTGGTAGCCCCGCAGGCGCGGATCGACGTAGTCGAAGATCCGCTGGCCGCTCGGGCGATCGTCGCGACGGACCGCGATGCAAATGGGCTCCGGAATGCGGAGCACGGGCCCGCGCTCCGAAAGCCGCAGTCGCAGGTCGTACCAGCCGCCGTGCTCCAGCGCCGGCATCTCGCGCTGGATCTGCTCGGCCAGGCCGGCAAGACCGCCGGCCGCGAGCAGGACGGCGGGTCCGAAGTCGAAGTCGTCCCGGATGCTTCCCGGCCGATAGTCGATGTGAGGATGCGCGCGCAGCGCGCCGCCGGCATCGAGATCGAAGCAGTCGCCGTAGGCCAGCGCGGCGCCCGCGTCCTCCGCGCAGGCGCGCAGGCGCGCGAGCCCGTCGTCGCGGAACTGCGCCTCGGGCGAGAGCACCCACAGCAGGTGGCCAGCGCCGGTCTGCTCGAACCAGTGCAGGGCCTCGATCACGGCCTGGCTGGACCACAGGCCGCGCGCTCGGAGCGCGGGCCGGTCCGGCTCGGGCGCCCCGGCCGACAGCCCGAGCTTCAGCGCGCTGACCAGCTCGCATCGCTCCAGCGATTCGATCGCAGCGGTCTCTCCGGGCCCGGTCCAGGGTGCCAGGGCCGCGATGGTGCTCATCGCCCACCTCCATCGAGCAAGGAGGCAAAGGCGATGCCCCGCATGCGGTTGCGCTTCAGGAATGCATCCAGAGGCTCGGCCCGGACCTCGCCCGCGCTGCGGGACGCGTGGACGAGCGTCAGGCCCTCGGCGCCGCGCCCGTCTGCCCGGTCGATTCGAAGGAGACCGGTGTGGAAGAAGTCGAGCTTGCTGCGCAGCGAGGCGAAGGCGATGACCGAGCCGGCCGAGATGCGCGGCCTGGCGAGCTGCAGGGCGGACTTCGGCACGACGTGAAAGCGGACCCGGTGCGCGGGCAGGGCCTCGATGAAGGCCAGCCTGGCCTCGATGGACCTCGATCCTCGGCCGCGGGTGCGGATCCGGAGCGCGCCGCGGTGTTCGTTGCTGCGCATCCAGTCCGAGAAGTAGTGCAGTCGCCGCGACCAGTCGACGCAGCCGTCGCGGTAGCGGGTCTGCCGGATCTCGCGGAGGAAGCCCTCGACACTGCGGCTTCGCGCCAGCGCGAGCACGCTCTCGACGAAGGTGACGCAGTCGAAGGCCCGCAGATCGACGACCAGCTGCTCCTCCTCCTCGGGACCTCCGCGCAGGGGCCCGGAGACGTAGGGCAGCCCGAGGCACGCGGTGGCGATCCTCTCCGCCCGCGCACCCGCGTCGCGCTCGAATGCGACCCGGTCGAGGAGTCTTCTCGCGTCGCGCGCCCAGCGCATCGCCGAGCTGCGTGTCTCGCTTCTTGCCATCGTGCCCCTGAAGAGAACTTATCCGCTCGCCGCTTGCTTTTCCAGATCGTTGAGGGTCGACAATCGCAGCCCGGGCCGTTAGGATACCAGGCCTACGCGAGGAGGAGAGATGAGAACCTTGTCGAGAGCGCTTGGGCTTCCGGTTTTCGCCATCTGCTTCTGCTCCCTTGCTTGCAGCAGCGGCTCCGACCTGCAGGACGCCGGAGTCGACGATGCCGGCACGGACGCGGGCGGAGACGAAGGCGGAGACGAGGGGAGCGATGCGGGCGGAGACCAGGGCCAGGTCGGTCCTCCGAACGCGATGCGGGCCTGTAGCGATCTGTTGGGGATTCTGTGCGAGCACGTCATCGCCTGCCAGATGATACCGGGCGTGGACATCGAGAACTGCATGGGCGCCTTCGCGGAGTTCGACTGCGCTTCGTTGGCCGTGAGCGCCGAGATGGGGCGGATCGCATACTCGCGTGAGGACGCGGCCGCGTGTCTACACGCCGCCGCTGACCTGCCGTGCGATAGCCTCTTCGGAATCCTGGTCAACCTGACGAGCCTGGAGCCAGCGTGCGGTCGCATGTTCAGCGGCCAGGTCGAGCCGGGCGGAGCGTGCTACACGCCGTACGACTGTGCGGGGGGCCGATGCGTGTCCGATTCCTGTCCGGGCGAGTGCGCAGCCTATGTCGGGCTCGGCCAGAGCTGCAGCAGCGCCGAGGACCGTTACTGCGAGCCGGACAGCGCGTTCTGCGACGACGTCTGCACCGCGCGCCGGCCGGCCGGGGGCGATTGCAGGACGGCCCTGCAGTGCCAGCCCGGGCTGATCTGCGTGTCCGGCCAGTGCAGTGCCTACCGGGGCGAGTCCGAGCCCTGCGATCCCGATTCCTCCATGGCCACCGGATGCGCCTGGCCGTATTACTGTGACCAGGACACGAGCCGGTGCACAGCTCGCAAGACACAGGACCAGCAATGCCGCCAGCCCATCGATCTGCTCAAGGTCAACGGTGAGTGCGTTCACGGGCTCGAGTGCATCGACGGCGCTTGCTCGGAGATCGGTGGCCCGAACGACCCCTGTGAGCCGGACCTGACCGTCTCCTGCGAGCTGGATCTCTACTGCGACTCCGCGACCTCGCGCTGCACGCCCAAGCCCACCCAGGGCGAGGACTGTGACGACTACGAGCGTCCCTGTGCAGGGCTTGACCTGTACTGCGATCCGACCACGGACCGCTGCGCTGCGCGCAAGGGAGAGGGAAGCGATTGCGCCGACGACGACGAGTGCCAGAGCGACCTGTCGTGCATCGACGGTCACTGTGAAGACTCGCCTTGCTGGTGATCAGATCGGGTGCTCGGGCTCCTCGCGCGCCTCGCCGAGCATCTCGCGGATCGTCTGAACGAGCTGATCGGGCATGACCGGCTTGTCCAGGAAGACATCGACCGGCAGGTGGCTCTCGTCGGGGGCGAACCGGTACGGGACCTTCATCCGCTCGTGGATGGCGGTCAGCAGCAGGATGGGCAGCGAGTGCAGGCCCATCTCCTCTCGCACCTTGCGGGCGACGTCGAAGCCCTCGTAGCCAGACGGCATCATCACGTCGAGCACGACCAGATCGGGTTTGACAGAGCCGATCTTCTCCAGGCCGGACTCCGGCGTGGTGGCCGTGTCGACCTCGAAGCCGTTTTGCTCGAGCACCAGCACGTTGGCCTCGAGGAAGTCCGAATCGTCATCGATCAGCAGGATCTTGTGAGCGGGCATCTCGACACACCTCCCTCACATCTTTCCGATCGCCGTCTCGGCGGCGTTGACCAGGTGGTAGGCGATGGGAGAGGCGGTCAGCGCGGGGTGGGTGCTGATCGCGAACATGGCGATGTCGTCGGCCCGCATGCGGGTCTGGACGCAGGCCGAGATGGCGTTGACGAGCTCGCCGACAGTCTGATCGCCCATGACTTGGCCGCCGAGCAGCACACCGGACTTGCGCTCGAAGACCGCCTTGAGCTTCGTATCGACCGCCCCGGGCATGCCGCCCGGGTGCCGGTTGACGCCGCCGATCTCCACGGCCACGGTGTCGTAGCCGTGCTTGCGCGCCATCTCCTCGGTCAGCCCCGCCGTGGCGATGGCCGTGTCGCCCACCGCGGTGGACCAGGCCCCGACCGTCCCCGGGCTCTCGCGGCGCAGCCCATAGAGGTTGGCGCCCGCGATCCGGGCTTCCTGCGATGCGATGGATGCGAGCTTGAGCGGGGAGGGGCGGCCGCCGAAGAACGAGATCTTCTCGGCGCAGTCGCCACAGGCGAAGATGGCGTCGTCGGAGGTCTTCATGGCCCGGTCGACGGTGATGCCGCCGGTCAGGCCGATACGCAGGCCGGCTCGCTTTGCCAGGTCGACGTTCGCGACCGCGCCGATGCCGAGGATGACCAGATCGGCGTCGAGCTTGCGCCCGTCGCCGAGCGCCACGCCGCTGACCTTGCCCTCGCCCAGGACGCGATCGACCTTCACGCCTGTGATCAAGTCCACGCCGCGAGCCCGGATGACCTCCTCCATGGCCGTGCAGAACTCCTCGTCGTATGCCAGTGCCAGGCAGTGAGGCAATAGCTCGATCACGTGGACCTGCTTGCCCTCGAGCTTGTTGATCTCGTCGGCGAACTCGATGCCGATGAACCCGCCGCCGATGATCACGACCTTCTTCGCCGCACCGATGCGTTTCTGGAGATCCGACAGGTAGGCCACATCCTTGACGATGGCGCAGACGCCCTCCAGGTCGAAGCCCGGCACCGGCGGCATCGCCGGATGGGAGCCGGTCGCGATGATCAGACGCTCGTAGTTGAACTCCCCGTCGCTCGTCTGGAGCACTTTCTTCTCGCGGTCGAGCTCGGTCGCCTCGGCGATGACGAGATCGAGCTTGTTCTTGTCGTGGATCGCGTCCGGGATGAGGTTCTTGTCCGGGCTGCCGAGCGTGCCGAAGATGTAGGGGATGCCGCAGGGGACGACGACGCGTTGCTCCTTCCTGATGACCGTGATCGACTTGTCGGGATAATGTCTTCGGGCGGTGATGGCCGCGGTCAAGCCCGCAGCGCTGCCTCCGACGACGAGCACATCCGATCTCTTCATGCGGATCCTCCTTTGCGGTTCCAGAGCCAGGCGAGAAGGGTGGCACACCAAAGTTGCTTGTCAAGGGAAAAATGGGTCCCATGGAGCCAAGGGGCTGTCATGGCTGGGCTTTCTTGCCTTCAGAATCGCACGATCGCCTTGAGCGTCGGCTGGATGGAATGGGTGGCCAGGCAGAGCTCGGCTGCCCGGGCCGGGTTGGCGATGTCGATGGACTCGCACTTGTGCCAGAGGTGGATCACCCCCAGGCGCACGATGAACGCTCCGGCTCGCTCCCAGTCGAGCCAGACCGAGGAGTAGATCTCCCAGGCCCGCTCGGCGCCCGACTCGCCGCCTGCGGCCTGCGCGAACGGCTGGGCCCACTGGAAGTAGCCGCGGTAGGCCAGCCGGAGCAGGCTTCCGGCCCACAGATCGCGCAGCCGCAGCCGGATCTCCGCCCACGGCCTCAGGGCCCAATCCTCGTAGCTCAGGTTCTGCTCGCGGATCTCGTCCCAGGCGTTGTCCAGGATGCGGATCGGGACCTCGAGCCGCAGCTTGGTGACCAGATCGAGCGACCAGCGCCGCTCCCATTCGAGCGAAGGGGCGATCTTCTGCAAAAGGCCCATCTGCGAGCCGTCGGGATCCAGCTGGGGGTTTACCTGCTCCAGGCGGGAGTAGTCCGCCCGCAAGGTGATGGGCGAGGTGTAGATGGGCCGGAAGGTCAGGCGGTTGAGGACCTCGCAGTACTGCTCGGTGCGGCGATGGGTCTGCTCGTACTCCGGGACCTCGTCCACGATCCACCACTTGCCCCGGCTCTCGACGCGAAAGACATCGTCGTACTTGCCGTAGGCGGCCTTGGCCTCCACCTGGTTCTTCTTCTGGTGGACCTGCTTGATGCGATCGTCCGGATCCGCGAGCGGGTACGAGGCCTCCTCGGCGTTGGTGAAGCCGTAGCCCACCTGCAGCATGGCCGAGCCGAGCGAGTCGAGCCAGCGTCCCGGGAAGAGCATCAGCTGGCCGGACAGCATGGCCTGGGCCTTCTCCGCGCCCTCGCCCGAGCCGTCGCCGCCGTCCGAGTAGCTCAGCTTGCCGTTGAAGGTGGGCACGAGACCCGGGATGTAGCGGCTGGCGGCGCCCATGAGGAGCTCCCAGGCCTCCAGGGGCGGGAGCACGGAGCCGGCGCCCGGCTCGACATCGGGCTCGAAGGTCTTGCGCTCGAACCGGGCATAGGCGTCCTCGGTGCTCGTGGGCGCGAGCTTGAGCTCGAAGCGCATGTTCTGGGCCGTGCCCGGCGAGGAGCCCAGCTGCAGCCAGCGATCCCGACCGATGAGCTGCTGGGCGGGGTCGTCCGGAGGCGGCAGCACGGGCGTCTCGTTCGTGGAGTGATCGAAGTACGCCTTGATCGCCAGCTTGTTGAAGCGCAGCATCGACAGCAGGCCCTTGGCCATGTCGTACTCGAGCATGCCCGCCAGCCGCAGCTTTTCATCGCTGCGGCCGCCGCCCTCGAGCACGCTGCGTCCAGCGAGCAGCCAGACCGTGGGCCACTTGGCGCGCATGAAAGTCAGCTTGCCGATGAGGTTTGTGTTGATGCCGGTGCCGCCGCCCGTCCCATCCGGGCTCAGCTCGGGCGCCAGGTAAGAGCGCTCGTGGTCGTAGAGCAGGCGCAAGCGGAGCCAGCGCACCGGCGAGAGCGTGGCATCCGCCCGGATGTCGCCGGCAAAGGTGCCCAGCGGTGTGTTGCGCGTGCCGTAGGCGTCGAAGTCCCGGCTGTGGGCCTCGCCGTCCAGGCGCAGGTTGAGCGCCGGCGAGTTGTACAGGATGTCGCCCGAGGCGGCGTGGCCGAGCTGGGATCCCAGGACGGCCTGCTGCATCCGGCTGCGCGCGAGCTGGAAGTACGAGGAGAGCTTGCCTCCGTAGTCCCCGGAGCCGAGCTCGTGCTGGGTCCAGCCGAAGCAGCTGGCCATCTCCAGGCTGCGCGGCTCGGCGCCGAACACCCGGGTGATCTCCTCGTCGCGCAGATCCTGCCCGCCCATGTAGCTGACCCCGAGCCCCCAGTGGTCGGACGGGTTGACGCCCAGCTGGGCCCGGCCGATGAGCGGCCGCAGCGTGTGCTGCAGGGTGCCGGCCAGGTCGCTCTTGACCTGGATCAGCTGGGCGAAGAGCCGGATGAGGTTCTTGGCGCTCTCCGAGTGGTCGTTGATTGCGAGCTCGACGTAGTAGCGCTCCATCCTCATCTTGACCGAGTAGGAGCTGGGCAAGCTCTCGTCGAGCAGCGCGGTCGAGTCCGCGTCTTCCCAGATCGTCGTGTAGATGAGGGGCCGGTCGTAATCGAAGATCTCGATGGCCTGCTCGGGCGTGCCCATGTCGTGGATCTGCAGAGAGACGGTGGTGGTGCTCTGGGTATAGTCCTGGAAGACGCTCTCGATCCAGCCTCGGTCCAGGTACTTGGGCGCCGCGCCGTCGATCTGCTTGAACAGGCCGGTCTCGTCCGTGACGTAGACCGTGGACCCGGCCCGCTTGAACGCGCCCAGCTCGTCGTCCCAGGGGAGCAGCTCCAGGATGGAGCTCGAGGCGGTGGACTTGCGCGGGATCTGCTCGTAGGTGTAGACGACCTCCACCAGGCTCAGCGCGTTGACCTTGTCCGGGTTGAGGAAGGTCAGCTGGCCCGTGGTGTGGGTGATGATGTAGTCCACGTCGCGCTCGAGGATCATGCCGTCCACCTTGACGATCTCGGAGCGCGGCGTGACGTACGGATGGTCGAGCAAGTAGCTGTAGTCGATCGTGCCGCGGAAGTACTGCCGGGCCCGCACGCCGCGGCGCAGGCCCGCCTCCACCTCCACCGTGACCGGATCCCTGCGACGGTCGCTCGACTCTCCGAGGCGCTGGTAGGCGCCGATGCCCTCTAGGTAGATGTCGTCGACGAGATCGTGCTCGTTCTCGTCGTCGCGCAGCCTGAGCTCGTCGGACAGGATGAGCTCGCGCAGGGTATCGGTCTCGTTGCCCCGAAAGCGGAGCTCGGCGTCGTACTCTCGGATGCCCGAGCGGGTGGCATCTCCGAAGTCGAGCCGCACCGAGGCGTCCAGGCTGCGGCCGCCGTCGAGCAGCGTGCCGGCGCCCAGGCGCAGATCGGGCACGATCTGCTCGGTGTGGGACCAGCTGTCGCCGCTGGTCGAGACGTTGCCCTCTCCGCTGGCGATCAGCTCGAGGTTGAGCTTGAGCGCCGACGGGTCCTTCTTCTCGCCCGCCTTGCCCGACCAGATCTCGTCGATGACGAAGGTTCGCCATTCGTCTCGCAGGGTCTGATAGCCCTGGAATGTGCCGGCCTGCAGCAGGACCAGCGTGGCGCCGGCCAGGGCCGTGCCGACGATGGGGCTGGAGGCCAGCCCGTCGGCCTCGCGCTTCTCCTCCCACACACCGGTCAGGGTGTTGAGCACGCCGAGGCCCTCGTCAGTGGCCACCCAGACCCACGGCGTGGCCACCTCGATGCCCCGCACGGCTCCGCCGGGCATGCCCTTGGTGTAGACGAAGGGACTGATGGCGTCCGAGTTGGGGCTGTAGACCACCAGGCCCTGGTCGGTGCCGATCCAGACCTCGCCCTGGACGGAGGTGAAGCCGGTCACCAGCGGACTCGGCAGTCCTTCCTGCGGCCCGAAGGACGAGATGGCCTGGCTGCGCTGGTCGAGCCGGGCGATCCCGGTCTGGCCCAGGAACCAGAGCAGGTCGCCCATGGCGAGGATCTGCCGGATCGCCCCGATGTCGAGCCCCTCGGGCGCACCGAAGCGGCGCCACTGGGATGTGGGCCGATCGAAGCGATACACCCCCTCGCCGGTCGCGAACCAGACCGAGCGGCCGAGCGACAGCACGTCGAAGACGGGCTGCGCGCCAGGGCCGGCGTCGATCCGCTCCCACTGCTTGGCGAGCTTGTCGTAGCGCGCGGCGCCCGCCGCGGTACCGACCCATGCGTAGCGGTCGTCGACACACACGCCGTAGACGTCGTCGGAAGGCAGGGGCTCGGGCGCGCGGAAGGCCTCCCAGCGCCTCGAGTTGCGATCCATGCGGGCCAGGCCCCGCGGCGTCGCGGCCCATACCTCACGGACATCCGGCGCCACGGCCCGCACGCGGTCGGCTGGCAGCCCGTCGGCCGAGGTATAGAAGGTCCACAGCTCGTCGACGATCTGGATGAGCGCCTCGTCGCAGGCCAGCCAGGTGCCCTGGCTGTCGCTGGCCACGCGCGGATAGATGGCCAGGGCCGAGGTGGCGAACAGCAGACATGCCAGCAAAGAGCAGAGCGACAGGGCTGTCCGGGCAACGGCCCGCGGGCTCACGCGTCCTCCTTGCGGATGTCGATCTCGCCGAGCCGGACCTCGCCCAGCCCGGCCTGGTGCGCATGCACGAGGTAGCGCAGCTGCTTGGGCCGGAATCTGCGACCATTGAAGCGCACCTGGCCGACCGCCACGCTGTCGGCGGCCACCGGGTCCACCGAGGCGACGAGCATCTCCGGGGTGGCGATCTCGCCCGGTCCCTGGGGCCCATTGGTCGTGAGCACGCGGGTCATGTCCACGATGGTCAAGCTGGGGCGGATCGCCAGCGCGAGGTCGGCGATCGCCTGGTTGATCTCCAGGACGGTGTGGAAGGCGGCCCGGTCCCAGATCAGGCCCATGAGGTTCTTCAGGCCGATGGAGGCGGCGACCGCGTCGTGCGCCTTGGCCACCGGCAGGTTCACCAGCAGGTCCGCATCCAGGACCTCCCGCGCCACGGACACGGTCTTGAGCACCTTGCCGGGCACGGCGATGGGCCGAAATTGGTGAGCGGCCGACAGCACCCGCAGATCCACGCCGCGCAGGTCCTTGCAGGCGGCGGCCACGCCGTTCAGATCCAGGGCCTCGGCCCCGCGCATCAGGGGGTAGTCGAGCACGGTGACCCGCCGGGCGCCGGCTTCCCGGAAGAGCTTGCACACGGCCCGGACCACGGCGGGATTCGTGTTGTTGCCCCATTCGGGCGCGTTGGCGAAGGAGGCGTTGGGCTTGACCACGACCCGGGCGCCCGGGAAGACGAAGCGCTGCGGGCCGCCGAGCATCCCGACCGCCCGCCGGACCATCCGGTCGCAGTCCGTGCCGCGGACCAGCGCGACCCGCCTGTCCGCAGCGCCGGCCATCGCGCGGCGTCCGGAGAGCACGGCGCCGGCTCCGGCCGCCAGAGCCGCCTGGAAGAACTCCCGGCGTGAGATGCCGCGGTCCCGTCTCATGGGGGTCTTTCGGGCGCCGCTCAGATCTCGCGGCGCCTGCGGGCCAACGAGCAGAGAACGAGCAGCGTGCAAGCGGCGAGCCAGCAGGACGGGTCGGCCGGTCCGACCGAGCAGCCGCAGCCGCCCTCGATGACGACCGGTGTCGTGCCGCCGTCCGGCAACGAGCCCGCGTCGGCCTCCCCGCCCCCGTCCACCTGGCCTCCGTCTGGCTGGCTGTCTGGGGGCAACTCCACGCTCTCCTCGGTCGAGTAGTCGGACGTGTTGCCCGAGCGGTCGACGGCCGCCACCGAGAAGTACCAGACCTGTCCGCCCGCCAGTCCCTCCTGGATCACCCGCGTCTGGTCGCCGACGTTCGTTCGGTGGTCGTAATGGAAGGTGCCGTCGTCCGGATGGCCTACGCCCGCAGGTCGGCTCGCAGTGCCGTAGAAGAGCAGGTAGTGGCTGATGTGTTCCGGCCCACCGGCCACGTCCAGCGTCACCGCATCCCAGCTCGCCTCGGCCGATCCGGCCAACGCGCTCGGGCTCGCTCCCAGGGCCAGCAGCGCGAAGAGTGCAGATATGGCGAGCGCTTTCATGAGGGCATGATAGCCCACCGCGGCGCGCCGGGTCAATTCTCCCGCGTTACTGAGGCATCCGCGCTGTTGCGTTTTCACCCCCACCCGGGCTTCGCCCGACCTCCCCCGTCAGGGGGATGTGGATTTTCCAAGATGCACAAAGTGTTGAACGAAACCGCTCGCTATCGCTCGCGGTAGCTTTCTTGCCGTAGCACACCGGGTCAGATCATCCGACTCGCCTGAAAGAATGG
>JAFGRB010000340.1 GCA_016935365.1 Deltaproteobacteria bacterium
CGATCCGGACAAGACCGAGCCGGGGACGTGCGGCTGCGGCGTCGCGGATGCGGATACGGACGGCGACGGCGCGCTCGACTGCCAGGAAGCCTGCCCGGACGATCCGGACAAGACCGAGCCCGGGGCGTGCGGCTGCGGGCAGCCCGATCCGGACGCGGATGGAGATGGCCTGGCCGACTGCGTGGACAACTGCCCGTCGGTCTCCAATCCGGATCAGGCCGATCGCGACCAGGACGGTCTGGGAGATGCCTGCGACTCGCTGGGCGTGGCCGAGAGCGGATGCAGCTGCGGGTCGGACCGGGCGGCCGGTATCGCGGTGCCGCTCGCCTTGCTGTGGATCGCCGGGCTGCTATGCTGCCGGCGCAGCCGCGGGTGACGCTGGCGCGAGAGGGAGCGAGATGTCCACGGCCGAAAAGCAGATCGCCAGGCTTCGCCGGCTCGCCGCGCAGGCCTACGAGCGCGGAGGCCGGATCGACTGCCAGTTGCTGATCGGCACGCTGGCCGCACTGGAGGAGTGCACCCTGCACCTCGAGCAGGAGAGCCACCGCGTCATGGAGCAGATCGGACGGGTGGCCCACCTGGCCGAGACGGGCGCCATCGCGCCGGCCCTGCTCGCGCGGATCGAGAAGATGCTCTCGGGAATGGAGAGCCGGGCCGGCTCGCTCGACGGCGCGACATCCGGCATCGAGCAGATCCGCAACCTCGAACGGCTGCTCGGCCGCCTGCGGAGCCGTGGGGAGAGCGGCGTGGGAGAGGCGGAGATGGGGGCGGTCATGGGTGAGGTCCTGACCGTCTTCTCCTCGCTGTGGCAGCACGACGAGATCGAGATCGAGCCGGAGATGGAGGCCGGCCTGCCCGCCTTGCGGGTCGGACCGGATCGCATCGTCCAGATCCTCTGCCACCTGCTTCTGAATGCCGCGGATGCGGTGCGGGGTCAGGCGCAGCGAAAGATCCGCCTGGCGGCCGCCCGGGACAGCGGCGGCCGGGTGAAGATCCGGGTGGAGGACACGGGCTGCGGCATCCCGGCCGGCTTTCGCGAGCGCATCTTCGAGCCCTTCTTCTCGACCAAGGGCAGCCAGGGCACGGGCCTCGGGCTGTACATCGCGGCATGGCTGGCCGATGAGTGCGGCGGCTTTCTCCGCTTGAGCCAGCCCCCGGCCCAGCCGTACGTGACGGCCTTCGAGCTGAACCTGCCGGCCGCGGTCTCGGTCGAGGAGCGGGCGGGGATCATCGAGGAGCCGGCTCCGGTGCCCGGCCCCGGTGGTCTTCGTCAGGAGGCGGGCAGCGCGAGAGGAGAGGCGGCCAGGGAGCTGCTCGCGATGGCCGAGCGAATCGAGCAGAGCCTGGCGGGCGAGCCCGAGTGCATCTGGTTCCACGGCACTACGCTGCCGATCGAGCGGATCTGCCAGGGGCATCTATCCGAGCGCGCGATCCGGATCGAGACCGCGCAGGACATCCAGACCTTGAGCGACTGGGTGGAGGGCCAGCAGGCGGTCGACTTGATCGTCCTGGATCAGACCTCGAGCGGCATGGAGGCCTTCCACGTGCTGAGCCAGGCCATCGCGGACAGGCCCACGATTCCCGTCCTCTTCCTGGTGGCCAAGGGTGCAGCGGACATCGCCCTGTCCGCATTCCAGGCGGGTGCCCTGGAGTGCCTGTTCTGCCCGCCCGACACCCTGGCCCTGCCGGCCCAGAAGATCCTGCTCGGCCTGAACTCCCGCAAGGCGAGCCAGCTGGCGATTCTCTCCCAGGCCTTCTTGACCGAGCGCTGCCAGACGCTGGCGGCCGGGTCGCCTGGCTGGATGGGCCGGATGCAGGCCGCGCGGGCCGCCTTCGATACGGGCGCCGGAAAGCCCGGCCGGGTGGCCTTGATGGCCAGCCCGGCTCTGGCCAAGGCGGCCGGCGCGGAGGGATTGGAAGCGGTCCGGGCGAGCCGGCTGGAGGAGATCGAGTCGCTGGCAGGTGAGGGCGGACTGGACGCGGTCGCGCTGCAGGTCGACGATCCGGTCGCCGCCCTCGAGCAGATCCAGGCTATCGATCCGTGTATCGGCGTGCTGGCGCTGGCCCGCACAGCCCAGCTCGCCTCCCTGGTGGGCGCGGCCAAGCTCCGGCCAGTGGAGGTCATGCTGCGCGAGCAGGAGAGCCGCGACTTCTTCATCCCGCGGTTGAGGCGGCTCGTCCAGCGGAGCTGCTGGCTGAGGGCCCACGCCCGGCTGATCGCCGAGCTCAAGTCGATCCTGGTCGAGGCTGCCGGCAGCGGTGCGAAGGCGGATGGCTAGCTGTGGGACGCTTTTTGGTCTTTGCGCTCCTGGGCGGCGCCTTGGTCTATGCGGGCATGTTGCTGGCCGGCATGTTCAGGCGGCGGCTGCGTCGGGAGGGCGAGCAGATCCGGGCGCGCCAGGCACTGCTGCAGCGCCAGGAGGAGGCGCTGCACCTGCCCGGCGGCTCTCCCGAGCGACCGATCGTGATCGACAGCCCGTCGGTCGTGGAGCCGAAGGCGGAGTCGGTGCAGTGTCCGATCTGCGGAGGCGACCTGCGGGTCTCGGAGCACCGCGCGGAGGTGATCGACGGGGCGCGCCTGAGGGTGGCCAGGGTGCACTGCAGCATGTGCGGTGACGAGCGGGATATCTTCTTCCAGCTTCGGAGTCAGACGTGAGGCGGCTCGGCCTGGATCTCGCGGCGCTGGCGATCGCATCGACGCTGGGCGCGTGTGCGGTGGGTGCCTCCCCGAAGGCCGGATCGGTCGAGACGCGCACAGGCGCGTTCGCGAGCCGGAGACAGGCGGCCTGCGCCGCGGTCGCGCCGGGCCCGAAGGCGGGAGGCGACCGGGCCCGAGATCTGGCCGTCCCGCAGGATCTGCTGCCGGTCCGGGGGCTTGCGGTGCGCGGCAATCGGCGGCTGAGCTCCCGGCGGCTGCTCGGCGGGCTGCGCACGGCGGTGGGCGGACGCCCGGATCCCCGCGTGCTCGCGGACGACATGCGCCACATCTGGGCCCTGGGCGGGATCGACGATCTGCACGTCGAGCAGGATCCGGACGGCACCTTGTGCTTCGTGATTCACGAGCTGCCGGTGGTGGACATGGTGTTTGCGGGCGGAGCGCGCGGCCTGGAAGGGGACGAGCTGCGGATGCTGCTCGATCTGCGACCCGGCAGCCCGTGGAGCCGGGCAGCTTCCCGGAAGCTGCGCCGGCAGGTCCTGGACAAGCTGAGGGCCCGCGGGCATCTGCGGGCCTCGGTCGAGCTGCGCTCGCGCGAGCCGGAGGACGGAAAGGTCGATGTCTGCGCAGTCGTGGACGAGGGGCCGGTCTATCGCGTGCGCAGGCTGGACTTCCCCGGCGCGCGAGAGATGACGCCCGCGGAGCTGAGCGCGTGTCTGGGCTTGCGCCCCGGCGAGACCAACGCGCCCGGCGGCATCTACGACCCGGGCGCGGACTACTCGATGCTCGGGCTGCAGGCCTGCCTGTACGAGCGCGGTTTCGTCCAGGCCCAGATTCTCGATCCCCAGGTCGAGATCGACGACAGCGCGGCGCGGGTGGACATCCGGCTCGGGATCGAGGAGGGCGGGGTCTACACGCTCGGCGAGATTGCGTTCAGCGGCGAGCTGATCGAGAGCCAGGAGGCCTACCGGGCCGTCTTGCGTTCGCAGAGCGGACAGGTGTTCAAGCGCAGCCAGATCGGGCAGGACATCGAACGCCTGCGGCGATTCCACGAGAATCGCGGTCGCTTCGACATCGACGTGGAGCCGGTCGTGTCGGTCGATGCGGCCTCTCGGCGCATCTCGGTGACCTTCGATATCCGGCGGCGGAAGGCCTTCGAGCGTCGGGACTGACGGCTGGCTCACGGGATGGACATGCGCGCGCACTGGATGCTGGATCCGGAGATCGTATTCCTGAACCACGGTTCCTTCGGTGCCTGCCCGCGGGTCGTGCTGGAGCAGCAGCAGCGCTGGCGAGAGCGGATGGAGCGGGAGCCGGTGCGGTTCTTCGTGCGCGAGCTCGAAGCACTTGTCGACGCAGCCCGCACGCGCTTGTCGCATTTCGTGCGGGCCGATCCGGCCGATCTGGTCTTCGTGGTCAACGCCACCCATGCGGTCAATGCCGTCCTGCGCTCGCTGGACCTGAAGGCGGGAGACGAGCTGCTCGTGACCGATCACGAGTACAACGCCTGCCGCAACGCCATGGATTTCGCCGCGGCGCGCGCAGGCGCCCGGGTCGTGGTGGCCGGGATTCCGTTTCCACTTCGCGAGGCCGGCCAGGTCGCCGAGGCCGTGCTCGCTCGGGTCACGCGGCATACGCGCCTGGCGCTCCTGGATCACGTCACGAGCCAGACCGGCCTGGTCCTGCCCGTCTCCGAGCTCGTGGCAGCGCTCGCCGAGCGGGGCGTGGACTGCCTGGTGGACGGCGCGCACGCCCTGGGCATGCTCGAGCTGGACCTGCCCGCGATCGGCGCCGCCTACTACACCGCCAACTGCCACAAGTGGCTGTGCGCTCCGAAGAGCGCCGCCTTGCTGTGGGCGCGCAGGGACCGCCAGCCGGCCCTGCGGCCGTTGTGCATCAGCCACGGGGCCAGCTCGGCGCGCCGCGATCGGTCGCGTTTCCAGCTCGAGTTCGACTGGGAGGGCACCCGGGACCCGAGCCCGGCGCTGTGCGTGCCGGCGGCGATCGACTTCGTCGAGAGCTTGCTGCCGGGCGGCTTTCCGGCCCTGGCAAGGCGGAACAGGCAGCTCGTCCTCGAGGCCCGCCGGCTGCTGTGCGCGCGGATGGGGACCGGATCGCCGTGCCCCGACGAGATGGTCGGCTCGCTCGCCTCGCTGCCGCTGCCGGACGGCTCGGACGCACCGCCGGTGTCGGCCCTGTATACCGACGCGCTCCAGGATCGACTGCTCGAGCGAGGCATCGAGGTGCCGGTCATCCCGTGGCCGGCGCCTCCCCGGCGCCTGCTGCGCATCTCGGCGCAGGCATACAATCGGCTCGAGGACTACGTCCGGCTCGCGGACGCGCTGGAAGAGCTGCTGCCGGCGGCCTGACCCGGTTCAGAAGCCGTCGCCGCCGTAGCTGCCGCTGCCGCCGATCGCCGCGCCCTGGACCTTGCTGATCAGCTTGGTGCACTTGCCGTGGTAGACGTTTTGCCTCGACACCATGCCGAGCACGGTCTTGCAGTGCCGGACGGCCTTCTCGGGGTTGGAGCCCTTGATGACGTATGCCGTCTCGTAGAACTTCTTGGCTTCCATCTCCAGCTTGCGCAGCCGGTCGATGGCCGTGGGGAGCTTCTTGTACTTGAGCACGTTCGTGTAGGACTGGTACGCCTTGTCGTACTTGTTGCGGGTGTGGGCGTCGACGCCCTTGACGAAGTAGACCTTGGCGAGCCGACCTCGCAGCTGCTCGTTGATCTTTCCCTTGCCCCCGCCCAGCTTGGTGTCCAGAGAGTAGGCCTTCTTGAGGAACTTGATCGCCTGATCGCTCTGGCCAGCGTTCTTGGACATCTCGTTTCCACGTTCGTAGAAAGACTTGAACTGCTTGAGCGTCTTGACGCCCTGGTCGCTCACACCCGAGGAGGAAGCCAGCGAGACGGCCACGTCCAGCTTCGCGTTGCGGTACGAGACGAGCGATTCGCCTACCAGCAGGAAGTTGGATTTCGGCTTGGGCCTGCGCCGGCTCCCTCGCCGCCGGCGCCGGCGGCGACGCCGGCGCCGGACGGGCTTCGACTTTCTCAGGATGGCCTTGTCGGCCTGGTCCCGGATTTCGATCGCCACCGCGTCCTCGGGATCGGTCTGCAGCATGAGCATGGCGAGGCGCCTGGCCTCCTCGGGGTTCTCCTCGCTGAGCGCGATGCGCGCCTTGTCCTGCCGAGCTCGCCGCCAGGCGTCCTCGATCTCCTGCTTGAGCTGCTTGACGGCATCGATCTGCATGCTGTTGGGCGACACGCTCGCGAGGAGCTTCAGCGCCTCCTCGTGCTGGTTGGCCTCCAGCTTCTTGCGCGCCTCCTGGATGTGGCTGGAGACCGCCGCCTCGTGCTGGATGGTCGTCTTGTACTCCTGGACCTCCTGGTTGTCCGGCATCTCCTTGGCCACCTGGCGCACGAGGCTCACCGCTTCCAGCCACTTCTCCTCTCGCGCCAGCTCCTTGACCTTGGCGAAGTCCCGCTCGGCCTTGGCCAATGCCTGTTGGGCCATCTTCTGGGCCGCCAGCTCCTGTGGGCTGGGCCCCTTCGGGGCGGCTGGTTTAAAGACGACGAACTTGACCGTGACCGCCACCAGGAGAATCGCCGCCAGGGATCCGCCGAGCATCAGCAGCTTCCTGCGCTTGCCGGCCGCGGGAGACAGAGGCATTCCGGTGACGTTCGTGCCTCTCGTCTTCAAGCCCGGGGCGGGCAGCATCCGCGTCTTCTCGGCTGCGGCCGGCTCGAGCACGTCCTCTGCGCCCGGTGCGGTGAACGTGATGGCCGCGTCGCCCACCTGGATGAGATCCCCGTCGTAGAGCGGCTCTTCGTAGACGCGCTCATCGTTGATGAACGTGCCGTTGCCGGAGTCCTGGTCGACGAGGTACCAGCCGTCGCCCCGCCTCTCGATGACCGCGTGCTGGCGGGACACCAGCTGGTCGGGTATCACGACGTCGCAGTCCGGCGAGCGGCCGATCACGAATCGATCCGTGACGATCTCGACATCCGAGGTGCTGTTGGCGGCCTCGATCGTCAGCACCGGCACCTGCTGGGCGACGTCGTCGACCGCGAGGATCTGGGTCTTGCCGTCGAGCGGGATCTCCTCCTCTGGATCGGGAAACGAACCCACCATCGTCTTGGCGCGGTCCTCATCCTCGAGCTGGCCGCCGAAGACCAGCGACCCGACATCGCCATCCTCGTACTCGCCCGTGTCCACGCGGTCTTCTTCGGTCTGCAAGCCTGCCAGCTGATGCGCGTCGAGCTCGTCCGTCTCCTCGCTGTAGTCGTCGTAGTCGAGGTCCTCGTATCCGTCATCTCCGTCCGCAGCCATCGCTCCCATCTCCCCGGCCGATCCCAGCAACCGCGCCTTGAGTGCCCGCTTGTGTTCCGGGTTGTCGAACTCCGGCACCTCCATGTCGCGCAGCAGCGCATCGAGCCGTTTGGGATCATCACTCATTCGCCGCACCCCTGCCGCTCGCGAACAGGCTGGACAGGCCCCGGCGCCTCATCTGCTCGGAGAGCTTCTCCAGCGCGGTGTGCAGCCTCCACTTGACCGTTCCGACCGGGGACTCGAGAATCTCGGCGATCTCGTCGACGCTCCAGCCCTCCATGTACCGCAGCATCAGGACATCCTGATAGGTCTCCTTGAGCTTGCCGATCAGCGCGTGCAGGCGGGCGAAGGCCTCGAGCTGGGCCATGTGCTCCTCGGCGCTGGTGTAGGGGTCGGCCTTGATGAAGGGCAGCAGGTCTTCCAGCGGGTCCTCTCGGCGTCGCTGCTGCCTGCGGTACATGTCGTTGATCAGGTTGGTCGCCGTGCGGTATAGCCACGCCCGGCCTTCCGGCTCGCTGCGCAGCGCCTGGAAGTGCTCCAGGGCGCGTGTGAAGGTCTCGGCCGTGACGTCCTGGGCATCTTGCATGTTCATCAACCTGCGGACCGCGTAAGAGAAAACTCGCTCGTAGTACGAGTCGTAGAACGCCTCGAACTCGGCCCTGTCTGGCATCGACCGCTCGTCCTCCGCCTCCCTGCTCCTGCCAGCACCATGAGCTGAAACGCGCCAGCAGGCGGAAGGTTGGGTTTTTCAACGTCCGGGAGCCATGCGCACGGTCCCCCGAACGATTGCATTTGCCCGAATTCCCCGTCGGCCGGGCTTCAGCCCAGAGGGATTCGCGTTCGAGCGGGACACACATGTCCTTACCTAGGATACTACCTGCGCCGGGTGCTTCTCAATGAAATGCTGCCGTTTTTTCCGGCTTGTCGATTTTATCGAGATTTCAAGCGGTCGTATGGGCGAACCCGACTTGCCGCTCTGCCGTAGATCCGGAAGCCATCGCCGTCAGAATGCGATCTCGGCCGATAGGGCCCGGTGATCCGAGGGGAAACGCTCCAGGGGGCCGTAGAGGTACACGTCGGCGCTCCACTCGCTGCAGGTGAACTCGGCCGGACCGGCCACGAAGATGTGATCGATGCGCGCCTCGGGCTCGTAGGCCGGGGCCGGATCCCGGTTGGCGAGCAGCTCGAACGGCTCGACCATGTCGAAGGTGTTGCCAAACGCCAGCCCGTCGACACCCTGCACCAGGGTCGAGTAGGCGGGGTCGGTGGGCTGGGAGTTGAAGTCGCCGGTGACGATGATCGGGACGTCGGCCAGGTCGGCCGTGCGCTCGAGCAAGAGCGGGGCGGAGCGCTCCTGGCTGGGCGTGTTGTTGTCGAAGTGCGTGGTGATGAACGCGATCTCCCGCTCGCTCGCGAGCTCCAGCAGCCGGGTCCAGGTGACCAGGCGCGGGAGCTGGCCCCCGGTGGCGAAGCCGGCCGACCAGGGCTCATCGGGTGTGGGGCTCAGCCAGTAGAATCCGTGATCCACGAGCTCGAAACGGTCCTGGCGAAAGAGCACGGTCGCGTCGGGGTAGTCGGTCAGCCCCAGGGGCCCCGGCTCGCTGCCCTGGTAGTAGACCGCGGCGAAGCCCTCGCGCAGGGCCAGGAATTGATCCACCTCCTCGGGAAAGGCGATCTCCTGCAGGCCGACGAGATCCGGATCGTGGCGTGTCAGGATGTCCTCGAAGTACCCAAGGCGTTCGTCCCAGGGATCGTAGTCGGACGAGCAGAACGAGCACAGCACGTTGAAGGTCATCACCCGGGCCTGGATGGGCATCTCGCCACCGTCGCCGCAATCGGCCGTGAGCAGTGCGAATACCGGAAAGGCGATGGAGAGAAGGCGTCTCATGGGGCTCCTCACGGCGAGCGCGATCGTTCACCGCGCGCTTCGGTCAATCCCGGCTCGAGGCCAGGTTCACGTTGAGCTGCTTGAGGGCGAGGGTCAGGTTGCGGTAGCGGCGCACCAGCCGGCGGCGGCGCAGCAGGCGCTCGAGGCGCGGGCCGAAGAGCTCTCGGCCCTCCAGGGGGCGCAGGAGATAATCACCCACACCCTCGCCGATGGCCCCCACGATGTTGCTCAGATCGCTCTCCCGCCCGACGACGAAGACGGCCATCTCGGCATCGGCTTCGCGCAGCGTGCGGACCGCTTCGGCCGGTCCCGGCCCGGGGCCGGACTCGCTCTCGACCCAGACGACGGCGTCCACGTCACCCGAGCGCACCCGGGCCAGCGTGTCGTCCAGCCCGAAGCTGCGCTCCACCTGGAAGCCGAGCTTCTCCGCGCTGTGCGCCAGGCCTGCCGGACCACGGACCAGGACGACGCCGCGCTCCGGCCCCTGCTCGTACTCGGCCAGGATGTGCTGCAGCCGGCTGCCCGTCTGATCGCCCTGATCGACCTCCTTGCAGGACCTGCTGAGGAAGGAGATGACCCGCCGGGCGCGCTGCTCGAAATCATACTTGGCCAGCGCGGCGCGGACTTTCTCGCCCACGTAGCTCAGGCTGGGGAAGGGCTTCGGGATGTAATCGTAGGCGCCCTCCGCGATCGCCTCCAGGGCCGAGTCCACCGAAGCGTAGGCGGTGATGAGCAGCACCTCGATGTCGGGCCACTGCGCCTTGACCCGCCGGAGCAGCTCGATCCCGTCGATGCCGGGCAGGTTCTTGTCGATGACCGCCAGGGCGTAGTCCCGCTCGCCGAGCCGCTCCAGTGCCTCTTCCGCGGTCGAGACGCCATCGGCCAGGATCTGCCGGCTCGCCATGTAGTCGAGCAGGAGCTTGGTGACCACGGCCTCGTCGTCCACGGCCAGAACCCGCTGGGTGATCTCCAGCTCGTCGACGAAGCGATGCAGCTCGCGGTCGAGGCCGCGACCGGCCGGTGCGCCCGGCTGGGTCCCGGCTGCCGAGGGCAAGCGGATCTGGAACGCGACCGCAGGCGGCGTCTGCCAGCCGAGGCTGGCCGGATCCACGAGTGCCAGATCGCCTCCGGCGTGCCGGGCCAGCTGGCGGCTGATGAAGAGACCCAGGCCGGTGCCCTGTTCCTGATCGGTGAAGAACGGCTCGAAGATGCGCTCGTGCAGGTCGGTCGGGATGGCCGGACCGTGGTTCGTGATCCAGATCCGCACCTCGCCCCCGTGCTCGGTGGCCGAGATGCGCACCGTGCGATCGCCGGACTCCCGCACGGCGATGGAGGCGTTGTCGATCAGGTTCGACAGGATCTGGACCAGGTGCACCGGCTGGATCGATACGGACGCCAGCTCCGGACCCACGGCGCAGTCTACGCTCACCCCCCACTTGGCATGCCGCACGCTGAACAGGCTCAGGGCTTCCCGGACAGCCTCGGGCACGGAGGCCAAAGCCGTCTTGCCGATTCCCGACTCGCTGTCGAGCCTCAGGTGCGCCTCCACCGATCCGATGATCTCCTGCAGGCGCGAGACCTGGAGCAAGACCTCTTCGGACCATTCGCGGATACTGCCCTGTCCGGCTTTCTGGCGGATGAGCTCGGCGAAGCCCTTGATGCCCAGCAGCGGCTGCCGCAGATCGTGCACCAGCGAGGCGCTCCAGGCTCCGATCTCGCTCAGCCGGACCGCGCGGGCGATCTGGTCGATGTAGCGCCGATTCGTGAGCTCGAGCCGGGTCAGGGTGTCGGCGATGCTCTCGACGATCGAGGCCAGCTCCTTCGCCTCTTCGACCCGGGCCGCGTCGGCCTGCAGACGATCGAAGTACTCCTGCAGCCTCTGGATGGCGCTGCGACTCATGGTGACTATCATGATACTCGAAGTGATCCGAACTTCCAAAGGTCTGGCTCGAAGATGCCATTTGCCGTGGGATGGCCCAATGCGTATGATGTTTCCCGTGGAGCGGATCGGCCTCACCGTCGCCTGGATCGCATCCCTCGCGCTGCTCGGGGCGTGCGGGGATGGCCAGCGCGGTCCGGACGGGCCCGTCTATCCCGTCACCTGCAATGCGCCCGGCGGGTGCTACGAGCTGCCGTTCCGCTTGATCGGAGCCGAGAACGCCGACAGGACGCTCTTCAACCGGCTGCCGTTCCCTTACGACTTCTTCACCCGCGTCGATCCCGAGAGCCCGAGCGGCCTGCGGCTGGCCTTGGACGTGCCGCTCGGCCTCGACGAGCGGCCGGTCAACACGCCGCTCATCGACGAGGGACTGTGTCTGCTGGACCGCGAGAGCTACACCGCCGCCATGAACCGCCTGGGCGGGTTTTCGGCCTATGGGACGCTGCTGCTGGAGACCGGAGAGCCGGTGGACGATGCCCTCTTCGATTCCAGCGGCAACCTGGGCCAGGACGCGCCGGTCTTGCTGGTGGACATGGAGCGGGAGGAGCGCGTCGCATACCGGGCGGAGGTGCTCGAGGCCTGCAAGCCGCTCGCCGGGCAGCCCGAGGCCTGCGAGCGCGAATACCCGTACCTGGCGATCCGCCCGCTGAATCCCCTCCAGCCGGGCGCACACGCGGTCCTGGTCAGCGTGCGCCTGCTGGACGCCGAGGGCCGGCCGCCGCTGATGCCGGTGGACTTCCAGGAGATCTGGGGCGTGCGCGAGGTCGAAGACGGCCGCCGGGGATCCGCGCTTCGCGCAGCGGAGCGCGAGCGCCAGGCGCGCTTGCGCGCGTGCGCCGAGCGCTTCGTCGCCCCGGAGGACCTCGTCCTGGCCTGGGACTTCAGCGTCCAGGACGCCAGGGCCGACCTGGAGTTCATCGCCGGCGCCTACCTGGACGAGAACCCACCTCCGAGGCCGGACCTGGACTGGGACGGAGACGGCCAGGTCAACTTCTACGCGCCGGCCGACTACCCGGCGCAGCTGCCGCCGCTGCCGTCGGCGGACTGGAGCGCGGTCTCGCAGGTGGCCGAGGGCACCCTGCGGGTGCCCGAGTTCCGGCACGCGACCGGAGAGGCGGACAAGGGCCCGGCCTACTTCGCCTTCGAGCGGGACGCGCAGGGCAGGCCGCTGGAGGCGGGGAACAACGAGCTGCACTTCTTTCTCTTCTATCCGCGCTCGCCGGTCCAGCCCATGCCGGTCGTCATGTTCCAGCACGGGATCGGGAGCCGCAAGGAGCACGTCCGCCCGCTGGTGGGGCCGCTCGTCGAGCGCGGCCTGGCCGTGTTCGTGTTCGACCTGCCCTTCCACGGGAGCCGGGAGACGGGCTATGCGCCTCTCGACTACATCGACGTGATCTACCCGTCCAAGGCGGCCTCGAGCTTCGAGCAGTCCGTGGCCGAGCAGCTCTTCATGCTGCGCGCGCTGGCTTCGGGCGCTTTCGATCTCTGGCCCGACGGGGCGGGCGACGGCCTGCCGGACTTCGATCCGGACCGGCTGGGCTACCTGGGACACTCGCTCGGCAGCATCGTGGGCGCGACGACGGTCGGGCTGTCGGCCGACGTGGACATCGCCGTGTTCAGCGCGGGCGGAGCGGGACTGACCGACTACGTCGACGGATACCTGAGCGAGTACGGGCTGGGGGAGCTCTACCCCGAGTACCAGCTCAAGCAGCTCATGCTGATCGTGCAGACGTTTCTGGACCCCGGCGATCCGATCCACTTCATCGAGCCCCTGCGAGCGCGATGCGCCTCCGGCGGCCTGCGGTACTTGTTCTTGCAGCCCATGGAGGACGAGGTCATCCCGCTGTGCTTCTCGCTCAACTTCTCCCGGCTGGCCGGCCCGGTCCAGGTCGAGTCGGTCCAGCTGCCGATCGAGGGCCTGGACAGCGCGGCGGCGCCCTATACGGGATCGGCGGCCCTGTTCCAGTACTCCGGGGCCCTGCACGACTTCCTCTTCGGGGGCTCGAGCCCGGGACCCGAGGGTCGGCGGCAGGTGTCGAGCTATTTCGAGTCCTTCTTCACGCAGGGGACGGGCGAGGTGATCGACCCGCTGGAGCCCTGAGCCATGATGCGCTTGCTGACCGGACGGAGCCAAGACGATCCCCATGCCCTCGGCGAGGCGTTCACGGCGCGCGCGCGCGCGTGCGTGCGGCCGCTGTGCGTGCTCGCGCACCACGACGATGAGATCCCGGTGGCCGGGCTCCTGCAGCGCCTGGGGCCAGGCTTGCGGATCGTCTGGGTCACCAACAGCGACGGGCTGTACTTCGAGTCGGATCTGCCGCCGCCCGAGTATGGAGAGCTGCGCACGGCAGAGGGCATGCGCTCGGCGGCCGCCCTGGGCCTCGACGCGTCGAGCGTCCGCAACCTGGCCTTCTCGGAGGTCGAGATCTACCGCTGTCTGAGCCGCCTGCACTCCGGGGCGGGCGATCTCGACAGCGAGAGAGCGCTCTTCGAGCGCATGCGGGAGGCCGTCCGGGATGCGGTCTTCGAGATCGAGCCGGATCTCGTCGTCAGCCTGGCCTGGCAGGGCGGCCAGCCCGAGCACGACCTGACCCACTTCTTCACCCGGCTCGCGCTTCGGGAGCTGGCCCGCGAGAGGTCGCTGCGGCCCGGCTTCTTCCACTTTCCGGCCTACGAGTACACCTACGCGCTCGCCATGCGCTTTCACCCCCTGTATCGCGGACAGAGGATGCGGCTGCGCTTGACGCGCGGGGAGCTGGAGCGCAAGCTCGAGCTCCTCCAGGCCTACCCCTCTCAGGTGAGGCTCTTCGAACGATTTCGCTGGGCCTTCCGGCTGCTGTTCTATCCGCTGGGCTTGCTGAGCGGGGGGCCGCGAAGCGCCGAGGGCTTCCTGGCCATCGAGGAGTTCGGCCCCGTGCCGGAGATCGATTACAGCGCCCCGCCGCATCGCCTCGACTTCTGCACCTACATGTTCGACGACTTCGAGGGGGTGCCGGTCACCTTTGCCCGATCCGTCCGGCCGCTGGTGAGATCGTTTCTGTGAGTCGAGACCCGAGGAGAGCGGAGCATGAGTGATGGACTCGTACAAAGTCCATCAACGGCCGGCGCTGACAGGCGCCGGCCGCCAAGATTGCCTCGTCTGGATGCGCCTGTCGAGGCACTCCGCGCCTCACACAGTCAGAGTGTCCGATGGGTCAAAGCCCCAACGGGGCGAG
>JAFGRB010000341.1 GCA_016935365.1 Deltaproteobacteria bacterium
GGAGTGCCTCGACAGGCGCATCCAGACGAGGCAATCAGCGCGAACCCGCTACATTACGGGAAATCGAGAGGCGCCTCTTTTTTCGATCATCTTGCGATTATCGACAGTCTCTGACGGGGGAGGTCGGGCGAAGCCCGGGTGGGGATGATAACGCAAGAGCGCGGATAGCTCAGTTCCCTTGCCGGTTGTGCGCCGGGCCTCTCCTGGGCTATGCTCACCCCATCGGGGAGGCCGTCATGCTGCTACGCGCTCTCGCGTTCTGCCTTCTCTCGGGCGCTGTCCTGCTCGCCTGCACGCCGGCGGCCGATACGGGCTGCACGGACACGGACCCGTGCATCGAGGGCTACACCTGCAATCCCGACGGCGTCTGCGTCACGGCGGGCGCGCTCAGCATCGACACCCAGAAGCTGCCCGACGGGGCGGTCGGCGTGGGCTACGACTGCGATCTCGACGTGAGCGGCGGGCTCTCTCCGTATCGCTGGTCGCTGGAGAGCGGGCCGGGCTGGATGCAGATCGACGACCGCTCCGGCCGGCTGAGCGGACAGCCGACGGAGGCGGGTACGGGGATCGGCGTGCGCGTCGAGGTGCGCGACAGCTCGTACGGCCAGGGGCAGTCCGCGGAGCAGGCATACTCCATCAACGTCTTCAGCTGCTTCGATGGCAGCACGCGCGAGTGCTACGTCTCGCCCAATGGCTACTGCGAGCAGGGCACGCAGGCATGCGAGGACGGGCGCTGGGGCGACTGCGAGGTGCGAGGACCATCGGAGCGCTTCGACTTATGCGGCCCGGACTGCGAGGCCTGCGACCCGGAGCGCGCGGATGTCTGCATCGGGGGCCAGTGCACCTGCAATGGGAGCCCCGCCTGCGAGGGCAGCCAGCTGTGCTGCGACCGTTGTTGCACGGACGTCCGGGACAGCCTGCAGCACTGCGGGCGCTGCGGCCACAACTGCCAGGCCCAGGTGCAAAACGCCTTCGGCGTGGAGTGCCGGCAGGGCGCCTGCACCTACGCGTCCTGCCGGAGCGGTTTTCTGGACTGCGACGGGGATCGAGAAAACGGCTGCGAGACAGCGGTGGACCTGGAGCACTGCGGGGCCTGCGACCGGAGCTGCGAGGAGCTCGAGCACGTCGTGGCCCTGCGCTGCGACGAGGAGGGTGACGGGAGCTGGGTCTGCGCGTTCGAGCGCTGCCACGAGGACTACCTGGACTGCGATCCGGAGGCGCCTGGCTGCGAGACCGCGCGCGACGAGGCGCACTGCGAGAGCTGCGAGGACAGCTGCAGCGCGTCCACGCTCGGCCTCCGCTGCGTGAAGGACGCGGACAGCGCCGCCTGGCACTGCGGCTGCGCGGACGCGCAAGTGTTTCACGACTGCGGCAACTTCCAGCAGTGCTGCGCGCAGATCTGCACGGCCCTGGACGACCCCGCCCACTGCGGGAGCTGCGAGTTCAGCTGCTTCGACTACCTGGTCCACGCGGCCGGCATCGACTGCGATTACCCGAGCCAGGAGATCGGCTTCCTGTGCACCATGAGCGGCTGCGACACCTACTACCTGGACTGCGATCCGATCGCCCCCGGTTGCGAGACGAGGCGCGACGCCGAGCACTGCACCTCCTGCGAGGACGGTTGCAGCGCGGGCGCCCAGGATCGGAACTGCGTCTTCGACCGCCACCTCCAGGACTGGCGCTGCGGCTGCCTGGACGAGAGCGCCTGCGCGGCCGGGCAGCTCTGCTGCGACAAACGCTGCGTGCCGCGCGACAGCCCCGTTCACTGCGGGGTGTGCTTCAACGCCTGCCTGGGGCTGGACGGGCGGACCTCGCACTGCGTGGATCCGGACCGGCAGCTCTGCGGCTGTCTGGAAAAGACCGACTGCCTGGCCCGTGAGCTGTGCTGCGAGCACAGGTGCATCATGCACGACGACTCGAACTGCGGCGACTGCGGTCACGCCTGCACCATCGAGCGCGGCGGGCCGCACTGCAATCCGTTCGATATCGTCTGCGGCTGCAGCGAGGACGCCGAGTGCCGCGGCTTCGCGGGCTCGGCCCAGGTCTGCGTGCCGATCGACGGCCTGCACGGGAGGACGGTCTGCAAGTGCGGCGACAGCGGGACCTGCCCGGAGACGCTCGAGTCGGTCTGCTGCTGGGTGGACGGGGCCAGGGAGTGCGCCGACCTGTCGAGCGATCCCGCCAACTGCGGCCGTTGCGCGCTGCACTGCCAGGGGGGCTGCGAGCGCGGCGGCTGCGTGTGCGCGGACGGCCCCTGCCCGGGTTACGGGCCCGGCACCGTTTGCGATCCGCCGGATACCGGCATCTGCCACTGCCCGCCGTACTCCGAGACCGAGCCCTGCCCCGAGGGCCGGTCCTGCTGCCTGGGCAACCTGGGCGGGAGCGGCGGGCCGGGAGGCGGGCCGGACGAGGGCTGCTGCGTGCGGATCTGCGGCGAGAACCAGCCGGGGGACTGCGAGTACTGAAGACCGTTCCCCGTTCCCGGTTCCCAGTTCCCGGTTTGAGGCTGGCGCCGGAGCGAGCCCGCGTCCGTCTGGGCCGGGAAGCGCCACAGAGCGTATCTCCCCGCCGCTCCGTCGACTTAAACCGGGAACCGGGAACCTGGAACCGGGAACTGCTTTTACGATAAGCTCTCTCCCCGATGGGTGGCTTCGATCTGGAGCGCGATCTCAACGCGGAGCAGCGTTCGGCCGTGCTGCACGGCGAGGGGCCAATGCTGATCCTGGCCGGGGCCGGCTCGGGCAAGACGCGGGTCGTGACCTGCCGGATCGCGCACCTGATCGCCGAGCGCGGCGTCGCGCCCTGGCAGATCCTGGCGGTCACCTTCACCAACAAGGCGGCCGGGGAGATGCGCACCCGCATCGAGCGCATGGTGGGCGAGGCGCGCGGGCTGTGGGTGTCGACCTTCCACGCCTTCGGCGCGCGCCTGCTGCGCCGGCACGCCGAGCTGCTCGGCCGGCGGCGCGACTTCGTCATCTACGACGAGCAGGACAGCAAGCGGCTGGGCCGCGAGGTGCTCCGCGAGCTGGACCTGGATCCGGAGCAGCACCGCGTCGAGCGCCTGCTGGCGGAGGTCGAGCGCGCCAAGCACAGCCTCAAGGCGCCCGGCGAGGGCGGGCTGCGGCCCGGGCCGGCCAAGGCTTTCTACGCCCGCTACCAGCAGAGGCTCCGCCAGGCCGAGGCCTTCGACTTCGCCGATCTGATCTTCCAGGTCAACCGGCTCTTCGCCCGGCATCCGGACGTCGAGGCGCGCTATCGCGAGCGCTTCGCGTACGTGCTGGTCGACGAGTTCCAGGACACCGACCAGGCGCAGTACCGCCTGCTGCGCAGGCTCTGCCCGCCGCAGGCCAACCTGTGCGCGGTCGGCGACGACGATCAGTCCATCTACGCCTGGCGCGGGGCCCAGGTGGGCCACATCCTGGGCTTCGAGCGCGACTACCCCGGCTGCCGGATCGTGAAGCTGGAGCGCAACTACCGCTCCACGGCCCGGATCCTCGAGGCCGCCTCGTCCGTCATCGCCCGCAACGCGCACCGCCACGCCAAGCGCCTGTGGACCGAAGCCGATCCGGGCCCGCCGGTCCATTGCCTGGTCTGCGAGGACGAGCGCGAGGAGGCCGATCTGATCGCGCGCCGCGCGGCCGGAGCCCGCAGCCTGGGCGAGTCGCTGCGCGAGATGGCGGTCTTCTACCGGGTCAACGCCCAGAGCCGGGCGCTGGAGGAGGCGCTCCGGCGCTGGGCCATCCCCTACGTCATCGTCGGCGGGACGCGCTTCTTCGACCGGGCCGAGGTCCGCGACCTGCTGGCCTACCTGCGGCTGCTGCACAACCCGCACTCGGACGTGGACCTGCTGCGGGTGCTCAACGTGCCGAGCCGGGGCATCGGCGCCCGCAGCCGCGAGCGGATCGCGGCCGCGGCCGACGAGGCGGGCTCGGCCGTGTGGGACGTGCTGACAGCCGATCGGCTCGCCGAGCTGCGCCGGACGGAGCGGGAGCGGGTGCTCGCGTTCCGGGCCCTGGTGGAGGCGCTGCGCGCCGAGCTGCCGCACTGCAGCGCGGCCGGGATGATCGAGCTGGTGCTCGACCGGACGGGCTATGCCGAGAGCCTGGCCGGTCGCGGCGAGCAGGAGCGCGACAGGCTCGAGAACGTGCGCGAGCTCGTCTCCGCCGCCGAGGACGTGGCCCGGCAGCGAGACGACGCGTCCTTGGCCGTCTTCCTGGAGCACGTCGCCCTGGCCTCGGCCGTGGACACGGATCGGGGCGAGCGCGAGGCCGTCACCCTGATGACCCTGCACGCGGCCAAGGGGCTGGAGTTCGACCGGGTCTTCATGGTCGGCCTGGAGGATGGACTGCTGCCCCACGGGCGCGCCCTGGGCCTCGGCACCCGCTGGGACGGAGAGGAGCCGGTCCTGAGCGCGGCCAGCGCCATGGAGGAGGAGCGCAGGCTGTGCTACGTGGGCATGACCCGGGCCCGCAAGCACCTGCTGCTCAGCCGCGCGGAGCACCGGCACATCTTCGGCCGCAGCGAGTGCCACGAGCCCTCGCGCTTCCTCGCCGACCTGCCCGGGGCCGCGGATCCGGACCGTCCGGCCGGCGAGGTGGTCGATCTGGCCGGCTTCGACCTGGACGAGGCCGACGAGGTCTTCGACCTGGATCTCGAGGGGGAGAGCGTGGTCGATTTCGGGCTCGAGTACAGCCAGCTGCCCGAGGACGGCGCGCGGCGCGAAGACGCGGCCGCCTGGACGGGCTGTCAGGTGGCCCACTCGGCTTTCGGGCCCGGCCGGGTCCGCATGGCCAGCCGCGCGCGCGAGGGCATCAAGCTGGTGGTGGACTTCGAGTCGGTCGGGGTCAAGACGGTCATGGCGGACTACGTGAGGCTGCTTTCTTGAACCCGGCGGCCTGGCGTGATAAATTGCGACGCTGATTCCGGAATCGCCCGTTTCGGGGCGAGGATGGAGCGGGTCCGGCACTCCGCAGGAGGGCTGAGGGCCCAGGGTGGATCGAGGGCATGAAGATCACGTGTCCGAGCTGCGCTTCGTCCTATCGCGTGGCGGACGAGAAGGTTCCGGACGCCGGGGCCCAGATCCGCTGCCCGAAGTGCAACCAGCTCTTCGTGGTCAGGCGGGAGGCGAAGCCCGATACCCCGCTGCCCATGCCGCCCGCGCTCCCGCCGAAGCCCTCGCTCCCGCCGCACCCGCCGCTGCCGCAGCAGGCGGCTCCGCCGAGGCCGGCTGCACCGCCGCAGCCGGCTGCTCCGGCACAGACCTTGGCTCCGCCGCAGCCGGCTGCTCCGGCACAGCCAGCGGCCGTGCAGCACGCTCAGGCCACGCCGCTCGAGGACCTGCTGGGGCCGGGCGTGTCGCCCCAGGCCGTGGGCATGCCCCAGGCTGTAGCGGGCATGCCCCAGGCCGCGCCGGGCATGCCTGCCCGGGCCGCAGCGGGCATGCCCCAGGCTGCACCGGGAATGCCCCAGGATGCAGCGGGCATGCCTCCCCAGTCCGCGGGCATGCCGCCCCAGGCCGCAGCGGGCATGCCCCAGGCTGTAGCGGGCATGCCCCAGGCCGCGCCGGGCTTGCCGCCCCAGGCCGCAGCGGGCATGCCCCAGGCTGCAGCGGGCATGCCCCAGGCTGCAGCGGGCATGCCTGCCCGGGCCGCAGCGGGCATGCCGCCCCAGGTCGCGGGCATGCCCCAGGCTGCAGCGGGCATGCCTCCCCAGGTCGCGGGCATGCCGCCCCAGGCCGCAGCGGGCATGCCCCAGGCTGCACCGGGAATGCCCCAGGATGCAGCGGGTATGCCTCCCCAGGCCGCGGGCATGCCGCCCCAGGCCTCGCCGGGCGCGCCGGCAGCAGACCCGGGCGCGCCGCAGGGCGCGGCCTACAGCCAGGTCCACTCGACCACGCCAAACCTCGACTCCCTGTCCGGCGAGGCCGAGATCTCCTCGCCCATCCAAGGCGAGGCCTTCGCGCGCAATCGGGGTGGGATGTCCGCCATCCGGGCCCAGAGCACGCGCAAGGGGGGGCCGGGCGAGGGAGATCCGGCCGCAATGCTCGAGGGCTATCGGATCCGGACCCCGCGCGGTCTGACCTACGACTTTCCGAGCCGCAGCGCCATGGATCGCTGGCTGGCCGAGCGCGACAACCTCGAGGGCGTGCAGATCGCCGAGCCGGGCGGGGACTGGAGGCCGGCCGAGCAGCCCGGCAAGGCCCCGGGCGTGAGCGCCGGCGCGGTCGATGTCCCGCCCGCGGGCCGGCCCTTGCGGGCCGAGGACTTCTCTCGGCCGGCGATCGTCGGAAAGCCGCGCGAGTACGCCTCGGAGACCTTGCCGCACCACCGGGCCGGGCCGGTCACCTGGGCGCTGGTGGCGCTCAGCACCCTGGCTCTGCTCGCCGGGGCCGCGCTGAGCCTCACGCGCTACGGCATTCTGGATCTGAGCCCCTATCTGCCGCTGGAATCGCTGGGGGTGTCCTTTCCGGACAGCAGTCGGGCGATCGAACCGGTCGCGATCCAGCCGCCGCCGGATCTCGGATCGGAGACGCGCTTCTCGAAGGCGATCGTCGCAGGCAAGAAGGCGCTCGCGCGCAAGCGCTTCTCGAGAGCCGCACTGGAATACAACCGCGCCCTGTCCATCCGTCCGGGCTCGAGCGAGGCCCTCGACGGCCTGGCCAGGGCGTATCGAGGACTGGGAGACCTGGAGCGGGCCCTGGCCATCCAGAAGAAGGCCGAGGCCTTGAAGCCCCGCTAGTCGGTGTCCGGCCGGGCTCGGGTCACGCTGACAGCCGGGAGAGGTGGTGCGATGGACGTCAAGTGCGAACGCTGCGGCACCGAGTACGAGTTCGAGGAGAACCGGGTGACCGAGGAAGGGGTGACCGTCAAGTGCAGCACTTGCGGCCACCTGTTCAAGATCCGCAAGAAGTCCTTCGTGCTCACCGAGCCGGTGGTGCTCGGCAAGAAAGAGGGCGAGGCCAGCGGCAAGAACTGGATGGTGCGCCGGGTGGACGGGAGCATCCTGAGCTTCAAGGAGCTCACCACCCTCCAGAAGTGGATCGTGGAGCGCAAGGTCACGCGCGAGGCAGAGATATCCAAGAGCGGCGAGACCTGGAAGCGGTTGGGCACCATCGCCGAGCTGGCCTCTTTCTTCGAGGTGGTCGACCAGGCATCCCAGCCTCCCCCGCCCGCTGCGAACACCTTGCCCATGCCGGGCGCCGTGCCGCCGGGCGTGCATGTCAGTCACACGCCCGTACCGGGTGTGCCCATGGCCCAGCCGATGCCGGTCGCGCCCCAGATGACACCCGCGCCCACCAGCATGCCGGTGCCGACGCCCACCCCGGTGTCCGTGCCGACACCCGCCCCGATCTCCGCGCCCATACCGGCACCCGCGCCCTCTCCCACCCCCGCCTCCATGCCCGCGTTCGCCCCGGAGCCACAGGAGCCCGAGAGCTGGGGCAGCTTTGCCGACGCGGGCGCCGAGGAGGACGTGGTCGAGAAGTGGAAGCGCCGCGGGCGGCGCAAGTGGTTCTTGATCGTGCCGCTCATCCTGATCGTAGCCGGGGTGGGGGTCTTCTTCCTGGTCGACCGGGAGCTGTTCATGGAGCTCGTCGAGCGCGTCATCGGCCCGGGCGAGGACGCCATTTCCGAGCTGGCGGTCACGCAGCTGCGCACTGGCCAGGCTCACGCGCTCAAGGACTCGCAGCCGGAGCTCGAGGCCGCCATCTCCGATCTCGACAGCGCGATCAAGGAGGCCAAGGGCAAGTACCCCGAGGCCATGGCCGTGCTGGCCGAGGTCTACATCACGCGGGCCGATCGATCCGGAGAGCGGATCAGTCAGCTCGAGCGCGAGATCGCCAAGCTCGACGAGGAGGTCAAGGCGCTCAGCCCACCCGAGGGCAAGGAGCCCGCGAAGGACGTGAAGGAGAAGATCGTCACGCTCCACAACAGCAAGGTCGCCCTGCAGAAGGAGGCCGCCGGTCTGCTCTCGGGCGCCCAGAAGGACATGGACAAGGCTCAGGGCCTGATCCACGAGGCCCGCAAGGTCGCGCCCCGCGCGTTCTGGCCGCTGCGCGCGCACGCCGACTTCCTGCGGGTGCGCGGCTCGGACCGGGCCGCCATCGATGTGGCACTGAAGAACGCGCGTGAGCTCAAGGCCCAGGATCCGGTCCTGCTCTACATCGACGGCGCGTCCTTCGCCACCGATCCGGCCTCGCTGGACATCGCCGCCCAGAAGCTCAACCAGGCCATCGAGCTGGAGCCCGAGCTCTGCCGGGCCCGCTACGCGCTGGCGCTGGTGCACGCGCAGAAGAAGCGCATCGACGACGCGAAGGTCCAGCTCGAACGCATCATCGAGAAGAGCCCCAAGCACGAGGCGGCCAAGCGCCTGCTGGCCAGGCTCGAGGCCGAAGCCGCGCCGGAGCCGAAGCCGGACGAGAAGCCGGACAAGCCGGACAAGAAGCCCGCCGAGCCCACCGGCACGCCGGAGACCTACGATGGCCGGATGAACCTGGCCGACGCGCTTCGCAACAAGGGCCGCACCCAGCAGGCGCTCGAGGCCTACGACGCGGCGCTGGAGCTCAAGCCCGGCGACGTCGAGGCGCTGGCCGGCAAGGGCTGGTGCTACCTGGACCTGGGCTCCAACAACTCGGCCATCACCTCGTTTCAGCGAGCGCTCCAGGTCAATCCGCGCTACGGCGATGCCATCATGGGCCTCGCCGAGTCGTACAAGTTCAAGGGCAACAAGGAAAAGGCGATCCAGTATTACAAGCGATATCTCGACGTCCTGCCTTCCGGACCCGAGGCATCGGTGGCCAGGACGAACCTGGAGTCGCTCAAGTAGAGGTCGTCTGACCCAAGCCGGGCCCCCCGAGGCCCGCGAGCACAGGAGAGATGGACGCATGCCGCTGAAGCCGAAGAGTCAGGAGGACGAGTACTTCGCCAAGCAGGAGGCGATCAAGCTCCGCAAGCTGGCGCTGAAGGCCGCCCAGGAGATGGCCGCGGACGAGAAGAAGCGCTTGCGGGATCTGCACTACATGCACTGCCCCAAGTGCGGCTTGAAGATGCATACGGTCAAGATCAACGCCATCGAGGTCGACAAGTGCTTCGGCTGCGGTGGGCTGTTCTTCGACGACGGCGAGCTGGAGAAGGTCTCGGGCCGGGAGAACGGCTTCTTCCACGCGGTCCACGAGGTCCTGGACAAGGACTGAGGCGGACTGCAATCTGCTGCAAAAGCCGGCCTTGAGATCCGAAAGCCCCAAAGGGGCGGAACAACATAGCCCCAGGGCGAAGCCCTGGGATTGGACGTGAGGAGTAAAACGAAGCCCCGTGGGGGCGAAATAGAAGTGCCTGCCACAAGTCTATGGCGCCCCGTTGGGGCTCGAATCCAGAGCTAGGGCTGCAGGCCCGTGCGCTCGTTGAATGCGCGGATCAGCTCGTCGTAGCGGTCCGCCATCTTCCAGTGGGCCGGCCAGTAGTCCCGGTAGGCGCCCCACTGTGCGTTGAGCTCATCGAGGCCCTTCTGCTGCTGCTCGATCCAGGTGTAGTACTTCAGGTTGTGGATCCGCCGCCGATCCCAGTGATCGAGCTCGATCATCTGGTCGGCCTTCAGCGCGCGCAGGTGCAGCTCTAGGTCCAGCTCGGCCTGCCTCGCGCCATACTCGCCGCGAGCCTGGCGATCCTCATCGAGACGGCTCTGGTACAGCTCCATCGAGTCGGTGAAGATCGTGAACAGCACGTCTCTTTCATCCAGCTCGCACCACCGGGCCAGCTTGATGCACGCGAGCAGGTTGCCGATCGAGGAGATGCCCAGCAAGTCGAGCTTGTCGACCGTCTCGGCCGGCACGCCCCGGGATCGCAGGAACTCGCGCCCGGCGGGGTCGTTGAAGAGCCGGATCAAGGCCATCGGATCGGCGTCGTCGACGGCGATGATGAAATCGGTGTTGCGGACGTTGTGGATCCACGGCACGTGCTTGTCGCCGATGCCCTCGATGCGGTGACCGCCGAAGCCGTTGCGCAGCAAGGTCGGACATTGCAGGGCCTCGCTGGCGGCGATCTTGCTGGCCGGATAGAGCTCCTTGAGCCTCTCGCCGGCGCCGATCGTACCGGCCGAGCCGGTGGCCGAGACGTAGGCGAAGAAGCGATCTCCCGAGCCCATCACGTCGCCGAGCACCTCGTGGATGGCGTCCGAGGTGACCTCGTAATGCCACATGCCGTTGCCGAACTCGTCGAACTGGTTGAGCACCACGATCTTGTCGCCCCGCTCGGCCTTGAGCTCCCAGCACTTGTCGTAGATCTCCTTGACGTTGGACTCGCAGCCCGGCGTGGCAAAGACCTCGGAGCCGATCGACTCGAGCCAATCGAAGCGCTCGCGGCTCATCTCCTCGGGCAGGATGGCCACCGAGTCGCAGGCGAGCAGCGTGGCCACGTAGGCGCCGCCCCGGCAGTAGTTGCCGGTCGAGGGCCAGACCGCCTTCTGGGCGGTCGGGTCGAATGTGCCCGTGACGAGGCGCGGGGCCAGGCAGCCGAACGTCGCGCCCACCTTGTGGGCGCCGGTCGGAAAGTACTTGCCGACCAGGCCGAAGATGCGCGCCTTGACCCCGGTCAGCTCGCGGGGCATCTCCATGAAGTTCACCCCGTGGAAGCCGCCCGTGAGCGGGTCGTTCTTCCAGGTGATCCGAAAGAGGTTCCGCGGGTGGACGTCCCACAGGCCGATGTCCTCGAGCTCTCGCTTGATCTCGTCCGGGATGAGCCCGGGGTCCTTCTGCTGCGCGAAGGTCGGGATGATGATGTTGCGCTCCTTGCAGCGCTGGGCGGTGCGCTTGACCTGCTCCTCGCGCACGGTGGTGTCCGGGGCGTACATGCTCTGCTTCCTCCACAGTCCAGGTCCAGGCGGTGCGCCTGGACGGTTTGTCGCGCGTGCGTTCTTGCGTTTCGATGGAGCCGACGCGGTCGGCGAAGGGCTCAGAGGCAGATCGTCTCGTAGCTCGCTTCGATCGTGGCGCCGCGGCCGGGCACGACCTCATCGCCGAACACGATGCTGTTGGTCTCCTCGTCGTAGGTCCAGCCGTCGCCGCTCTCGTCCTCGTCGAAGGGCACGACCACGAAGCCGTCTCCCTCGTCGATCATGACCACGATCGTGTCCGGCTGGGCGGGGCGGGTGAGCGGGAACTGGGTGCGGGCGGCGAAGGCGTCCAGGCCGAGATCCGACAGCGTCGAGCCCCAGTTGGTCGAGCAGTGCGATCGGAAGATGCCGCCGGTGGCCTCCTGGACGAACTTGTATCGCGGCGCTGCCTCGGCGTAAATGCCGCCCGCGCTGCAGCCGCCGGGCACGTCGCCCGTGATGCACGAGACGTCCATGAGCTGATCGTTGCGGTAGCCCTTGATGCTCTTGTAGAAGTCCACGTAGAAATCGACCGTGGCCGGGCTCTGATCGACCTCGTCCGAGACCATGATGATGACCAGCTTGGCGTCCTCGCGCATGAAGCCGCCGTTGGCCGCCGGTGAGGAGATGAGCGGCTCGCTGAGCGTCATCATGGCCGCGTGCAGGCCCGACTCCTGCTCGTCGGAGCAGCAGGTGCCCACGTTGATGTTCTTGGCAAAGGCCTGGGCCAGGTTGGGCGTGTTGTTGTCCAGCACCCGCGGGAAGCCGGGGTAGTTGACCAGGATGCCCGGGTAGATGTTGAAGAAGTCCGCCGGCGTCTCCGGCTCGTTGATCTCGGTCGAGACCACGCCGATGTGGAAGTCGGTGTCCAGGGTGATGGCCCAGTTGATGAAGGTCGAGAAGTTGGCCGCCAGGGCCTGCTGCTGCGGGATCATCGAGCCCGAGTTGTCGATCACCCAGAGCACGTCGACCTTGGGCTCGTCGAGCTGGTTGAACACGTCGGTCTGGGAGGTCTGATCGGTGCCCTCGCCCACCATGGGCACCTCGAGCACGGTGTCGATGGCCGCCGTGGACTGGATGACCAGCACGCCCGAGTTGGGCGGGGGCGCGATCTTCTCGGGCACGTAGCGGAGCTGGATGGTGAAGCTGTCCGCACTGCTGAGGGTGAAGGGCAGGGACGACGATCCGTGGTGATCCAGCCCGATCATGCTGAACTCGGGATCGGTCCGCAGCGCATCCAGGAAGATATCCTGGATCTCCACCGAGGAGTTGCCGATGTTGTAGACCGTGATCGTGGTCTGGGGAGAGGCGCAGCCGACGGTCACCAGGCCGAAGTCCAGCGAGTTGGGGATGACCATCAGGTTGAGCTCCTCGCCGTTGCCGGCCAGGTCCACCACCGCGATCGGGGTGTCGGGGTCGTCGGTGACCACGGTGAGCTGCCCGGCGTGGGAGCGGCGCTGGATGGGCGTGAAGCCCACCAGCACCGTGGCCTCGTCGTGGGCCGGAACCCGGGCGGGCAGCGAGGGGGCCTCGGCCAGCGTGAAGGCCTGGTCTGTGCCGGGGCTGAAGTCCAGCCCGTGCAGGATGCAGGCCTCGGCGCCCTCGTTGATCACCTTGACCTCCATGATGGCCGTGCGCCACATGGCCACCGTCCCGAAGGCCAGCACCTGGGGCACCACCCGGGCGTTGCACTCGGGCACGTCCGGATCGTTGCCGTAGAGCTCCAGGGTGGTCACCGCCTCCTCGAAGTCGTTGCTCTCGATGTCCACCGTGGCGCGGTGCGGGCCGGCGTCAGCCGGCTGGTAACGGAAGGTCAGCGTCTGGGCCTCGCCCGGCCCGAGCGTGAACGGGATGATCGGCGCCTGGGCGAGGGTGAAGGCGCCCGCGCCCGCGCCGCTGAGCTCGCCGATCGAGGTCACGTCGCAGTTGGCCGTACCGGTGTTGCGCAGTGAGGTCGAGCGCGTCGTGCTCGCCCCCACGTCCACGAAGCCGAAGTTGAGCCGGATGGGGGAGAACTCGATGTCGCAAATGGGGTCGTCGCTGCCCTCGCCGCGAAGCAGGATGTAACCCGTCTCGGCGGCCGGATCGTTGGTCTGCAGGTAGATCCGCCCGCCGGCGTCGCCTTCCTCGATCGGGTTGAAGACCACCTCGATGTCGACGCCCTCGCCCGGCTCGAGGTCGAAAGGCGTCATCGGCAAGGCCGAGAAGGAGAAGGCCTCGGACGAGTTCTCGCCGAAGCGGATCGTGCCCACCGTCAGGGTCAGCAGCCCGCAGTTGGTGACGTTGAACGACAGCTTTTTCGGGTGCCCGATGGCCACGGAGCCGAACTCGAGCTTGAGGGGATCGGCGCACACGCGCGGCGCGATCCCCTGGCCGCGCACGGTGACCTGCATGCTGCGGTTGTCCGGGTCGTTGGACTCGATCTCCAAAAAGCCCTCGTCCTGGCCGCCGTCGCTGGGCGAGTACCACAGCAGGAACTCGTCCTCGTGGATCACCTCGCCGTCGTTCTCGATGGCGGGGATCTGGGCCGTGTAGTCGTCCGGCTCGATGTAGAACTCGGTGCTGGTCCCGGAGGTCTTGCGGATGTTGCGCACGACCAGCGTCTCCTTGCCCAGGTTGCGCAGCACGATGGGCGTCGAGACGGGCTCGCCGAGCGGCACCAGGGCCACCGGCCCGAAGTCCACCTCGGACGGCGGCCCGCACTGCATCTCGTCGTTGTCCGGATCGGTCGGGTCCACCCGGACGCAGACTTGGAGCTGGGGCGCGGGCACGATCTCGCTGCGGCCGCTGAGGCTGACCTCGACCAGCGGGTGATCGGGATCGTCGGTCTTGATCCGCAGCACGCCGCTGTGCTCGCCCTCTTCCTGGGGAGCATACATCACCGAAACCGGGAGGCTCTGTCCCGGGGGGATGTTCTCCATCTCGAAGCCAGGTAGCGAGAAGGGGGCCGGGTTCAGATCGGACTGGATGAGGACCTCCTGCAGAGACAGCTCGCCGTCGCCGAAGTTGCGCACGACCACGGTCTGGGTGTCCGTGTTACCCAGATAGACCAGCCCGTAGTCCAGCGCGCAGCTCGTGTCCTCGCAGGCCGTGGGCGTCCCGCCGGGGCCGGGTACCAGCACCGACAGGTCGGGGCGGGTCACCCGGACGCGCTCCGAGTCGCAGGCCGCGGCCGCGAGCAGGAGGGCCAAGCCCAGCGGCCAGAGGGTTGGAAATCGCTTTTCATCCATGGCACTTCCACCGTTTGGGCCCGAGGTTGGGCGGGTTTTCATTCTTATCGCCGTCGAACCGATACAGCCTCAAATGCCTACCACGCATCGGGAGGCGATTTCAAGAGGCGCGGCCGGGGGCTGCCGTGCTACAATGCAACGCGTCATAAGGCGGGATCGGAGGCGGAGATGAAGAGCGGATCGCACCAGGCGCGCTACTACGAGGCGGGTGAGGACGGCAAGCTCCACTGCACGCTCTGCCCCCACGGCTGCAAGCTGGCCGCCGGCCAGCGGGGCCTGTGCGGGGTGCGGGCCCACGTCGACGGGCAGCTGGTCTCGCTCAACTACGGCCGGGCCATCGCGGTGCACATGGACCCGATCGAGAAGAAGCCCTTCTTCCACGTCCTGCCCGGCTCCCGATCGCTGAGCGTGGCCACGGTCGGCTGCAACCTGCGCTGCGCCCACTGCCAGAACCACGACATCAGCCAGTACGCGACGCGCCGCGGCGAGGTGCCGGGCGACCCGACTCCCCCCGAGGCCGTGGTCGCGGCGGCGCAGCGGGGTGCGGCAGCCACGATCGCCTTCACCTACACCGAGCCGACCATCTTCATCGAGTGGGCCCAGGACATCGCCGAGCGGGCGGTGGTCGCGGGGGTGCGCTGCGTGTCGGTCACCAACGGCTTCGTCTGCGAGAAGCCCATCCGGGACTTCGACGGCCGCCTGCTGGCCGCCAACGTGGATCTCAAGTCCTTCCGGGACGAGTTCTATCAGCAGACCTGCAAGGCGCGGCTGAAGCCCGTCTGCGATACCATCGAGCGGATGCGCAGCCTGGGCATCTGGGTGGAGGTGACCACGCTGCTCATCCCCGGTCTGAACGACGGCCCGGACGAGCTCCGGGCCATGGCGCGCTTTCTGGTCTCGGTCGATCCGGCCATGCCTTGGCACCTGAGCCGCTTCCACCCGGACAACGAGATGCTCGACCGCGGCAGCACACCGGTCGAGACCATCGCCCGGGCGCGCCAGATCGGCCGGGAGGCGGGGCTGCGCTTCGTCTACTCGGGCAATGTCTGGGGGGACGAGGGCGAGTCGACCTTCTGCCCCGCCTGCGGGGCGCGGCTGGTGGAGCGGGTCGGCTTCGCGGTCCGCAGCTCGCGCATCGACGGCCAGGGCGCTTGCCCGGACTGCGGGGAGCGGATCGAGGGGATCTGGGTCTAGGGGCTGTCCCGCTCTGTCCTTGGGTCTCAAGTCGGTTTTCGCTGCGAAGCAGCGATGGGATAAAGCCTGGGGCTTTAGCCCCAGGAAA
>JAFGRB010000030.1 GCA_016935365.1 Deltaproteobacteria bacterium
CGCCGACAACGACGGCTTCCAGGACGATAACTGCGGCGGGACCGACTGCGACGACGGCGACCCGAACGCCTACCCCGGCGCGCCCGAAACCTGCGGCGACAACATCGACCAGGACTGCGACGGCCAGGACCTCGTCTGCTGCGCGGACGCCGACGGCGACGGCTACCAGGACGACAACTGCGGCGGGACCGACTGCGACGACGGCGATCCGAACGCCTTCCCCAGCGCGTCCGAGATCTGCGGCGACAACGTAGACCAGGACTGCGACGGCCATGACCTCGTCTGCTGCACGGACGCGGACGGCGACGGCTTCGACGACCAGGCCTGCGGCGGGACCGACTGCGACGACGGCGACCCGGCCGCCTACCCGGGCGCGCCCGAGACCTGCGACGACAACGTAGACCAGGACTGCGACGGCCAGGACCTGGTCTGCGGCTGCGCGGACGCGGACAGTGACGGCTTCGCCGATCAGGCCTGCGGCGGCAACGACTGCGACGACTCGGCCCCGGCCGTCAACCCCAGCGCCGCGGAGAACTGCAGCGATCAGATCGACAACGACTGCGACGGCGACACGGACGCCGCCGACCAGGCCTGCAACGTGGATCCGGTCGGCGATCCCCAGGGCAGCTCGCTGACCCCCTGGAACGGCTACCTGTCCGTCGGCCCGGCCAAGGTCTACTTCAGCTACGCCGGCTATGACACGGGCGGGGCCATCGTGGGCGGCGTGGCCATGGCGACCAAGGACGGCTCGGCCGCCTGGTGCATCGCCTGCGACACGGGCCACCCGCGGGAGGTGATCACCGACGCCAGCTCGGTCTACTGGACCGACATCGGCATGCAGGAGCTGCGCAAGGCGCCCCTGGGCGGCGGGCAGGTCGCCAGCCTGTGGACCGGGCAGATCGGCACGCCGCTGACCGTGGATGCCAACCACGTGTACTTCTACGACGAGGGCGCGAGATGCGTCATGCAGGTCGACCTGGACGGGCAGAACGCGGCGGTGGTCGAGGCCAACCAGAACGAGGTCCACAGCCTGGCGGTCGACTCGGGCTTCCTGTACTGGATCTCCCACACCCAGACCCAGGACACCCTCTTCGAGAAGGACCTGAGCGGCGGCAGCCTGAGCGCCCTGGCCCAGGGGATCCAGGCCCAGGGGACCTTCCCCATGCACAGCGTCCGGGTGGACGCGAGCCACGTCTTCTGGGCCCAGGGCCCGTATAGCGGCCTCGAGACCATCCAGCGGCTCGACCGCGCGGGCGGCAACCAGGTCCAGCTCTCGGCTGTCGGGGCCTACGCGCTCGCCCTGGACCAGGCCTACGTCTACGCGGCCGACAACCACGACGGCGAGATCCTGCGGGTGCCCAAGGCCGGCGGGCTGGTCGAGATCCTGGCCTCCGGGCAGCAGTTCCCCTTCGACGTGGCCGTGGACGACACGGCGGTCTACTGGAGCAGCGAGATCGACGCCAAGGTGGCCCGGGTCATGAAGTAGGCTCGTCCGTCTCGCCCCCCTCCCTCGGCCTTCGGCCGGTCCCTCCCGCCAGGGGAGGGACGGAATGTCTGTTTGCTCAGGTCCTTCGATAGATCAAGAAATGTAGCCGCTGCTGGGGCAACCCATTTCCGCCCAGCCGAGTCCAAGGGGTACAATCGGCCGGCAGGTGAGCATGCGAAGGAGCGAGCGAGCAGATGCCAGTGGATGAGCGCGAGCTGATCGCCGGCTGCCGGTCCGGAGACGAGGCGGCGATGCGGATGCTCTTCGGCCAGCACCAGCAGGCGGTCTACGCGATGGCCTTGCGCTTGACGGGCGAGAAGGCGGATGCGCAGGACGTGGTGCAGGAGACTTTCTTGAAAGCGTTTCGGCACATACGCGGCTTTCGCGGCGACGCCTCGGTGCGCACCTGGCTCGTCCGGATCGCGATCAACCTCTGCCGGGACCTGCACCGCAAGCGATCGAGGATCCAGGCCGGGACCGATGCCGCGGGCGAGCCGGTCGAGCCGGAGCGGGTCGGAGCGCGGGACGAGCCCGCGGACGCCTTTGCCAGGAAGCGCCTCCAGGCCGCGCTCTCGCGCCTGCCCGAGGGCTACCGCGAGGTGCTGGTGATGCACGACGTGATGGACATGGGCCACGGCGAGATCGCGGCCGTGCTGGGCGTGGCGGAAGGCACCTCCAAGAGCCAGCTCCACAAGGCGAGGGCCAGGATGCGCGAGATGCTGGTGGCACGAGGAGCGGAGTCATGAGCGAGCACGTCGAGCCCGAGGAGCTGAGCGCCCACCTGGACGGCGATCTCGACTCCGGGCGCGAGCGGGAGATCGAGGCCCACCTCGAGGCCTGCGAGGCCTGCCGCCGGGTCGCAGCCGAGATCGGGCAGCTCAAAGGCGGGCTCGCGGCCCTGGGCGCGGTCGAGCCCGGGCGGGATCTCTGGCCTGGCGTGCAGGCCGCGCTCGCGCCCCGGACCCGGTCCTGGTGGCGGCGCTTCTGGATGCTGCCGGTCGCGGCCGCGGCCGGCGCGGCGGCCGCGATCCTGGTCGCGCTCCTGCTGGGCCGGAGCGCAATCGAGCCCGCACCCCGAACCGAGCCCGCGGGCGCCCTGCAGGCCCTGCAGGCCGTGGCCCAGGCCGAGATCCAGTACCGCAAGGCCATCGACGCCCTGAGCGGGGCCCTGGGCGCGCAGCGCTCCCGCGTAGGCCCGCAGACCCGGGCGCTGATCGTGCGCGGCCTGGCCGAGATCGACGCGACCATCGAGCGCTGCCGGGCCGCGCTGGCCGAGGATCCCTTCGACCTCGAGGCCCAGGAGACCATGCTGGCCGCGTACCAGCACGAGGTCGATCTGCTGACGGACATGGTGGCGGAGTCGTTGTAGAACCCACGGAGGAGAGCATGTGCAATCCAGAGAAGATCGAGCGGGCCGCGTGCTTGACGGCCATCGCCATGTTGCTCGCGGCCGGGCCGGCCGCGGCCGGGGCGGTCAAGACGATCGAGGCCCCGAAAGGCGCGACGGTGGTGATCGAGACCCGCAGCGGTCAGGTCGAGCTCAGCGGCTGGGCGCGCGACGAGGTCAAGGTCGAGAGCAGCGCCGATGACGTGCGGGTGCTCGTCGAAGGACAGGTCGTCCGGATCGGGATCGGAATGAAGGAGTGGGCTGGCAAGCTCAAGGCCGAGCAGGCCGAGCAGGCCGAGAAGGCCGAGCAGGGCGAGCAGGGCGACGAGAGCGGGTCGGCCGCGGCTGCCGGCGACCTGCGGGTCCAGGTGCCCAAGGGCGCCTCGGTGCGGGTGTCGACGCTCAGCGGCGACATCGCGGTCGAGGGCCTCGAAGGGCGCTGCGAGCTCAAGAGCGTGAGCGGCGAGGTGAAGATCGCGTCCTGCTCCGGGCCAGTCAAGGCCAAGTCGGTCAGCGGAGACGTCACCCTGCGCGCGCTCCGGGGCGGTCTGGAGGCGAGCTCGGTCAGCGGAGACGTGCGCGGCGAGGACATCCGCGCAGACAGCCTGGAGACGAAGTCGGTCAGCGGGGGCGTCGAGCTGGCGGGCGTGCACGCCGGACGGGTGCGCCTCAAGAGCCACAGCGGGGACGTCCACTACCGGGGCGAGCTGGGCGCGGACGGCGGCCTGGAGGCCAAGAGCTTCAGCGGGGACATCGCTATTGAGCTTCCGTCCGGCGCCGGTTTCGAGCTGAGCGCCCAGTCCCGCAGCGGCAGCGTGCTGGTGGGCTTCCCGCTCCAGGCCGAGGAGCGCTCCGAGCACCGCGCACGCGGCCGGGCCGGCGCGGGCGGCGCCGAGCTCGAGCTCGCCACGTTCTCCGGAGACATCTCCGTCCGCAGCTCGAAGTAGATGGATGGTATACCCCCCACTGGCGACATCTCCATCCGCGGCTCGAGATAGATGGATGGGGGTGGTATACCACCCCCCCCACTGGCGACATCTCCATCCGCGGCTCGAGATAGAATGATGGGGGTGGTATACCACCCCCCC
>JAFGRB010000342.1 GCA_016935365.1 Deltaproteobacteria bacterium
GCCTCCGCCCGAAGTCGCCAGCCTCCCCCCGCTCGACCGAGAATCCACCCTTCGTGCAACCGGATCCTGACGCGGTAGTCTCATTCTGAGACACGCGCTCAGGACTCCGGCACGATCCTCGTGAGCCTCGCAAACGCCTCGCGAAGCTTGGATCGCGGCAGGCCCGACAGGGTGACCGTGAGATCGGGATCGGCGCCCTTGCCTGTCCGGATCTCGATCCCGGCCTGCGGGGCGATGGCGCGCAGGGCGCGGAGCGCCTCGGTCTGCCAGGCGGGCTTGACCGAGATCGTGGGCTGGGAGACGCGCTGCGGCCTCTGCCTGCGCCGGATGCGCTGGGCCTGGCGCTTGATCTCCTCGCCCGAGGCGTCCTCGAAGGGCTTGAGCTGCAGATTGCCGTCGGAGCCGCGCGTCTCCACCTGGTAGGCGAGCACGTCCACCGGCCGGTCCTGCTCGGGCGTGGCCCTTGCGAGCTCGATGGCCGCGAGCAGCTTGGCCTGGCCGTGCCTGCGCGCCATCTCGCGGCTGAAGCTCCGCGCCAGGTCCATGAAGCGGTAGGCGGTCGGGCGGGATATCGAGACGCCCTTCTTTCCGAGGTACTGCTCGAAGCTCTCGAAGCCGCCCTGGGTGTAGAGCTCGCGGTCGTGGACCTGCACCAGGCACTGGCCCAGGTCCCAGAAGCGCGTGCCGATCTCCTCCTTGAGGCGTAGGATCTTCTCGGTCTCCAGCGCGAGCTCGGTCTTCTGGGGGGCGGCTTGAGGCTTGAGCGGTTTGAGAGGCATGAGGGGCTTGAGCGGCTGCGCTGTCTTGAGGGGCTTGAGCGGTTTGATGGGCTTCAGGGGTTTGGTCGGCTTCGTGGGCATGGCAGACCTCGGCAAAGAGCGTTTTTGGATGCGGGCAGCATAGCAACTGCTTGCTCGGATGTGCAATGCGCCCGCCTGTCGTCGGTCCATCAGTCGTTCGCTAGAACGGCGTGTGCGTCGGGGGCTGCGATCCGAGCTGCGCCGGCGCGGAGTGCGGCTACGATCCCGTGTGCGGCGTCGTGTGGTGCGGGTTCTGCGACGGCGAGTACGAGACCTGCGTGGACAACCGCTGCATAAGCACCCTGGGCGACAACTGTGACGACTGCGAGAGCGACTCGGAATGCCTTCCGGGGTACATCTGCGACCACTGGGATGAGTATCCGGAAGCCGGCAACTGGTGCGCTGCCCCGTGCAGCTCGGATGCCGGCTGTCCGGAGAACATGCACTGCGACGCGGGCACGCGGCACTGCGCTCCAGACATAAGCCAGGGCTGCTATCACGAGGAGGCTGTCTGGTGGGACAGCTGCGGGCACTGGCTGTACTACAACGACTGCAGCGTCGGCTACATCCCTCCCCGGGAGTGCTGCAATGGCTACTGCGTGACGGAGGGCTATTGCGATTGCGACGTCCACGACCTGGAGTGCTTCATGGAGATGGGCATCAGCATGTGCAGCGAGACCTGGTGGACGGGCTCGGAGTGCTGCACGCGCTGGTATGTCGACGGAGAGGATATCGGCGCCAGGTGCGAATGAACGGTGCGGAGCCTGGGTCGACCGAGACGCAGGCCTGGCGAGCGGGGGGGAATGTCTGTATACTCGCGGCCAACGGGAGGAGAGCTCAGATGACGCGCTGGTTCGAGACAGCGGCATGTCTGGGGGCGCTCGTGGCCTGGGCTTGCGGCGACGGCGGCTCCGGGGGCGCGTGCGAGGCGGCCTGCGCCCACATGGTCGAGTGCGGGGACCTGGAAGCGGGCGAGAAGGGCGGCTGCGTCGACGACTGCAGCTCCGAGCCCTGGTCGGCGAGCTTCATCGCCTGCCGGACCGAGACCTGCGGCCGGAGCGACGCGGAGTGCGAGGCCTACGGCCGGGCCACCTGCGAGTCGGCCTGCGACCACATGATCGAGTGCGGGGATCTCGAGGCCGGCGAGCGCGACGACTGCCTGACCGAGTGCTCGACCGAGCCGTGGCCGGACCACTACGTCGAGTGCCGGGCCACCACCTGCGGCAAGAGCGAAGCGGAGTGCGAGAGCTGGACCGGCTGAGCCCGATCCGCGCGCGCTCGCGGCGGAGGCGGACTTGAGACGCGCCTGGCTCCCCGTTTTGATCGCTTGCCTGTGCGCGACCGCCGCGTGCCGCGAGCGTTCCGCCCCGCCTGTCCGGTGCGCGCCGGGCCCCTGGGCCGAGGTCGTCGCCGCATGCCCGAGCTGTCCCTCGCCCCAGGAGTCGTCGTTCTGTCCATACACCCAGGACTACTGCATCGACCGCGAGCGCCAGTGTCTGCGCCGCGGCAGCTGCCTGGAGCAGAGCCCGGCCGTCGTCCGCATCGACTTCTGCCCCTAGCCCCTTCGACCAGACGCTGCTGGCCGGTCTGCATCGGGCCGCGCCCAGCCGATTGACGGCCCGCCGGGGCTGTGCTCTGGATCCGGGCATGAACGTGCGCATCCACTGGTTCGGCATGAGCTGGTTCGCGGCCTGCCTGGCGGCCGCGGCGGCTGCGGTCTTCCTGATCGTCGTCGCGCGGCGTCTCAAGGCGAGGGGGCAGGGCAGGGCGGCCGCGGGGCTGACCGCCGCGGCCGCGATCGAGGCCGCCGCCGTGGCGCTGGACCTGGTGATCCGCGCCGCGGCCTCGCACGTCCCTGAGGCGGGCTACGCGCTGCTCGACGCGTGGACCATCGCGCGGCCGCTCGCCCACGGCGCGGTGCTGCTGCTGGTGGCGCTGGCGGTCCGCGGCCTGGCGAGGCCGGCCGGGGAGGTCTGAGGCGCGATTCGGCCATGGCTCGAGCGGAGAGGTAAACATGAGGAACGCCTTCACGAGAGCAGTTCTCCTGGCCGCCGGGCTCGCGGCCGGTGCGTGTGCGGGCCCTTCGATCCACGGCCGGCTCGATGACGGCGTCGAGGTCCGGATGTTCGGCCACGCATCCCTGGAGGCCGGGCAGGGCGAGTTCCAGGTGGCGTGCCAGGGGCAGCCCGGAGAGACGCTGGTCCTGTACTTCCTTCGCAAGGGCTACTACCCGCAGATCCGTCTTCTCGAGATCCCCACCGGCCGCATGCAACAGACAGCGGGGCCCTGGCGGGAGCTGCCCGACGCGCTGCGCGGCGTGCTGGCCGGGGTCGTCTGCACCTGTGCTGCCGGCGGGCGGCGCGCACGCGTCTTCTTCGTCGAGGGCTTCGAGAGCAGCCGCAGCTTGACCATCGAGCTCGACGGCCGGCCCACTCCGATCACCACCGACGCACGCGGCGTCTTCGTCGAGCTGCTGCCGCCGGGCCGCTACCGAGCGAAGGTCGACTGGGCGCCGCGCCTGTTCGGCGATGGCGCCGGCACGATCGAGATCGAGGCGGCTGCCACCACGATCCTGGACATCTGCAAGCTGACGACGCTCGTCGATTGACGGATCGCGAGCGATCGCTCTCGGGTGCGAGGAACGGTTCCATCGTGAGCAAGGCGATCCTGCTGCGAGCTCGACGCGGCGGGCGGACCGCGGGGCTCGCTAGGCTTTCCTGCGCCTGGATGCCCGGCGTCTTCGGACCTCTCTCAGGATGCGCGCGTCCTCCTGGTGGCGGGGGTGGTCGATGCGCGCCTTGATGCGGATCAGGCTGTCGAGGTCTATCCAGTAAGCCGTGGCCGAACCGTACCTGGATCGGATCCTCCTCTTCCAGGCGGTCTCGAATCGCACGCCGGCGATGCGCCGGATCAAGTCGATGCGGTTGGGCGCCACGCCGATCTGCAGGATCTCGTCCGCGTCTTCCAGGTTCAGGACGTCCAGGCTGCCGAAGTCGGCCAGGGCCCGGTTGGCGCGGATCACGTTCTGGCGGCGGGGATCGATCCACAGGTCCATGTCTTTCGTGTAGCGCGGCAGCGCATGATAGGTGAAGGCCAGGCCGCCGACGATCAAATAGCGCGCCCTGTGCTTCTGGAGCAGGGCCAGCATGTCCTCGAAGTCTTCGATCGTGTCCATGCTCACCCCCGCCGCCTGGATCGCGATCGCATGACCTCGGCGACGTCGCGCCGTATCGCCACCAGCGCGGAGAGGCGCTGCTCGGGCGTCTGACTCTGCCAGAAGTCCAGATCCCACAGGAAGGCCTCGCGGAAGCTCGCGGCGCGATGGGTGACGATCCTCCGCCTCCGGGCGGCCGAGCGCTTCTCCAGTGCGGTCGGGCTTGCCATGGGTCCATTACACCAAGGGCGGATTCACGGTTCAAGAAGATCGAGCAGCTCTTCGGCCGGCCCTCTGACATTCGCCAGGATGCTGGTGTCGCGAACGGAGGCGATCAGCGGCTCGCCCTTTTCTGCGATGTAGCGCCGCGTGTCTTCATGGGCCCTGGCCAGCTCGAGCAAGGCGAAGAGCGACTTGTTGCGATCGGACATGCTCGGGCGTCCGAGCTGGACGAGCAGGGCGTCGACGACGGATCTGCGGACCTGAGCGTCGGGTATCTCTCCGACCACGTTGATCAGGTATCGGCTCAGGTTGTTCCTGACCAGGCTGGATGGATCGTCCAGGTGGGCGGCCGCCTCGCGGATCGCTCGGGGGGGATTGCCCGAGTAGTACAGCAGCCAGGCAGCCTGCCCGCGCTTCCTGTCGTCGCGCTCTCCATCGAGCACCTCGAGCAGCTCGTCTGCGAGAGGCGGAACCCGCTTCGAGAGCTCGACCGCCATCTCGTGCGGGGCGGGCTCCCGGTAGTCCAGGAAGCCGGCCCAGATCTCGCTCGCCGGCCGACCGTCGATCAGCATCTGGTGAGTCAGGCTCTGGAGCTTGCCGAGCAGCTCGAAGACGCCGGGCTCGGAGACGGCCGCCGAGCCCGCCGGTCGAGGGCGGTAGGCGAGACGGTACGCCTCGTCTGGATGCACCAGGTCGACCGTCAAGTAGACCCGACCGTCCGCATAGGCGACGAAGCTGCACTCGGCGAACGCCAGGGCGTGCTGTTCCTTCAGGTCTCGACACCAGCTCGTGAGCGCCTGGAGGACGGCATTCGTCGCCTGCATGTCGACCGGGGCGCCCATCTCGACGGGCATGTCTTTCAGGATCGCCTCTCGCGAGATGTCGCGCCGACCGAAGAGCTCCACGCCCTTCCAGCGGAAGTCGGGCCTGCCGGACGAGCCGGGCCCGGCCTTCTCGGCCGTCTCTCGAGCGGGCTTCGTCGTCGCGGGCGAGCTCCTGGCCGCACAGCCCGCGAGCAGAGCAGCGCAGGCGAGGATCCACAGGAATTCACTCTCAGGACGATACGCGCGGCGGACCCGCGGTCTCATCGCCGGAACCTCCGGAGAATCGGCGCCTCCACTGCTGATAACACGCAAAGCAAAGCCCCGCAAGGCGTTGCGGGGCTCTGCGCTCGAGGCGACACGCCCGACAGGGCTCGAACCTGTGACCTGCGGATTCGAAGTCCGCCGCTCTATCCAGCTGAGCTACGGGCGTAAAAATCGCGCCCGGCGTCCGGCCGGGCGCGAACTGCATCATGGGTCGTAAAGGAATCGAACCTTTGGCCCGCGGATTAAGAGTCCGCTGCTCTACCAGCTGAGCTAACGACCCACAAAAGTAGGGTGAATGATGGGGCTCGAACCCACAACAACTGGATCCACAGTCCAGGGCTCTACCAGTTGAGCTACATTCACCCCGATTGCTGCCAGCTTGTCAAAGACGGCCGATCGGCTTCGGATCGGGCAGGAGCATTTTCCTAGCACCGGGTGTCCTGCTTGTCAATGCCTCGGGACCTCCTGGCCGCGAGCGCGCCCGCTGCGAGCAGCAGGGCGCAGGCGGCGAGCACGGGCCAGTCGCCGCAGTGCGCGTAGGCCGAGCCCGGGACGTAGAGCGGCAGCTCGGCCGTGACCAGGCCCGGGCCCTGCCTCAGGTGATCGCAGCTCGCGAGCGTCTCGCCGCGGGCGCTGGCGATCAGGCTGGTGCCGTTGGTGGTCGCGCGCACCAGGCCGTAGGCCGACTCGACCGGCCGCCAGAGGCTGTTTTCCTGGTGGTAGGGGGCCACCGCGGCCCAGTCGTTGGTCGGCACGGCAACGAGCCCACAGCCCTCGCGCCCCAGGGCGCGGCTGAGATCGGTGAAGTTGTCGTCCTGGCAGATGATGCCGCCCGCGCGCGCAGCGTCGATCTCGACCAGCACGGGCTCTCCGTCGCCCGCGGGGTAGGTCTCGAAGAAGGGCACCAGGTGGTGCTTGACGTACTCGGCCTCGATGCGGCCGTCGGGCGCGATCCACACGATCCGGTTGGTGTCGCTCTGGACGTCGAAGATCCCGGCAGCCACCCAAATGCGCCTCTCGGCGGCTGCCTGCTGGAGCCTCGCGAGCACGGTCTGGCGCTCGCCGGGCTCGAGGTACAGGCCCACCTCGGGGCAGGCGAGCAGCGCGGCGCCGCCGTCGGCCGCCTGCGAGAGCGCCGGCAGGACGTGGCGCTCGAGCACGGGCGAGGCCGGATGCGGCCAGGAGGCGTAGGTCCAGCCCACGGCCGCGACCTTGATGCGCGACTGCGGCTCGCGGGCCCAGAGCGCGGCGTCGGCAACGATCGCCGCGCCGAGCAGGCCGGCCAGCGCGGCGGTGAGCACGGCGGCGCGCCCGCGCGCGAGCGCGCGGGCTGCGAGCGCGAGCTGGACCGCCAGGGCCTGGATCGCGACCAGGGCGAAGACCGCGCCCAGCATGCCCGCGAGGCTCGCGAGCTGGATGCATGCCGGGCAGGCCGACCAGACCCGGACCCAGCACTGGGCCGTACCCCACATGGGCACCGCGAGCTGCTGGATCCACTCGACGAGCGCGGCCAGCGCGCCCGCGCCCAGGGCAGCCCAGACGGGCGGCCAGCGGGAGAAGAGCCCGCCGACGAGCGCCGAGAGCAGGGCCCACTGCAAGGCCAGGCCCAGGCCGAAGCCCAGGTCGGCGAGCCAGGGGAAGTCGAGCATGGCCAGGGTCGGGACGGCGTAGGCGAGCCCCAGGCCGAGCCCGGAGAGCACCGAATGCCACCAGCGCAGCGCGAGCAAGGCCAGGCCCGCGAGCCAGGGCAGCAGGGCGAAGAGCTGGATCCAATAGACGCCCGCGGGTGCGTCCGAGACGAAGAGCAGCCCGCCGCTCGCGGCGCCGAGCACGAGCATGGGGAGCGTCCTTCGCATGGGCGAGCAGGATAGCAGCGTGGACGGCCAGACCGCAAATCGCCGGGGAGATCATAGCGCGGGCTGACGCCCGCAACCCAAGTTGGAACGGCGTCGCCACTCGGGTACAAAGGGTAGTATCAAACCTCCCTATTCCC
>JAFGRB010000343.1 GCA_016935365.1 Deltaproteobacteria bacterium
TCTGGATGTGGATGTTCTGGTGCTCCCCCTCGTGGAATTGGGTGGCGAACTCGTTCTCCTTCAGCAGCTTGGCCATCCCCCCGGTGGCCGCGATGTTGCCGGCGGTCAGCGAGGCGAGCGAGGTCGTGTCGAGGTGTTCGTATTCGCCCGAGGTGGAAATCAGCTGGCCGTTCTTGTCGACGATGAAGACGACGATGGCGTTGGCGTCCCGCACCAGCTTGTCGCAGACCTGCTGGATCTGGTTGAACTCCTCTTCATACATAACCATCTGGGGCTCGACCATGCGCTTCTCCCTCGGTGCTGCCCGCCTGGGTCTCGCGGGCGCACCGCTCGTGGATCAAGACGAAGCACTTTTCATTACCAGACCAGGGGCGCACCATCAAGGGCTGTTTCTCCGGACGCGGATGTCCCCGGACCCGCGGCCGCCGGGCCGCGCACGGGCCGGTTGGCCCGGTTGGCCCTGGTTGGCCCTGGTTGGCCCTGTCGGTAGCACGTCAATCTGTCCGGTTTCTGTAGCAAATGAAATGTCCGGTTGAGTTGTCGTTCCTGGCAGCTCCCGCCTGCCAGTCGTTTCTTGTCTTCAGGCTGCTCGATGGTGCTTGCCACTTCGAGAAGCCGGTTTGCCCAGCGGCCGTCCATGGGCGTCGAAACGTCCCAGGATCTTCACACCGCGAGTCACACTGTAGGTGCCGTCCAGATGCTCCCGCAGCTTCACGCTGAGCCCCTTGCAGGTGGCTCTGTCCTTCTGCTTGTCGATTTGCAGGAACTTCTTGCCTGCCTGGACGGTGTTGTCGCTCGAGACGGTCCGGTCTTCCTCGATGCACAGGATGTCGTCCAGCACCGCTCCGTGGGCGGAAACGAAGCAGCTCGTAGGGTCGGCTGGCTCCCGGGCGAAGTTCCGGTCGTGGTCCGGGCAGTAGACCTCCCGGATGTAGCGGTTGGCCGCTTCGATGTTGTCGATCCCGGCCTCCCTGAGCTCGTTGACCAAGCGGTCCTGCAGCGTCAGGTTGACCCTTTCGCTACGGCCGCGTGCCTGAGGGGAGTAGGCCGGGATGTGTTCGATCCCCAACCGATCCAGGGCCCGTCCCACCTGGGTTAACATGGTCTTGTTGACCTTCTTCCCCGCCTGGGGAGTGTAGAACGCCCAACTGGCCCGGTCGGTGTAGAGGCTCATGAAGAGCCCGTGCTCGGCGATGACGGTGCGCAGGGCCGTCAGGATGGCCTTCGTCGTCTCCTCCAGCCACAGCTGGGCGTAGAGCATCCGAGATGTCGCGTCGTCCAGCACGACGATGAGGGTCAACACGAGCTCCGGCTTCAGAGCCAGCCAGGCGTGAGAGCTGCCGTCGATGTGAAGCATCTCACCGAAGCAGGGCTTGGGTTCTCGTCGGCGATGATGCCTGCCGCGCTTGCGCGTTCTCTGCACGAGCCCCGCTTCCTGGAGCGCCTTCTTGACGAACGTGTAGGACAACGTGACCCCGTGCTTCTCGCGAAGCTTCTGGTGGTAGTGCCTCACGTTGAAACCGTCGTAGCGGTCCCGGTAGAGTCGCAGGACCTTCTCCACTTCCTGCAGCGGTACGCGTTTCGGCGATGGTCGCTGCGTCCTGCGGTCGAGAAGCCCGTCGTAACCGAGCTTCTCGTATCGCGTCTTCCAGCGCCGCATCGTGCGGTCCGAGCAGCCAATGATGTGCGCGGCCTTCATCCATGTGATCTCGCCGCTTGCTGCCCTCAAGATGACTTCCTGGATTCTCATTGCCCGCTCCACTGCGGTGGGTCCGTACAGCGACATCGAGACACCTCCTCGCTATCGCCATTTTGCATCCCACCCTGTTGGACCGGACATTTCATGTGCTACCGGGAGCGGACACTTCACGTGCTTACGACACAAATCCAAATCCACCCTTGTCCGACCCCGGTCCGGATAGTAGGCTTTCCCGGCCGAAGAACCTCGGGGTTCCCGCGGCCAGGAGGAACCGCTTGAGACCGCAAGTCGTGCTCAGCATGGAGCAGGCCCTGACCATGACCTACGCCACGCTGCGCTGCGTGCACCTGGGCTGGCGCGTGGTCCGCATCGAGCCCACGCCCCTGCCCGGCCAGCGGACCAAGGGCGACCCCAACCGCTACATCGGCCGCCCGGTGGCGGGGGACGACCGGCACAGCTATTTCGTGGCCCCCAACCTCGGCAAGGAGGCCATCGCCCTCAACCTCAAGGAGCGCGCGGGCCAGGACCTCGTCCAGCAGCTGATCCGCGGGCTCGGTGCCGACGTCTTCTGCACCAACACCATCCCCTTCCGCCACGCCCAGCTCGGCATCGACTACGAGACCCTGCGCCGGGCCCGCGAAGACCTGATCTGGTGCAGCATCTCGGCCATGGGGCTCGACCACCCCGAGGTGCCCGGCTACGACCCGGTGCTGCAGGCCATGTGCGGCTACATGGACGTGACCGGAACGCCCGACGGCCCGCCGATGCAGACCGGGATCCCCCTGGTGGATCTGCACGCCGGCGACGAGGCCTTCGCCCAGATCCTGCTGGCCCTGCTCGAGCGCGGCGAGACCGGTCGCGGAAAGATGATCGACATCTCGATGGCCCGGGTGGCCGTATCCTGGCTGCAGACCTTCCTGCCGATGCTCGACCTGGACACCGCCCCCGCCGAGTTGAAGCGCTCGGGCAACGAGCACCGTTTGTTCGTCCCGGTGAACGCCTACCGAACCGCGGACGGCCACATCTACGTCGCCATCGGCAGCGACGCCCAGTGGAACCGCGTCACCAGGGATCCGATGTTCGCCTCCCTGGTCGACGAGCGCTATGCGAACAACACCGGCCGGCGCGAGAACCGCCGGGAACTGCACGCGGCCATCGAGGCCATCACCAGCCGCCACCCTTCGGCGGAGGTCGCCGCGGTGCTGGCCGCGGCCTCGATCCCCCATGCGCCCATCACCCGCATCGAGCAGGTCGCGGACCTGCCGTTCGTGGCCGGGAAGGCGCTGCGGACGACGACACCGGACGGCAGGGCGGTACGGCTGCCACCGCCGGCCACGGCCACCGAGCACCTGGATCGCCTGGGCGGGGAGCTGCCCTTCGCCCCGTCCTACGGCGAGCACACCGACGCGTTGCTGGCCGAGATCGGGCTGTCCGCCCGCGAGATCTCGTCCCTGCGGGAAGGGGGTATCATCGCATGATCCGCTGCGAGTACCACTGTCCGCGGGCGCTCGGGGAGGCCCTCGGGCTGAAGGCCGCCGTCCCGGGCGCCAGGGTCATCGCCGGCGGCACGGACCTGATGGTCCGCCTCCGGAGCCGCGAGCTCGCGCCCGCCGCGCTGATCTCCCTGCGCCGGATCCCGGAGCTGGCCGGCGTTCGCGAGGAGCAGGGCGGCGCGAGAATCGGCGCGGCTACCACCTTCACCGACCTGCTCGACGACCCGGTCGTGGCGCGGGACTACCCGGTGCTGGCCCGGGCCGCGGCGCGCGTGGGCAGCCGGCAGATCCGCAACGCCGGCACCGTCGGCGGCAACCTGGCCAACGCCTCGCCCTGCGCGGACTCGGCGCTGCCGCTGCTGGCCCTCGGGGCCCGGGTCAGGCTCGAGCGCTCCGGCGGGAGCCGCGAACTTCCCCTCGATGACTTCTTCCTCGGACCGGGCGCCACGGCGCTCGCAGAGGACGAGATCCTGACCGCGGTGATCCTGCCGCCCCCCGACATCGGGGCCCGGGCGTTGTTCCTGAAGAAGGGGCGCGTGAAGATGGACCTCGCGGTGGCCAGCGTGGCCGTGCTGCTCTCGATGGACGGGCCCGTCTGCCGCAAGGTGCGGGTCGCCGCGGGCTCGGTGGGACCCGTGCCCCTGCGCCTGCGGGAGGTCGAGGCGCTCCTCGAGGGCGCCGCCCCGACCCCGGAGCGGACGGCCCGTGCGGCCGAGGTCGCGATGCGCTGCGTGGCACCGATCACGGACGTGCGCTCCACCGCGGACTACCGGCGTCACATCGTCGGCGTCTACCTGAGGCGGGCCCTCGAGAGCCTGCTCGGCCGGGAGGCGGCATGAAGCGCGAGATCTCGTTTCGCGTCAACGGCGCCGAGGCGACGGCGGTCGCCGGCGGGGGCGATCGGCTGATCGACGTGCTGCGCGAGGGCCTGGGGCTGACCGGGACCAAGGAGGGCTGCGGCGAGGGCGAGTGCGGCGCGTGCACCGTGATCGTGGACGGCCGCGCCGTGAACGCCTGCCTCTACCCCGCGGCCGAGATCGACGGACGGGAGGTCACGACCGTCGAGGGGCTGACCGGGCCGGACAGCACCCTCGGCCCGATCCAGCGGGCCTTCGTCGAGTGCGGGGCCGTGCAGTGCGGCTTCTGCACGCCGGGGATGATCATGTCGACCAAGGCGCTGCTCGACGGCAACCCCGACCCTTCCGACGAGGAGGTCCGGGACGCGCTGCTCGGCAACCTCTGCCGCTGCACGGGCTACGTGCAGATCGTCGAGGCGGTCAGGCGGGCCGCGGTCGCGGGGAGGGATCGATGACCGCCACGCGGCACATCGGCACCGAGGTCCCGCGGCCCGACGCGCCGGACAAGGTCGCCGGGCGGGCGCTGTACATCCACGATCTCTCGCGGCCGGGGATGCTCCACGGCAAGGTCAAGTTCAGCGAGCACGCCCACGCCCGGATCCTGAACATCGACACCTCACGGGCCGAGCGGCTGCCCGGGGTGCGGGCGGTGATCACCGCGGCCAACACGCCCGAGGTCCGCATCGGGTTCCTCCGGGACAACTTCGCGCTGAAGAGGGGCAAGGTCCGTCAGTTTCGCGACGAACTGGCCGCCGTGGCGGCGGTGGACGCCGAGACCGCGGCCGAGGCCGTGCGGCTGATCGACGTCGAGTACGAGCCCCTGCCGGCGGTCTTCGATCCGGTCGAGGCCCTGTCGGAAGGAGCGCCGCTGATCCACGAGGCCGATCCCCGGGGCAGGCCCCGCGCGGACAACCGCCTCGACCTGCGGTTTCACCACGAGTCCGGGGACCTGGCCGCCGGGCGCGAGGCCTCGGCCTTCGTCGCCGAGGGCGAGTTCTCGACCCAGTGGATCCAGCAGAGCTGCATGGGCACCGCGGGCTGCATCGCCGAGTTCGACCTGAACCGCAACCTGACGATCTGGGCCAAGACCCAGATCCCGTTCCTCGCCCAGCGCGACTTCA
>JAFGRB010000344.1 GCA_016935365.1 Deltaproteobacteria bacterium
CCGGGTCGCGGCCCAGGCCGCCGAGATCCTGGACGCCTACCCGGCGGACGGCCTGTTCTTCGACATTCTGATGCAGCCGCAGCCGGCCTGCTGCTGCCCGCGGTGCATCGAGCAGATGCGCGCCCGGGGCCTCGATCCGAAGGACGCCAGGTCCGCGGCCGCCTTCAGCCACGAGGTGATGCGCGAGGCGCACGCCCGGCTGGCCCGCGCGCTCCGCGGCAGGCGAGCGGGCCTCTCGTTCTTCGCAAACTCCTGCTTCACCCTGGCCGGGCGCGATCTCGTGCCCTACGACAGCCACGTCGAGGTCGAGAGCCTGCCCACGGGCGGCTGGGGCTACGCCCACCTTCCGATCATGGGCCGCTTCGCGCGGACTCTGGGCAAGCCGTTCTCCGGCATGACGGCCCGCTTCCACCAGACCTGGGGCGACGTGGGCGGGCTGAAGCCGCAGGCCGCCCTGGAGCAGGAGTGCTTCCACGCCCTGATGCTCGGCGGCGCCTGCTGCATCGGGGATCACCTGCCGCCTGGCGGCCGGCCCGAGCCCGCGGTCTACGAGCGGATCGGCGCGGTCTTCGCCCAGGTCCAGGCACGCGCGCCCTGGTGCCGGGGCGCGAGGCCCGTCACCCAGGTCGGGCTTCTCGTCCCGCCGGTCCACGAGATCCCGCCGGCCGCGGCCGGCGCCGCGCGCATGCTGGCCGAGGCGCACCTGCTCTTCGACGTGGTGAGCCCGCAGGCCCGCCTCGAGTCCTACGAGGCGCTCGTGCTCCCGGACGAGATCCGTCTCGACGCCGAGCTGGCCGCGAGGCTCGAGGCGTACCTCGCGCAAGGCGGCAAGGTGCTGGCCACGGCCGAGTCCGGTCTGGCCGAGAGCGAGGCGCGCTTCGCGCTCGGCGCATGGCCCGTGACCTTTTCCGGCCAGGCGCGCTTTTCCCGCCAGTACCTGCTGCCCGGCAAGGAGCTCAGGCGGCACATCCCCGACATGCCGCACGCCCTCTACTGCTCCGGGCTCGAGGTCCGGGCCAGGCGAGGCGCAGAGGTGCTCGCCACGCTCGGCGATCCCTACTTCAGCCGGAGCGCGGAGCGCTTCTCGGGCCACACCGAGGTGGCCATGGCCAGGCGTACGCGCAGGCCGGCCATCGTGCGCCAGGGCCCGGTGGTCTACATCCAGTCGCCCCTGTTCACGGCCTACGCCCTCACCGCCTACCCGGTCTACCGTCAGATCGTGGCCCGGATGCTAGACGGCCTGCTCGGCAGCCGGGCCGTCGAGGCCGCGCTGCCCACGACCGCGCGCTTGAGCTTGCTGCAGCGGGGCCGGCGGCGGATCGTGCACCTGATGAGCTACGTGCCCGAGCGCCGGGCAGCCGGGCTGGACATCATCGAGGAGAGCCAGCCGCTATATCACGTGCGCCTGCGGGTGCGGGTGAGCAGGCGGCCCGGGCGGGTCTACCTGGCGCCCGGCGAGGTCGAGCTGGAACACGGGTACGGCGAGGGCTTCGTCGAGCTCAGCGTGCCCGAGGTGGACGGGCATGTGATGGTGGTCCTGGAGCCCGCTCGACGTTCGCGGGCGTGATTTATCTCCACAAAACACATTCGATGTGCTACTGGTGCTCCATGCCGAAGATCGCAGCATGCATGGTGGCGCTTCTGGTCCTCGTGTCGCATCTCGAATCCAAGGCCGACGGGAAGGAGCCCCCAGAGCCGAGGCGAGCACTGAGCGACTTCTTCCGGTCATATGAAAAAGGCGCCATCACGAGGCTGGAGCTCTACTATATCCACTGGGACTCCTTGACCCGCTTCACCATCAGCCAGGATTACATCCGAAAGACCCATCACGACTTCAAGGTCATCGTCATGCAGCCCCGCCTGGAGTCCATGATAGAGGCCCTGAAAAACGCGCGATGGAAGAAGGGCTCCGGAAAGCCTCCCGATATCAGGCTGGGATGCGCAGCATTCGCTGGCGACAAGGAGGTCCTGAGTCTGTACTGGGGGCGCAACTGGCCCTTGTTTGTCATGAATGGGGCATTGTACGAAAGCGATCTCGCGCTCCTTATGACCGTCATCCCGTTCTTACCTCATCGCATCTATCTAGAAGTCGCCGAGGCCATCCAGCAGCCGTGACCATTCACCAGAAGAGAAGGCTGATACAAAAGTAGATCGATGTTTGACCTCGAGCGTAGAAAGCGGGTATCCAGTGGTGACCACCCGAGGGGTCCAGGCATGAATCGCGTGGTAATTCTGGCAGTTGCAGCAATCGCGCTCGTACCCTGAACGCATGCGGAGGACGAGATGAAAAACGGGGTGATCTTGTTGTCCATGCTCTTTTGGCTGTGCGTGGCCTGTACGAGCAAGGAGGCGGCTCCCGCTGCCCAGAACCCGAAGCCCGGCCTCGCGCCGGCGGCCGGAGAGCGCCCGAGCGCGAGCGGCAAGACGCTCGCGAGCTACCTGAAAGACACCCGGCAGATCAGCCTCTGGAAGTACGAGCACACGGGATCCGGCCTCGACAGAGGCGAGCCGGTCACCATCTCCCAGCTCGAGAAGGTGCGCGCGATCCTCGAGGTCATCGACCTGGAGCAGAAGATCCACGCAGGCGGCCTCGCGAAGTGCCCGGACGATTTCCGACTCGCATTTCGCGACGGGGCCGGAGCAGAGCTCGGCTCGATCGGGATCTGCGGGGGAGTTCCCAGCAAGTTCGAAGATCCCTACAAGCTGGCGGCGAGGTTCGACGGCCCCCGGAAGGGCGAGCTCGGCGGCATCGGGCTGACCGACGGCAAGGCCATGATGACCTTGATCCACGAGCAGCTCGCGGCTGCAGAGCCGAGAGCCGAGCCGGGAGGAACCTGCCACGCCGAGGGCGAGAGCTACGAGGAGGACATGGCCGGCGGGGAGAAGATCCCCTGCTGTCCAGGCCTGGTGTCGATCCGGGAGGCAGTCTACGATCCGAAGACCGGAGCCTGCTCCTTCCCCCGCTGCCCGTGCTTCGTGTGCACGAGGTGTGGCGACGGGAAGTGCGGCCAGGGCGAGAACAAATGCAACTGCCCCAAAGACTGCCCGAACTGAGCGCATCCCGCCCCGCGCCCGGGCTGCTCGCGATCGCTTTGCTGTCCGTGCTCGCGGCCGGGGCCGGGTCGCGGGCAGGGAGCGGGCGTCCGGTGGTGGCGGTCTTCGACATCCAGCTCAAGCTTCTCGAGCTCGAGAAGGCCGAGCGGGACATGCTGACCGGGGTTCTGTCCACGGAGCTCTCGCTGCACGGGATCTTCCAGGTGATGCCGCCGGGCGACGTCAAGAAGGCCCTGCTCGTGCAGGCCGGCGAGTCGCACAGGGAGTGCTACGACGAGAAGTGCCAGATCGAGCTCGGACGGCAGCTCCCGGCCGACAAGCTGCTCACGGCAACCGTGGTCAAGGTCGGCACGAGCTGTCGGGTCTCGGCCTCGATCTACGATCTGAAGCGCCAGACCACGGACTTCACCGCCAGGAAGGCGGGCGGCTGCAGCCTGGCCGAGCTGGTCGAGTCGATCGATGCAATCGCAGCCGAGATCCGGGCCTGGGGCAAGGGAGCGGGCCCTGTCGAGCAGGCCCGTCCCGGGAGTGGGGAGCCGGCCGAGAGCTTGCCGGCGGGCTTCGTCGAGATCCCGGCCGGCCGCTTCACGATGGGCTCGCCCGCGGGCGAGCCCGGCCGGGGCGAGGACGAGACCCAGCATCAGGTGACGATCTCCCGGCCTTTCCTGCTGCAGACCACCGAGGTGACCCAGGGCCAGTACCGGGCGCTGATGGGCGAGAACCCGTCGCACTTCTCCGCTTGCGGAGACGGCTGCCCGGTGGAGCAGGTGAGCTGGCAGGACGCTACCGCCTACGCCAACGCGATGTCGCGCAAGGAAGGGCTCGAGGAGTGCTACTCCAAAGACCGCTTCAAGGGGCTCGGGTGCAAGGGCTATCGCCTGCCCACCGAGGCCGAGTGGGAGTACGCGGCCCGGGCCGGGAGCGCGGGCGCGATCTACGCCGGGCCGCTGACTCTCAGGGCGGAGCACGACGCCCCGGAGCTGGATCCCATCGCCTGGTACGGGGGCAACAGCGGCGTGGGCTACCAGGGCGGGGTGGATTGCTCCGGGTGGTCGGGCAAGCAGTACGCGGCCTCGAGCTGCGGCACGCAGCCCGCGGGCAAGAAGAGGCCGAATGCCTGGGGGCTTTGCGACATGCTCGGGAACGTCTGGGAGTGGTGCCACGACTGGTACGGGGCATACCCGGCGGGCAGCGTGACCGATCCGCTCGGACCGAGCGCGGGCCAGTACCGGGTCAACCGCGGCAGCGGAGCGTGCCACGCGGCCAGGTACTGCCGGTCTGCCCAGCGGGGTCGGGGCACGCTCGACTACCGGACTTTCGGCGTGGGCTTTCGCCTGGCGAGGTCCAGATGAGCCGTAGAGACAGTCTATCTATCACGAGGAGGACGAGATGAAGAGCAAGGTGATCTTCCTGGCCATGATCGTCGGACTTTGTACGGCCTGTACGAGCAAGGAGGCGACTCCCGCCGCGAAGGAGCCGAAGCCCGGCGTCGAGCTGGCAGCGACCGGGAGCAAGCCGGCGGCCAAAGAGACCGAGGGCGCGATCGGCAAGTCGCTCGCGAGCTACCTGAAGAGCACCGAGCAGATCAGCCTCTGCAGGATCGAGACCACGGAGTCCGGCCGCAAGCGCGGCGAGCCGGCCACCGTCTCGAAGCCCGAGAAGGTGCGCGCCTTCCTCGATGTCATCGACCTGGAGCAGAAGATCCACGGCGCGCTGGCGAGGTGCATGTCCGACTTCGAGCTCGCCTTTCGCGACGAGGCCGGAGCCGAGCTCGGCTCGATCGGGATCTGCGGGGGCGTCCCCGGCAAGTTCCCGGATCCCTACCAGCTGGCGGTGCGCTTCAATGCCCCCAAGAAGGGCGAGTTCGGCGGCATCGGGGTGAGCGACGGCAAGGCCCTGATGACCTTGATCCACGAGCAGCTCGCGGCTGCAAAGCCGGGCGCGGACGAGAAGGCCGGCGATTGACCCTAGTCCTGAAACAAGCGACCTTTATAGTCGGGGGTATTGACAAAACAAAGAAAAGCCCCAGATTTCAAGAGTTTTAATCGACAA
>JAFGRB010000345.1 GCA_016935365.1 Deltaproteobacteria bacterium
ATTCCAGCAGCGAGGGGGCTTTGCGAAAGCCCCCTGAGAGTGACTAAGACCCAAAACAAGTGCAGCGCACTTGTTTTGGGACTAGAGAGATGCAAGCTCAATCTCGCCTCCTCGCAAGCAGTCCCAAGAACATCAGGGCCATGCAGAGCACGGACAGCCCCACGGCGGGGTTCGCTCCGCAGCCACAGCCCCCGCCATCGCTCGGTTGCGTGCCGCCATCGGAGCCGGTGCCGGCGTCAGCTGGCTGGCCTGCGTCTGGACCGGTACCCCCATCGTCGCCCGAGCCGGCGTCGCTTCCCGTCCCGCCGTCCTCGCCGCCAACCCATTCACACCAGGTGTCGACGCAGCGCTCGCCCGCAGCGCAGTCCTCGTCGTCCAGGCAGCGATACTCGGGCAGTTCCCGCGGGACGCAATGGCCCTCGTGGCAGCGCTGGGTGGAGCTGCAATCCTCGTCATTGTCGCAGGACACGTTCTGGATGCAACGACCGAAGACACAGATCTGCCCGAAGGGGCAGCCCTGCGAGCCCACCGGAGCCTCCTCGTCGCAGCCGGGTCGCTCGGTGCAGTGGCCGTGGATGCAGACGAGCTCACCCTCGCAGTCCTCGTCGTTCACGCAGGCAGCCGGACCCGGATCGCTGCAGACGCCATTGCGACAGACGAGATCGCCATAGCAGTCTTCGTCCACCTCACAGGGCCCCGAGGTGTTGGGCTTGCAGACCCCGTCCTGACAGACGAAGCCCTGGAAGCAGTCGTCATCCGAGCTGCAGGGCGGTGCGTTCTTGACGATCCGCAGCCCGCTGCCCACGGCCCAGGCCAGCCGATCGCTGTAGAAACAGGCATTCAGCATGGCGCCTTCGGGCTGGATGTCCTCACCCTCCCCCGGGTCGTTGACGTGAAGCTGCCAGCTCGCCCCCCCGTCCGAGCTGGTGTAGTCGGCGATCATGTAGACATCGCCCTGGCTGGTGTGCATGCCGGTGGCAAAGACGCCGATGGCCTTACCGCTCCCGCCCGGCGCCACGCGCACGCCGGTCAAGACGGCCACCTGGCCCGTCACGTCGGCGACCGTCGTGGCCAGATCCACGCGCTGGAACGTGGATGCGGTGTCGACGGTGTGCAGCAAGTAGATGTGCTCGCTGTTGTCCGCACCGCAGACCCAGCCTTCCCTCGCGCTGGCGAAATACGCCGCGCCGAGAAACTCGCCGTCCGTCTCCCAGGCGACCTGCCAGCTCGCGCCGCCGTCCGAGCTCGCGAGCACCTGGCCGTGGTCCGCCACGTTGCGATCGCCCTCCTCGTGGGCATCGTTGCCCGTGATGTAGCCGTGCTGCCGGTCGACGAAGAAGATCGACGTGAGCGAGACCGAGGCCTGGCTGGAGACGACCGACCAGCCCTGCCCCCCGTCCGCGCTCGACCAGATGGCCCCTGCCTCGCCCACGGCCAGGCCGTTCGATCGGTCGTGGAAGTGGATGGCCGCAGCCGCGTCGGGGAGCTGGAACTCCTCCCAGGTCTCGCCGCCGTCCGATGTCCGGAAGAGCTTGTTTCCGATCACCAAAAAGCCGTACTCGGCATCGACGAAGAAGACGCAGGTCGGGGTGAGCATGATGCCGCTCAGGCTCGCGCTGATGTCCCGGAAGCTCTCCCCGCCGTTGTCGCTGGCCAGCACGCGATGGATCGGATCGGTGAAGGGGTTGGTCACGGCCATGGTGACGCCGCAAGCGTAGACGTGGATACCGTCCGGGCTGTGGATCGAAAAACCCAGCGCCTTGTCGTCCGAGCCGGCCGAGTACTTCTCCACCCACGCAGCCCGGGCAGGGAGGGTCACCGAGATGATGGCGAGCGCCGCCACGGCCGCCATGGATCTGCTCATCTGCATCCCCTTTCTCCCTTCGAGCGGAGACTGCCGGACCTGGTGCTCAGCACGACTCGATTGCGCCCGCTGCGCTTGGCCCGGTAGAGGGCCTGATCGGCGCGCCGTTCCAACCGGGCAGAATCGTCCTTCCCGCCGAGCTCGGCCACGCCCAGGCTGATGCTGATCTGGATGGGGCCGGCGGAGGTCTCGAAGGGCTGCTCGAAGACCGTGGCGCGCATGCGCTCGGCCACCTTGGACGCCTGGGTGAGCGAGGCATCCAGAAAGAGAACGAAGAACTCCTCGCCGCCCCAGCGCACGACCACATCCGAGGCGCGGCTGACCCGGCGGAGCCTCTCGGCCATCTCGCACAGCACCTCGTCACCCACGTCGTGACCGTGGGTATCGTTGACGCGCTTGAAGTGATCGATGTCCAGCATGGCTGCCGCCAGACGCTTGCCGCGCCGGCGGGCGCGCTGGATCTCGACCGGCAGGCGCTGCTGGAGATGCCGCCGGTTGTGGAGCAGGGTGAGCGGATCGGCCTCGTTGAGCCGCTTGAGCCGGGCGATCTCCAGATACGGAGTCGACAGCTCGGCCACGAGCTGCAGGAGCTGCAGGTCGCCGTCTCCGAAGCGCCTCGAGTCCCTGCGCGCGACGCTCAACACGCCGATGCACCTCTCGGTCATCAGGGGTACGGCCATGATGCTGCTCGGGGTCCAGAGCTGGCCCGGTCGCCTGACGAAGCGCGGATCCGAGCGCACGGAGTTGACCATCGCGGCCTGTCGGTGCACCACGACCCAACCGATGAAGCCCTCACCCAGCTTGAAGGGCGAGCTGCTGCGCCGATGGACCGACGGGCCGGTCCTGGCGCTGGTCAGCAGCCGCTTGCCGCTGTCGTCGAGCAAGCGCAGCGTGCTCTGAAAGGAGCGCGTGATGTCCACGCTGGTCCGGGTGACCATGTTAAGCGTGGAGTCGATCTCGCGGGTGCTGCGGAGCCTGCCGGCCAGCGCCAGGCATTCCTCGCAGATCCAGGCCAGGCTCCGCCTGGCGGGGATGACCCTGCGGTGCCGAGAACGATCGCCTCGCCTGCGCTCGATCTTGCGGCCCATGGGAAGTCCTGCAGCCAGACTGGACCGGACGGGATGCCCCTGTCAAGCCCGCGGCGAAAAAGGCGCTGAGCAGCGCTAGCACTCCTCGTCCGTCAAGCCATCGCAGTCGTCGTCGAAGCCGTTCCCGCACAGCTCCTCGTCGGCTCCGCCGCAGGCCCATTCGAGCTCGAGCGTCACGCGGGCATCCCGCTCGACGTCGATATCCGCCTCGACGCAGCCCCGCAGGATGGCGTCGCCGTCCTCATCGCGGCCGATGCCGTAGAAGACGATCCTGCCCGTGGGCACCTCGCTCAGCAAGGGCCCGTCCGCGGGCAAGGGCAGCGGACTGGACGTGCTGGCCGCGATCCGGAACGACTGGTCGTTCACCTCGCCGCGCTCGTCCTGGACCTCCGTACAGGGAGCCTCCAGGTCGTCCTCGGCGATCAGGGCGTAGAGATCGAGCTGGACCACGTCGTCCTTGGCGTCGTCGGGGATCACGATCTCCATGGCGAAGTGCCCCACCGCCACGCAGCCGGAGAGCCGCATGGCCGCTGCGAGCATGCCGACCGCGGCGGCGAGCAAAGCCCTCAGCCGGCGAGTCGCGGTGCCTCTCAAGGCTGGATCACCTCATGGACTACTTGACGATCCCCATACAGTGATCCCCAGTCGTGCAGACCGGGCAGCCGGTCGGACAATCCGGCGGCGCCTTGGGATCCTTGCTATGCAGACAACCAAAGGTATCGCAATCGCGGCACTGATAGCTGTAACAGGCCGCACCGTAAGCCGCGCTCCAGTCGCAGGGCCGGCCGTCGCAGTTGGCGTCCTCGCAGTCCGTGTCGCCGTCGTTGTCGTTGTCCACCCCGTCGGCGCAGTTGGTCTCGGTGCTGGCGACGCAGAGGTGGGACGAGGTGTTGCAGGTGCGGCCGCTCGGGCAGTCGGTCGTGGAGTTGCAGCCGCACATGCCGTCGACGCAGGCATGGCCGTCGTTGTTGCTCGAGCAGTCGATGCAGCTCGGCCCGCAGTGGGTGCCGACCGTGCAGTTGCGGCAGCCGCGCGGGCCGCAGTAGCGACCCGAGAAGCACTCGCTGTCGTCGTTGCAGCCGCAGAAGTAGCCGTCCGCTCCACCCCGGACCGGCATGAAGTCGCAGAAGGAGCCTTCCACGCCAGCGCTGGTGCAGTCCTCGCAGTCCGGACCGCAGTGGGTGTTGCTCGTGCAGGCCTGGCAGGCGCCGCTTTGACACCACCAGCCGTCGGTGCCGCAGTCGGTGCAGCTCGAGCCGCAGTGGTGGGCGTCGTTGCACGCCTGGCATGTCGTGCCGTTACACCACTGGCCGGACGGACAGGCGGCGCTGCACTGACCGCCGCAGCCGTCCGAAGCGCCCCCGCACTTGCCGGCGCAGCTCGGGGTGCAGCAAGCGCCGCTGTGACAGACCTGGCCCGCCGCGCAGCAGTCGCCGCTGCACTCGGCGTGGTTGCAGACGCAGACGTTCGATTCGCAGTCATCCTGGGGGTCCGAGCATCCGCCGCAGTTGACCGTCCCGCCGCAGCCATCGGGCATGCTGCCGCAGTTGTTCGCGCCGCAGCTGGCCGGCACGCAGTCGCCGCAGATTCCATTGCTGCATCCGTGCTCGCAGGTCTCGAGATAGGAGCCGTACGAGCACTCGCCGTTCGAGCAGCCGCCGATGGCGTTGTAATGCCTGGCGTCGCCGCTCTCGCAGCGGTCCGCCGGCGGATCGTCGCAGGTCTCGGTATGGGCGTCGTACTCGCATTGCCCGCTGACGCAGGTGCCCCCGTCGTACCAGCGCCGCGTGGTCGCGTTGGCGCAATCGGGCGCCGGCGGGTTGTTGCAGGTCACCCCGGCGCAGGGATCACCGTCGCAGACGTCATCGCCTGCCCGCTCCACGCAGCCGAAATCACAGTGCTGCTCGCTCGAGTTGTAGCTGCACTGCCCGCCCGAGCAGGTCCCGTTGCCGGCGTAGCTGACGAGCGTGCTTCCGTCCTGGCAGTAGTTGTCCGGCGGGCTGTTGCACTGCATGGGCGCGCCGCCGCAATCCCCGTCCGTGCAGACGTCGCCGACCGTGCAGTCGTTGCCGTCGTCGCAGCCCGTCTCGTCCTCCAGCTGCGTGTACTCGCAGTGCACATCCGGCTCCTCCACACAGATCCCGGTCGGCTCGTAGCACTGCGCGTTGGGCGGGTTCGAGCAGTTCACACCTTGGCAAGGATCCCCGAGACATTGCCCACCCTCGCAGCCCTCGGCGCACTCGACGCGCTGGGAGCCGTACTCGCACTGCCCGCCCGAGCAGGTGCCACGGCTGTCGTAGATGACCGCCGTGCTCCCGTCGCATTCGTTTGCCGGCGGGCTGGTACACTGCATGGGCACACCCGCGCAGACGCCCTGCCGGCAGCTGTCCTGCACCCGACAGGGATCGCCGTCGTCGCAGATGTGGCCGTCGTTGTAGTCGTAGCTGCACTCGCCCGAGCTGCAGGTGCCGGGCTCCACATAGCACACGGCCGGCTCGGGGGGACTGTCGCAGGTCACGCCGGCACAGGGATCGCCCACGCAGCGCCCATCGGCACAGCCCTGGGAGCAGGTCACTTCGGCGTGATCGTAGACGCAGTCACCGTCGACGCAGCGACCGCTCGAGGTATAGGTGCGAAGGGTCGTCCCATCGGTGCAAGTCGCAGCCGGCGGTGTGTTGCATACCAGCGGCTCTCCCGCGCATATGCCCTGGTGACACACCCCGTTGACCGTGCACGGATCCTCGCTCTCGCAGTCCGTGCCATCCGCGAGCGGGGTGTAGCTGCAGTTGCCGAAGCGGCACTCACCCGGGATCTCGTAGCACGACGCATCCCCGGGCGGATCCTCGCAGATCAAGCCCTCGCAGGGACCGACGCACGCTCCGTTGCGGCAGACCTGGCCGCCGGAGCAATCCGTGTCATAGATGCACTCGTAATCGCCTCCGCCGCTGCATCCGGCCATCCACGCGCAGACCGCCACCGAGACGATACCGATCCATCCAAGTCGCTTCATGATTTCGCACCTCTCCCGTTCGGCACGTATGATTGTCTTCCCTCTCCGATCCCTGCAGGCAGCTGCGCTTCAGGGTCCAAGGCATGTGTTCTCCACCGAACAGAACCCGCAGCCATCCGGACACTCCGGCGGCAGCCTGGGATCTTTGCTGTGCGTGCACGTGAAAGTATCGCATTCCCGACACGTGAGCCCGTAGCAAGTCGATCCGGAGTACGCGCTCAAGTCGCACATCCGGCCGAGGCAGTCACCGTCCTCGCAGTCCGTGCGCCCATCGTTGTCGTTGTCCGCCCCGTCGTGACAATTGCTTTCCGCACTGGGCCCGCAGAGGTGCGTGCTGGTGTGGCAAGTGAGGCCGGCCGGACAGTCGCCACCTGAATTGCAGCCGCACGCACCGCCGACGCAGGCGTGGCCGCTGTCGTTGTCCGAGCAGTCGACGCAGCTCGGGCCGCAGTGCTGGGCGACGTCGCAGTCCTGGCAGTAGCCGGCGCCGTCGCAGTACTCACCTGAAGGGCAATCCAAACCGCACTGGCCGCCGCAGCCGTTCGACGCGCCCCCGCATCGGCCGCTGCAGCTCGGCGTGCAGCAGGCGCCGCTGTAGCAGACCTGTCCCGCGGCGCAGCAGTCGCCGCTGCACTCGGCGTTGTTGCAGACGCAGTATGTCGACTCGCAGTCCTCCTGGGGATCCGAGCACCCGCCGCAGTTCATCGAGCTGCCGCAGCCGTTCATCATGCTCCCGCATCTGTCTGCGCCGCAGGTGATGGGCGTGCAACAGGCATTGCCCGGGTTGCAGACCTGGCCCGCGGCGCAGCAGTCACCGCCGCACTCTTCGTGGTTGCAGACGCAGACGTTCGACTCGCAGTCCTCCTGGGAGTCCGAGCAGCCTCCGCAGTGGAGCGTCCCGCCGCAGCCGTCGGGCATGCTGCCGCAGTTGTTCGCGCCGCAGGTGTCCGGCACGCAGTCATTGCAGCGTCCATTGTCGCATCCATGATCGCAGCTGACGAGATGAGATCCGTAAGCGCACTCGCCTCCCGAGCAGGTGCCGCTCGCGTCGTACTGCCGGAGCGTGCTCGCATCCTCGCAGCGGTTCGCCGGCGGGTCGTTGCAGGTCACGCCCTGGCAGGGATCCGCGTTGCACTGGCCCGCGGTGCAGCCGTAGGTGCAGGACTGGTCGTGGTGGTCGTACTCGCACGTGCCGCTCACGCAACGGCCCCCGTCCCACCAGCGCCGGGTGGTCGCGTTGGCGCAGGTGGGATCGGGCGGGTCGTCGCAGGTCACCCCGGCGCAGGGATCGGTGCCGCAGGCGTCGTCGCCGGCCTGCTCCAGGCAGCCATCCTGACCGCAGTCGACCTCGCTCGAGCCGTAGCTGCACTGCCCGTCAGCGCAGCTCCCGTTGCCGGCGTAGACGATCAGGATGGTCTCGTCCTGGCAATCGTTGTCCGGCGGGCTGGTGCACTGCATGGGCGCGCCGCCGCAGTCCCCATCCGTGCACACGTCGCCCAGCGTGCAGCTGTCTCCGTCATCGCAGTCCGTGTCGTCCGGCAGCGGCGTGTACTCGCAGTGCACATCCGGCGTCTCGACGCACGCCCCGGCCGCCTCGTAGCACTGGTCGTTCGGCGGGCTCGTGCAGCTCACCCCGGCGCAGGGATCCCCGACGCAGCGCCCGTCCGCGCAGCCCTCGGCTCCGCAGTCCACCCGCTGGGAGCCGTACTCGCACTGCCCACCGGAGCAGGTCCCCCGGCTGTCGTAGATCACCGCCGTGTTCCCGTCGCACGCGTTCGCCGGCGGGCTGGTGCACTGCATGGGCACGCCCGCGCAGACGCCCTGCCGGCAGCTGTCCTGCACCCGGCACGGATCGCCGTCGTCGCAGATGTGCCCGTCGTTGTAGTCGTAGCTGCAGGCACCCGAGCTGCACCTACCGGGCACCAGGTAGCACACGCCCGGCTCGGGCGGGCTGTCGCAGGTGACACCCGCGCAAGGATCGCCCACGCAGTAGCCCGCCTCGCAGCCCTGGGCGCAGGTCACCTCGTTGTAGTCGTAGACGCAGCCGCCGTCGACGCATCTGCCGGTCGAGACATAGATCCGCAAGGTGGTCTCGTCCGCGCAGGTCGCCTCGGGCGGCATGCTGCAGACGATCGGATCGCCCAGGCAGCGGCCCTGCTCGCAGATGCCGTCCATGGCGCAGGGGTCGACGCTCTCGCAGGCCGTGCCGTCCGCGAGCGCGGCGTAGCTGCAGCGGCCGGAGAGGCACTCACCCGGCAGCTGGTAGCAGGTCGCATCCCCGGGCGGCTGGTCGCAGGCCACCCCGTCGCAGGGACCGGCCGGATCGACGCAGGCGCCATTGCGACAGATCTGCCCGCCGGCGCAATCCGTGTCGTAGATGCACTCGTAATCGCTCCCGCTGCATCCGGCCAGCGTTGCGAGAACCGCCAGCAGAGCCAGCTCTCCGAGTACGCGTCCTCTCATGACACCTCACCTCCGCTCCGCTCACGGCCGCAGGAGCCTCGTCCTTGTCTTAATAAGATCGCATAATTACGAGGGCTTGACAAGGTCGGCCGCCAGTCCACCCTTGCCGTGAGCGGAATAAACCGTAAAACTCGGGCCGTGGACCTGGAGCGTCACAGCCTG
>JAFGRB010000346.1 GCA_016935365.1 Deltaproteobacteria bacterium
CGCACCGGGTCTCGGCGGGCTCGCGCCCGGCGGGGTCGAGCCCGGCGGTGCTGTGCCCGGTGCCGGTGGGGTCGCGCCGGGTCTGGGCGGGCTCGCGCCCGGCGGGGTCGCGCCCGGTGCCGGCGTCGTCGCGCCGGGTCTCGGCGGGCTCGCGCCCGGCGGGGTCGAGTCCGGTGCCGGCGGCGTTGTGCCGGGCGCCGGTGACGGCTTCGGCTCCCCTTCAGGGGGCTTGACGCACCAGCCTTCGGCATCGCGTACCATGCCGGCCGGACACGGCTTGTCGATCTCGCCCTTGAGCTTGTCCGGTATCTCCCAGCCCTCGATATCCTCGGCCAAGAGCGCAGCGGCCGGTAAAAAAACGAACACGCCGATGACGAATCCGGGCACGAGTCGCATGCAGGTCTCCCTCGTACGGATGGGTCCTGCCAGAGGATAGCGTCTGGCGGGCTCGCGGGTCAATCCGAGAGCCATGGTTGTCTTTGGAAGTGGGCCGTGCTATGGGAGAGGCCTGTGAATAGGAGGCCTGGACGGCCCGTCAAGCTCCGGGAGGATCTGGGAATGTCTTTTCGAATCGCGCTCGTCTCGTTCTTGATCGCCGTCTCCTCGCCCATCTCGGCGCGCGAGGTGCTCATGTTCGCCCGCTCCAGCGGGTACTGGCAGTCCTATGTCCACCCGGGCAAGTACAGCCCTTTGAACCTGGTCGACAAGGACAAGAAGACGGTCTGGTGCAGCGAGGGCAGCGGTGCCGACGCGCGCATCGTGTTCGAGTTTGCCGATCGGGTGGCGGTCGATCGCGTCGAGGTCTTCGTCGGGCACTCGGGCATGTACGCCAAGCACAACCGGGTCCGGAGGATGGAGGTCTCCGACGGCCGGATGATGGGCCAGACGATCGAGCTGGAGGACAAGCAGGGCTTCCAGTCGATCGAGCTGACGCCCACGCTGGAAGCGGAGCGCGTCGTGTTCAAGCTGCTGGCCGGCTACCGCGGCAGCGCGGCCGCAAACCGGCACACCTGCATCACCGACATCGTGCTCTACGACGGCAGCACGCCCTTGAACGGCCCCAAGCTGCGAAAGCACTTCAAGTGGGCCAAGGCCCGGGAGGTCTTCCTGGACACCTGGATCGCCGGGCCGGAGGGCGCACCCAACCGCAAGCTCGTCCTGGGCATGGACGGCAGCTTTCGCTTCCGCTTCGACCCATCCGATCCGATCGAGAAGCAGATCCACAAGAAGGGTCCCTGGCGCACCCAGGGCTCCGGCCGGATCGAGCTGAATGTGGATCGCAAGTGGATGCCGGTCGCGGTCGAGCGCGACGCGGCGGAGGTGGTGACCGGCCTGTCGATCAACGCGACAGGCCTGAGCGGCTCCTACGTCCGAAGAGATCAGCGACCCGACATCGCGACCCGCTGAGCCCCCTCCGCGCCACGATCCGGCTTTCTGATCTGGAGGTGAACCGTGGACATCAAGAAAGACGTGCTGGAGAGGTTTCTCCGCTACGTGAAGGTCGATACCCAGTCGAAAGAGGGTGTCGAGGACCGCTACCCGTCCACCGAGAAGCAGCTCGATCTGTCCCGGATGCTCGTGGCCGAGCTCGAGTCGCTCGGGCTCGAGGACGTCGCGCTCGACGAGCACGGCTACGTGACGGCGACCTTGCCCGAGCACCTTCCCGAAGGATCTGCGCGGGCGGCCGATGTGCCGACCGTGGGCCTGCTGGCCCACGTGGATACCTACCACGAGGTGAGCGGCGCCGATGTGAAGCCCATCGTCCACGAGCGCTATGCTGGCGGCCCGATCGTGCTCGGCAAGGCGAACACGCCCATCGATCCGGCCGACAGCCCCGAGCTGGCCGACTACACGGGTGACGACATCGTGACCTCGGACGGCTCGACCCTGCTGGGGGCCGACGACAAGGCCGGGGTGGCCGAGATCGTGACGCTCATGGCGCTGTACAGGTCCAATCCCGCGCTCCCCCATCCCAGGATCCGGGTCGGCTTCACGCCCGACGAGGAAGTGGGCGAGGGCACGCGGTACTTCGACGTGAAGAAGTTCGCAGCCGACGTGGCTTACACCCTGGACGGCAGCGGCATGGGCGAGGTCGAGGACGAGACGTTCTGTGCGGACACGGCGGTCGTGAGCTTGAAGGGGATCGACGTCCACCCGGGCTACGCCAAGGGCAAGATGGTCAACGCGGTTCGCTGGGCTGCGGAGCTCATCCACCGCATTCCGGCCGACGCGACACCCGAGACGACCGATGGGCGCCAGGACTACCTGCACGCCTACCAGGTGAGCGGCTCGGTCACCGAGGCGAAGATCACCTGCCTGGTGCGATCGTTCAGCGAGGCCGGGCTCGAGAAGATGGAGGCCGAGCTCGAGCGAATCCGGGCCGAGCTCGTCGCGGCCGAGCCGCGCCTGGGGATCGAGATCGAGATCAAGGAGTCCTATCGCAACATGAAGCAGGTGCTCGATGAGCACCCGAAGGTGATCGCGTATGCCGAGGAGGCCATGCGCAAGGCCGGCATCGAGCCGGTGCGCAAGGCCATCCGGGGGGGTACCGACGGAGCGCGCCTGAGCTTCCTGGGGCTGCCCACGCCCAACCTGTCGGCCGGTGGCTACAACTTCCACTCCACCCACGAGTGGGTGCCGGTGGGGGCGATGGTCAAGGCGGTCGAGATGCTCGTGGAGCTGATGCGCGTCTACGCCGAGCGCGGCTTGAAGCGGGTCTGAGCGACCCGACTCCCATGTTGCCGAGCAGCGAAAACCTGGACGAGTTCCTCGGTCACGTGCTCCGCGGCGTGAGCAAGATCGTCGGCTGCAACTCCACCAACCTGGTGGTCATCAACGAGCAGACGCGCGAGATGAGCGTCCGGGTGGGGGTGACCGTCGTGTCCTACCCCGAGCTGCGCGAGCTGGAGAGAGCGCTCGGCGAGAGCCTGCGGGGATTGAGCGTGCCTGTCGAGCGAGCCCGAGGCAGCAAGCTCTACGAGGTCTGGTCCGAGGGGGCGGTCTTCGAGACATCGAGCCTGGCCGAGATCCTGGGCGGTGTGCTGGACCGCGATATGCTCAGACAGTTCGACGGCATGATCGGCGATCACCGTTTCCTGTGGGCGCCGGCCGCGAGCTCGAGGCGTTGTTACGGCGTGTTGCTGTTCGAGAAGCCGGGCAGCGATCCGTTCAGCCGCCAGCAGCGCGAGGTCCTGTTGCGGTACGCGCGCCGCATCGGCGAGATCATCGAGTCCGGCCTGATCGTGCGCCGCGAGCAGATCCAGCTTCCGGCCGCAGTCGGGCGCTGCTGGCATGTCGTGGCCGATGCGCGCGGCAGGATCATCGGCGCGGACGCCACCTGGGGCCTGCCGGCCTCGGGCTACGAAAAGACCCTGGGCGAGGAGGTGCGCAGGTTCTTGGCGTCGGATATAGAGGTCGAGACGGTGCTGCTCGGTTCGGAGGGAGCGCTGCGCCTCGGGCTCGTGCGTCTCGAGCTGCAGGCCGAGCCCGCCGCGCTGTGCGTCCTGGAGCAGCTCCAGGTCCTGTCCAGCTCGAAAGCCGAGAAGCAGTTGCTGCAGCTCAGCCTGACCGAGCCTGCGCCGGCGCTCTTCCTGGACGCCGACGGCCGGATCACCTCCTGCAACCAGGCTGCGGAGAAGCTCTTCGGACAGGAGGCGAGCCAGCTTCAGGAGCGCCGGGTCACGAGCCTGTTTTGCGATCCGGACGCGATCGACCAGCTGCTCTCCAACCAGGCGCTCTACCCCGATGCCCCGCTGGGAGAGGTCTCGACCGTCGTGCGCCATGCGGACGGATCTCTTTCGCCCGCGCGGGTGGAGGCCGTGCTGCTCGCCGACGAGCGCAGCGATGTGGCGGGCTTCCTGGTCTTGCTGCGGACCCCGAGCGGCCAGCGCTTCACCGCCGAGCAGCTGGTTCGCCAGGAGCGGCTGGCCACCATGGGCGAGATGGCGGCTCAGCTGGCACACGAGATCCGCAATCCCCTGCTGGCCATCGGCGCCACGCTGGAGAGCCTGGCGCACGAGACGCTGGACGATCGCCCGCGAGACATGCTGGCCGCCGCCACGAGGGAGATCTCCCGCATGGACATGATCCTGCGCAAGTACCTGTCGGTCCGCGCCGCGGTGCAGCGTTCGGATGTCCACCTGGACGCCTTGCTCGACGAGATCCGCCGTCTGTTCGAGGGCGCTCGCCGCCAGGCCGGCAAGCGGATCGTATGCGAGACCGAGCCCGGGCTGGTTCTGCGGGCCGACGGGGATGCACTCAAGCACGTCTTGTTCAACCTGGTGCTCAACGCCCTGGACGTCACGCCGCAAGAAGGCCAGGTGCGGATCTCCGCTCGGCGGCTCGGCGAGGACGTGGAGATCGCCGTTCTGGACGACGGTCCCGGTCTGGCCGCCAGCGCGGAGCAGTGCCTGCAGCCTTTCTTCACCACCAAGCCGAGCGGCACGGGCTTGGGATTGGCCGTCTGCCAGAAGATCGCCCAGGCGCATGGCGGTCTGATCCAGCTCTCCAGCCGAGACACGGGCGGATGCCGAGCAGCGGTCGTCCTGCCCGTATTGCCGAGGAGCGCGGGGACATGAGCGGAGCATTCCGCGTCCTGGTCGTGGACGACGAGGCGCTGTACGCCCAGGCCATCGGGGCCGAGCTCGGCCGGAGAGGGATCGAGTGCGAGCTGGCCTTCTGCGCGCGGGACGCCCTGGCCCGGGCGGAGGCGGGCAGCTATCAGGTCGTGCTGCTGGATCACCGCCTGCCGGATCGGGACGGGATCTCGATCATCCCCAACCTGCTGTCTCTGCTCCCGGGCAGTGCGGTCGTGATGATGACCGCATACCACACGATTCCCGATGCGGTGGCCGCCATCCGGCACGGCGCCGAGGACTACGTGGTCAAGGAGACCCACATCCAGCCCATCGTCGACCGGGTGCTCGAGCTCCAGCGGCGGGCCCGGATGCGCGCCAGCGCGGATGGATGGCAGGAGCACCGCAAGTCGGGCTTGATGGGCCGCTCTACGGGCATCCGGCAGGTCGTCGACCAGCTCGACAAGGCGGGCCAGTCCCCCGAGACCACCGTGCTGCTGACCGGCGAGACGGGCGCGGGCAAGGAGGTGGCCGCGCGCTACCTGCACGCCATCTCCCGGCCGGCGGGCAGCGAGTTCATCGCGGTCGACTGCGTCGCGCTGCCCGGCAGCCTGGCCGAGAGCTTGCTGTTCGGGCACGAGAAGGGCTCGTTCACCGGCGCCGATCAGGCCAGGGCCGGGGCGCTCGAGGAGGCCGGCGAGGGGACCGTGCTGCTGGATGAGATCGGCGACATGGGCGAGATCCAGGGCAAGCTGCTGCGGGTGCTCGAGAGCCGCTGCTTCCAGCGCGTGGGCTCCATCAAGCAGATCGCGCTCCGGGCCCGGATCGTGGCGGCCACCAACCAGGACCTCAAATCCCGGGTGGACCAGGGGCGTTTTCGGCTCGATCTCTACCAGCGCCTGTGCGTCTTTCCGATCCACATTCCGCCGCTGCGCGAGCGCGGCGACGACGTGCTGATGCTCGCCGAGCACTTCCGCGACTTCTTCGCCGGCAAGCTGGGCAAGGAGATCGCCCCGCTCGGCGAGGAGGTGGCCGAACGGCTGCTGGCGTACTCTTACCCCGGGAACGTGCGCGAGCTGAAGAACCTGATCGAGCGGGCCGTGATCATGACCGACTCGGGCCGGATCGAGCTCCAGCATCTGCCGGCCCGGCTGCTCGGCGAGGGCCTGCCCGCCGGTCTCTCTCCGGCCATCCCCTTCGATTTCCGGCCCGGGGTCGACACCCTGGAGTCGCTCGAGAAGCGCATGATCGAGCACGCCATGGAGCAGGCCGGGCATGTCAAAACAGAGGCCGCTCGGCTGCTGGGCATCAGCCGATTCCAGCTGCTCCGCCGCCTCGACCGGCACGGCATCCGGGCAGGCGGACGATCGCGGGAGGATGACGAAGAGGGCTGAGGTGTGTGCGAATTCGAACAGGCGTGCCGTTCCGCACGCGGGCCGGCCTGGCAAGACGCGGGCAAGTGATGCAAAGGCTCGAATGGAAAGAAAAAAAGTTATCGATACGTGGCATGCGCTTTGCTAGTGCAGAGCCTCTACCCCGGGGAGACTGTCGAAAAACGAAGTTTTTCGACTTGCATTCCGCGGCGTTTTGCAGAGTTGCGGTATCTTTTTTCGATAATCTGGCGATTATCGACAGTCTCCGGGGGAACGAGGTGTCATGAAGCAGCTCTCAGAGTGGCTCTCGAACCGAGTCGTGGCCTGGTACATCGTGGCCGCAGTGGCGCTGCTTACCGCCGTGAGCCTCTTCCAGGTCCGGGGTCTGGACAACGAGGACGATATCCTGGCCTTCATGCCGCAGGACAACCCGGATGTGCGGCTGTTCTACGACATCAACAAGCGTTTCGGCGGCCTGGACCTGGCGCTGGTGGGCGTGAGCTGCCCGGACGCCTTCGACGGCGACTTCCTGGCCCGCTTGCAGAAGACGACCGAGGAGCTCGACGAGATACCGGAGCTCGGCCACGTGCTGAGCCTGACCAACGTGATGGACGTCACCCCGGACGAGGAGCACGGCGGGGTGGTCACCGCCCGGCTGGTCCAGCAGCCGCCGAGGACGGAGGCCGAGAAGCGCGCGCTTCGCGAGAAGGTCCTGTCGCGCGACCACGTGGTGGGCAACCTGGTCGGCGCGGATGGCAAGGCCGTGCTCATCTACGCCTTTCTGGCGTACGGCGTCGAGCAGCGCCAGGTGGCCGGCAAGATCCGGGACGTGGTCGATGCCCAGCTGGGCACCGCCGGCAACCAGCTCTTCTGGGGCGGCCAGCCCTTCGTGTCGACGTACATCTATGACACGACCCAGGAGGACCTGCGGCGCCTGACCCCTTGGGCCGTGCTGGCCATCGTGCTCATCATGATCCTGGCCTTCCGCGACCTCGTCGGCGCCCTGCTCGCGCTCGTCACGACCGGGATCGGTATCGCGATCACCCTCGGCGCGATGGCGACCTTCGACGTGCCCTTCAACATCGTGCTCAGCGCCATGCCGATCATCCTCTTCGCGATCGGCTCGGCCTTCGGCATCCACCTCATGGCGCGCTACTACGTGCGGCACGAGCGGGGGGACCGCAAGGCCCTGGCCCACTCGCTGATGGGCGTCGGGCCGACCATCGCCGCGGCGGGTCTCACGACCGTGGTCAGCTTGCTGTCGTTCGTCTTCATGGACATCCAGCCCATCCGCACCTTCGGCTTCTTCACCGCGCTGGGCATCTTCATCACCTTGCTGCTCTCGCTGACCTTCATCCCGGCGGTCATCCGGCTCACCGGGCTGAAGCGCAAGCCGTCGGACTCGATTCTGCTGAAGAAGCTCATGGTGAGCCTGACCGTCTACTCCCAGAAGCACCGGCTGGCGGTCGGTATGGTGCTGCTGGCCATCGCCGGCGTGAGCGCGGGCTGGATCAGCCAGGTCGACACCAGCGTGGACAACACGACCTTCTTCGACGCCGGCAGCCCGCCCGACCTGTCCGATCGCTTCTTGAAAGAGCAGTTCGGCGGCAGCCAGTTCGTCCAGATCCACGTCGAGGCCGACATGGACGACCCGCACGTGCTGCGCGAGGTCCGCCGGATCGCCGATCGCATTCGTATGCTGCCCGACGTCTCCTCGGTGCAGAACTACCCGGACGCGGTGGCGCTCACGAACGAGGCCATGTCCGGCCAGCGGCGCATTCCGGACACCCGCGACCAGGTCTGCTGCCTGTACCAGTTCTTGATGGACGACCCGGCCGTCAACCAGCTCGTCTCGACCGACAGGAAGATGGGCTTGCTGCACGTCAAGGTCTCCTCGAACCGCTCTTGCGACCTGCACAGGGTGCTGCACCAGGTCGAGTTGATCGTCTCCCAGCACCTGATCGCCGACTACCGGATCGTGCGCGCAGGGCAGCCCGGCTGGGACCGGGCCCAGGAGCGAAAGCGGGAGATGCTGCTCTGGCGGCTGCAGGCGCTGGCGGCCCAGTACGACGCCTTGCCCGAGCAGCGCGATGCCTATCTGAAAAGCGTGCGCGCCCTTCTCGCAGAGCCCACACCGCAGGCCGATCGCGACTACCTGGTAGCCCGCTTGACGCGCTTCATGCGCTCCGAGGAGTGCGCGGTCCAGCTCGATCCCCCGCCTCCGGACGGCCCGGGCGCCGAGCTCGACGCACCGCGCACTCGGCGGGTGGCCGAGGCGCTGGCGGCCTTGAAAGAGGGCGCCGGCGAGCAGCTCATCGCCGAGAGCGTGCGCAAGACGCTCGAGCTCACGGCCGAGGATCCCCTGGCCGAGGACCTCGCCTTCTCGGTCGTCACCCCGCTGCGGGAGTTCTTCAAGGATGGCCGGGCCGAGAAGCGCCTCGCGCGGCTCGTCGCGTCTTCCGGCCTTCGCCTGCCTACCGGCCAGAAGGGCGAGCGCTTCGAGGTGGCGCTGGCCGGGGCGATGTGGGACCTCGACAACAGCTCGGTGATCGAGGCCGCAGGGGAGCGCTCGGCCAGCAAGATCGCCATGACGGCCAACGGCCTGCCCGTGCTGCAGCGCGGCTTGTCGCGCTCGGTCGAGGCCAACCAGGTAAAGAGCCTGATCTTCGCCCTGGTCCTGATCGTGATCATCCTGGCCTTCCTCTTCCGCTCGCTGTGGAGCGGCCTGCTCGCGGCCAGCCCCACGATCTTCACCCTGGCCGTGGTCTACGGCGGCATGGGCATGCTCGGCGTCCACCTGGACATCGGCACCTCCATGCTGGCCAGCATCATCCTGGGCATCGGGGTGGACTACGCGGTGCACCTGGTGGCCGCCTGGCGCGCGCCCGAGGGCGGGACGATCGTCGAGTCCGCAGCCGCGGCCGCCGACCAGTCCGGGCCGGCCATCTGGACCAACGCGATCATGATCTGCGTGGGTTTCTTCGTGCTCACGCTGGGCAAGGCTCGGCCCCTGCAGAACGTGGGCGGGCTGACCGCGGCCGCCATGCTGGTCGCCGCCCTGGCCACCTTCCTGGTCATCCCGGCCCTGGCGCGAAAGATCCGCTACCGCAAGGCGGTCAAGGACGACCCGGGCGAGGAGGAGACGTCCGAGGCGGTCGTGGCCGTGCTCAACAACTATGCCACCAAGTGAGACTGTCCCTAAGGAGACGCGATGAGCAAGCATCTCGCCTGCACGCTGCTCGCAGCAGCCCTGTCGCTGTCGGCCGCGAGCCCGGCCCTGGCGCTCGACGGCGAGGAGATCATGGCCCTGATGGACAAGTCGCTGACCCGGGCCACCGACCAGTACTTCATCTATGAGTTCGTCACCGAGGAGAAGGGCAAGGAGCCCAGGCAGCTCAAGATCGAGGTGACCATCAAGGGCGAGAAGTGGCGCCGGGTGGAGTTCCTCGCGCCGGGCGACATCAAGGGCATGCGGACGCTGATACTGGATACCGACACCATCTGGACCTACATGCCGGCCTACCGCAAGGTGCGCCGGGTCGCCTCGCACGCCAAGGCCCAGGGCTTCATGGGCACGGCCCTGTCCCACGACGAGATGGCCACGGTGACCTACAGCCCTCTCTACAAAGGTGTGCTCGTCTCCGAGGACGACAAGAACTGGACCGTGCTCGGCACCCGCCGGGAGGGAAGCGGCGCGCCCTACGCCCAGGTGCGCTTCGTCATCCGCAAGGACTGCCACCAGCCCACCGAGCTGTACTACATCAACAACAAGGGCGAGACGGTCAAGAGCGACATCCGCACCTCGTTCAAGTGCAAGCAGGATGTCTGCAACCCGCGCGTCATGGTGGTCACCGATCACACCCGCAACGATCTCAAGACCACCATGGTGCAACGGGCCTGGAAGATGAACACCGGCGTGAGCGATCGCTTCTTCACCGTGCGCGCCATCCAGCGACGCTGACGCACGCCCTTGCGCACCCGTCGCGCACCGAAAGGACCTCGCATGAAAGCCGCACGCACGCTACGGCTGCATCTCGTCGTCGCCCTGCTGCTGCTCGCGGGCCCTGCAGCTGCACAGGACGAAGAAGACAAGGATATGGTGGAGGGATCTGGGAGCTCTGTGCAGCCGGGCTCGGAGGACGACAGCGACTCGCGTGCGAAGCCTTCCGGTGAGCAAGAAGGTGCTGCCGGAGAGTCCGATGCAGAAAGGCGCGCTGCAGTAGAAAGCGCGGCGGAAGAGAGCGCCGCAGGCGAGGTCGCGGAAGGCGAGGCAGGGGGCGCGCCGGGATCTGCTGCGGGGGGTTCTGCACCCGCAAAGGCCGGGGATCTCGACGAACCCTTCGAGGACCCGCTGGCCAAGATCAAGGGCCTCGGCGAGCCCGAAGGCGCGGCCGAGCCCGAGGCGGAGGTGAGCCCGTTCGACTTCGAGCTCAAGCACCTCGTACTGAAGTGGAGCGGCAAGATCGAGACCAACGCGCGCTTCCGGGTCGAGGAGAAGTCGGTCGGCGACTACTACACGCCCGGCACGCACGAGCTGCCCGTGGGCGTGGACCGCAACGAGAACATCTTCAAGCTCAAGCTGGACGCGATCTACGGGCGCTTCGCGGGCATCGCCGACATCGACTTCGTCTGGCTCGGCTTCCCGGGCGAGATCGAGTCCATCGGCGAGCTGAGCATGCGCAACCGCGTCGATCCCTTCTACCTCGAGCCCCATGGGCTCTACCTGGAGGGCTGCGATCTGGGGCTCGAGGGGCTCGACCTGCGGGTCGGCTACCAGAAGGTCCTCTGGGGAGCCGGCGACCAGTTCAACCCGACCAACAACCTCAATGCGGACGACGTGGAGGACGTGCTGCTCTTCGGCGAGCAGATGGCCAACCTGATGGCAAAGCTCGACTACAACCCGTGGCGCTCGCTGACGCTCTCGGGCGTGCTGGTGCCGGTGTTCAAGCCGGCCCTGCTGCCGCGCTCGGCGCCGCTGGGCCTGGCCGGCACGGACCGCATGCCGATGATCGAGCAGCAGGCCTGGCTGCGCCACAAGCTCCACGTCGAGAACGGCCTGAGCGGCCTGGCCGGCTACCCGACCGTGGTTGGCTCCGTGCACCCCGAGCTGCCCGAGACCAGCCTCGAGAACATGCAGTACGCCTTCCGCCTGGCGGGCTCGATCGCCGGCCACGACCTGTCGGTGAGCTACTACCGGGGATTTTCCGACCTGCCCCAGCCCACGCGCAACCACACCCAGCAGGTCGACCAGCCGCTGCTGGATCCGGCCGGCGGCGCCTGCGAGGCCGACGCCGACTGCCCGCTGGGCGCGTGCATCGACGGCCAGTGCGGCATCGCCGGGGTGCTGTCGACCGACGTCACGCTCATCTTCCCCAAGATGCACGTGCTGGGCTTCAACGCCGCCGGCGAGATCCCCTTGACCTGGATCCACCCGCGCGCCAACGGGATCGGATACCGCTTCGAGCTGGGCGTGTACTTCCCGGAGCGGGTCGAGCTGACCATGGACCAGGGCGACCTGGTGCTGGCCGGCGTGCCCGTGCCGGCCGGCGAGTACGACTACGGGCTGCGCGGTGGGGCGCGGCCCACGGTCCTCGACGACGAGCCCTTCGCCAAGTGGGTGCTGGGCCTGGACTACTCCTTCAACGAGTACGTCTACCTCAACATCATGTGGGTCCACGGCCTGGTCGACGAGTTCGGCGCCGGGGACATCCTGAGCGAGGGCTACAGCGTGCGCAAGGGCGGGGTGGTCGACGCGGACCGCGCCGAGCTCATGAACGCGGTCATCATGGACTTCCTGCTGGGCACCAAGGAGGCCGGGCCGCGCTACAGCTACGAGATCCTGAGGCCGCGCCTGGCCGACTACGCGGTGGTGATCACCGACTTCAAGTTCGACGACCAGCGCGGGCTGCTGAGGCTGTTCTTCATGCTCGACATGAGCGGCTACTTCGAGGACCGCTGGGACGAGGCCCAGGGCCGGCGGGTGCGGAAGTGGATGGGCCCGCTGACCGACGGCGGCTTCTCGGCCATCATCTACCCCGAGCTCAACTACAACTTCGGCGGCGGCTTCGAGCTCGGCGCCGGGGGGCTGATCCAGCTCGGCAAGAGCTACACCAAGTTCGGCGACGCGGCCAACGGCGGCTCGCTCGTCTGGACCCGGGCGCGCTACTCGTTCTGAGCTCAGCGGGTGAGCGCGTAGGCCGCGCTCTCGATCTCCTGGCCGTCCGCGTCGAGGTAGTGCACGGTCTGGCCGTAGCTGAACTCATCGATCCAGATCAGGCTGACCCCGCCCAGCGGCTCGCCGAAGCGGGTCAGGTAGCTCGGGCAGCAGCCGTGGTGATTCATGTTGGACGCCAGGTCGAAGAAGTCCGAGACCGCGCGCTGCTGCCCGCCGCGATCCAGGATGGTCTGCACGAGCTCGAAGTTGAAGACCATGCTCGGCTCGGGCCAGGTGAACTCCTCCTCGCGCCCCCGCAGGCTGAAGGTCAGCCGGTCGCCGTTGTCGACCTGCAGCTCGCGGACTCGCTCCTCCAGGTGCTCGAAGTGGCAGCTGACCAGCGAGACCCGCTTCCAGTCCTCGACGTAGGTGCCCGCATAGCCGATCCAGTCGAAGAGGGTCGAGTCGTCCAGGACCAGGACCGGCCGGAGCGCCTCGCCGGCCTCGATCTCGTACGTCACGCGCAGCACCACATCGATGGCGCGCTCCTCGGCGGAGAAGGACTGGACGAGCTCGTAGACGTGAACCTCGATCTCGTCTACCTGCTCGATGGAGCGGACGAAGGCCGAGGAACCCAGCGGCTCCGCGCTCACGCCCGGCCAGACCTCCAGGCTGGCGATCGGATCGGCCTCCACCTCGTCCAGGTCCTCGGGGAAGACGATCGCGCCCGGGTTCAGCCCGACGCGGGCCTTGCCCTCCCAGTTGTACATGACGCTGTCACCGCCCCAGCCCCAGATGCTGCACAGCCGGGTTCCCTCGGGGATGTAGAGCTCGAGCTCGCCCGAGGCCCAGGGCTTGCAGCGCCCGCCCTCGCAGCCGTGAGGGCAGGCCTGCTCGTGTGCCGCGTAGCTGCACTGGCCGCTCGACGGATCGCACTCGCCCGTCCGGGCATAGACCACGAGCGTGCTCGCGTCCCGGCAGCGGTCCGGCGGCGGCTGGTCGCAGATCACCCCCTGGCAGGCCGGGCCGCCATCCGCTCCCGAGCCGCCTCCCGAGCAGGCGGCGGCAGCGAAGGCGAAAAGGGCGATCCATCGGAGACCGGCCATGCCTCCAGCCTAACCCATCGCACAGATCATCTGCAAAGAGGCAAAGCCCCAAAGGGACGGAACAAGCCAGCCCAGGGTGAAGCCCCGGGTATTGGGCGTGAGGAGCAAGAAGCCCCATCGGGGCGAAATCGAAATACGTGACGCAAGCTGTTCAATCCTCCGGCTCGAGCTCAAGACGCGACAGGGCGAGCTGTACCCGGAACTTCACGCCGCGAATGCCTCCAGGGCCGACATAGCGGAGGAGGTGGGTCTGGCAGTGCCCCCGGCAGTCGGTGGCGCCGAAGCCGGCCGGGCCGGGCTGGAAGTCGGGTCGCTCGCGCAGCGCCTCGGCCAGGGCGCACTCGAGCCTTGCCGGGCTTTCGAGCCACACGGCGTTGATCGGCAGGGCCGCGCTCGCAAGAAGATAATCGATGTGCCAGTGCCTGCGGCCGCTGCGGCTGAAGTGGCGGCAAAGCCTGTGGCCCAGGCTGGTCGAGCCCCTGCCCAGGGCCGAGCCGACGTAGACCCACAGGCCGGAAGCGAAGCGCAGCAGCCCGAGCGAGCCCACCCGGAGCCGGCAAGCCTTCGGGATCCGCAGCAGCAGGGCATAGGTGCCCTGGCGGCCCTCGAGCTGCTCGAATGACGAGGCGTTCATGTCCCCTCCTCCGCCGGAGGCGGCCGCTTCATCACGCGGTGCTGCATCCAGACCATGAGTATACCCCAGGCCAGGCACGCTCCGAGAAGGCCCCAGATCGCGAGCGCGGACAGGTCGGGCCGGGCGAGCACGTAGCAGAAGAAGAGCCCTGCGACCGGGCCGACCGCCAGCGGCAGGAAGACGAGATAGTGGAACAGGTAGACCCGCAAGGAGCGCGATCGATCGACCGGCAGGCGCTCCAGGATCTCGAAGTCCGTACCGCTGACGCTCAGGACGAAGGGGATCCACAGGCGCAGGCGCTCGCTGAGCGAGCGGATGCGCACCCGGCTCACCGGGCCGATGGGTAAAAAGCCCGCCGTGAGCCAGCGGGTGGCCAGAAAAGAGCCGTCCGGCTCGTGCGCGTGGAAGTCGAGCAGCTCGATCCCGAAGCCGTTCAGCTGGTAGCGCCCGAGCGCCTCGAAGAGCCCCGGGTGGCGGGCAGCCAGGCGCTCGAGCAGGCCCGCGGCGGGCGCATCGGGATCGCGGGGCCTTCGGTGGCGCAGGAAGCGCCGGAAGGCGCTCGCCGCGAGCAGCAGCCCGAGCGCGGCCAGGGCGAAGAGGTAGCCGGCATCGCCCACCGGGTAGGGCTCGCCGCGGTGCAGCACCACCAGCAGCCGCTCGCCTCGAGGCGGCGGGGCCGGATGCCCGGGCCGGGCCAGGAAGTCCCGGGGGAGCGAGCTCGTGACCATGCCCTGGACGAAAAGCCGGCCGCGGTCGACGAGCGCCCGGTAGCTCGACGGATCGAGATCCACGAAGGCGTCCGGCGCCGTGCGCACGCGGAGCAGCAGGTGATCCTCCCGCCAGCGGCTCGCGTAGATGGCCGAGATGTCATCGGCTCGCAAGGGAAGCGTCACGTGGTGGGTAAACGGCGTCGCTTCCCAGCCGAGCCCGTCCGGCCCCGAGAGCTCGTGAAGCGCGGTCGCCCACTGGACTCCGGCCACCGTGAGGCTCGCGGCCATGCCCAGGAAGATGATGCCGAAGCCGAACCTCAGCACCTGGGCTACTGTGTGTTTGAAGCGAGACGAGCCCAACTCAAGAGTGCTCCTGGCCAGGTCCGTTCTTTGAGCTTAGTCGAACAGGCTCTCGAGGTCGAATGCGATGTGGAACCAGCGCTCGCTGTACTCGACCGGCGGGTTTTCCTGCTCCTCGATGCGGGTGCCGGTCGCGCACTCGGGGTGGTTGGTCCAGTAGACCACGGCATCGAGCGGATCGTGGATCTCGTCGTCGGGCGCGAGCGGGAAGCGGACGTCCAGCGTACGCTGCGCGCCCATGTCCCAGAGCCGGATGGTGATGTCCCGGTAGTGGTAGATGTCCTGGCCCGGCTCTGCGGGCTGGCCCCGGGGCGCCTCGCCGGTGCTCCGGAAGTGCTCCAGGTCGGCCAGGGCCTGCTGGAGCCCACCTGCAATCAGGCCGACGGGCTGTGCGGTCCCCGAGCCCGAGGCGGGCCGTCAGGGCGAGCTCTCGGCAGGAGCTGCGCTCGCGGGCATCAGGGGAATGCGCCGGCTCCAGCGATGCTCGGTGAAGCCGCGGGCCGCGAAGACCCAGATGAAGATCTTCTTGCACCGGATGGTCTCCGGGCGCTTTCGGGCCCGTCGATAGATGGAGATGCGCGGGTTGTGCACCATGTCCCCGCGGGTGGCCACCAGGTCCACGGCAAAGCCCAGCAGAAGGGCCAGGGCGTCGGGCAGGCCCGCGCCCCGGGCCTGCATGTCGCCGCCCGCGTGGAAGATGAGAGCGTGGCTGCCGCCGAATACCAGCACCGGGCTGTGCGCGTCGGTGGGCACCGGGCTGAGGCTGCCGTCGGCAGCCCGGGTGCCCACGAAGTGGAGCTCGAGTACCTCGCGCTCGGGGACCTCCCTGGTCTTGAGCCGGAAGGTCTGCCAGAGATCGCCCGAGATCTGCACCCGGCGCCGCTCGTGGAGATAGCGCGCCGAGCGGGCCGACTCGGGCAAGGCCCGATACCAGGGCCTGGCCTTGATCCGCTCGGCCAGCCGGGTGGCGAGAAGGGAGACGCCGAGGCCGGAGTAGTGGTGATCCTGCTTGCAGTAGGTGTCGCCCTCGCGCCGGTGGGCCAGGAAGAGCTCGGTGGGATCGAGCACCTCCACGCCCTTGCTGCGCAGCAGGGCGTAGAAGGCCTGGTGGGCCGGATCCAGACGCGGCAGGCTTCCGTCGGGCCTCAGGGGGATGTCGGTAACGTCCATGAGCTTGTCGGCATAGACGATGGCCTTGGGTGGGATGGGCACGAGGAGCAGCTCGATGCCGCGCGCAGCCAGCCTGTCGCGGTAGTCCAGGATGGCCGGGAGCGGATCGCGCTCGTCGGACCGCTGGACCCGGGAGGCCTTGCGGGCGTGCTCGCCCCAGAAGGGCCCGGCGGCCACGTGCACGAGCTCGTCGTCCATGAACAGCCAGCCGTCTTTGCCGGCCACCGACCACAGGCTCACCCCCCGGGCCTTGCGCTTGCAGGTCTGGCGCAGCAGCTCGACGGCCCGATCCAGCCGGGGCTTCTCGTCGGCTGCCCGGACGTGGCCCGAGCAGATGAGCAGGCCGAGGGTCAGGAGCTCGCATGGGCGCATGCAGGTCACCTCAACGGACGCGGCGCTGCTCCTGCCGGTGGATGAGACCCAGGATGCCGGCCAGGAGCAGGGCCAGCAGCGTAAAAGCGGCCAGCTCGGGCACGCCCGCCCGGGCCTGGGCGGATGCGAGCCCCACGACCTGGGTCTCGAGCGTCTCGGGCTGAAGCTCGCCGAAGCTGTGCTCCTCGAGCTCGAAGGCGTCCAGGTCGGATCGGTTCAGCCTGCCGAGGCGCTCCGCGTCCCACTCGCTCAGGCGCACCCGCACGCGCTGGCCCAGGCGCAGGCGCGCCACCCGGGTCCAGCGGTTGTCCCGCATGGAGAACATGTAGGCCACCGTGGCCTCGGCCGGGAGCTTGCCCGGCCCGACCGCCTCCAGGTCGACCAGGTGCACGGCGCAGATGTGATCCTTGTAGGGCACCGTCATGGGCCGGGGGGTGTGGCTGATGGCCGCCACCGTGCCCCGGGCCTGGATGCGCTCACCGGGACCCGGCGTCCACAGGCGCGAGGGACGCGGAGCGGCCAGATCCATGGGGATCATGCGCCAGTCCCCGTAGGACAGCTCGTGGGCGCCGAACTGCCATATCACCACCCGCTTGCCGGCCAGCCGGTCCCGGCCGCGGGCCAGCTCGCGCGCCAGCGCCGCGCGGGAGTTGAAGGCCCCGTTGTCGTTGCGCGCGATCATGTCGACCTGTCTGCCGAGAGCGTGGCCCAGATGCTCGGCCAGACCGGCAGCCTCGCCCCAGCCCATGGCCTGGACCGAGAACATGTTGGTGAAGCTGTCGCCCAGCAGCAGGACCTGGGCAGTCGGATTTGGACGCCACAGGGCGTCGCCCTGCAGCACCTGCTTCAGGCTGACCTCCTCGCGGAAGGCCTCGGCAGAGCTCGGCGGCAGCTCGAGCATGCGGGCGATGTCGCCGATGGCGCTCGTGCGGAGCGTGCGCAGCCGGGTGGGTGCGGCCTCGGAGGGCGCGAGCTCGACGTGCCGGGTGACGAATGCGGCCAGTCCCCCGGCGGTGATCTCGGCCGCTCTCGGGTGCCAGTGCAGATCGGCCCGGAGATAGACGGGCGTGCTCTCCCGGCAACGCGCCCGCAGCAGGTCCTCGCTCGGATCGTAGACCAGGGCCGGCATGGACTGCAGCAGCGCGCGCCCGCGCGCGATCTCCTCGATCAGGGGCGCCAGGGCCGCGAAGGCCGGGTCCCGCACCACCCGGCGATAGTCGGCCAGGCGCCCGTCTATGAAAATGCGCGGATCGGCGAGCTCGGCGAGCATCTGCGCGGTGTCCGGGTTGCGGAGGACGCCATCTCGGCAGGCGTCGGCCGTGCGGACGACGCGGTCCGGGTACAGGGACGGCTTGTTGGGTATGGGCACGAGCACCAGGCGGATCCCACGCCGGGCCAGGGCGAGCTGGAAGTGCAAGATGGCGGGCACCGGGTCCGGCTGGGGCGGCACCTGCCACTCGGAGCCGCTCTGGCGACGGAGGGTCAGCTGCTCGGGCTGGAGAAAGCCCGGACCGCTCAGGTGGCCGATGCTCTCGAAGTAGAACAGCCAGCCGTCGTCGCCCACCAGGGTCTTCTCGTTGCCGACCGCGAACAGCTCGGTCTGGATCCTCTGGCTCAGCGGCAGCAAGGCCCCGGTCAGCAGGGAGGTGTCGCCGAGATCCTTCTCGTAGGCGTCCATGGCACGCAGCATGAAACGGTTGGCCTTGAAGAGCCGGTCGACGAAGCCGTCTGCGGCCAGGGCCTCGGCCGAGAAGTCCGGGTGGGAGACGCTGTCAGGCGGCTCGGCCAGCATCCAGATGGCCGCGGCCTGGGCCGCGTCGGAGGCCAGCTGCAAGGAGGGGGGCAGCTGGCCCTGGCGCATCTCGAACACGAGCTGGATCGCGGGCACGCCGAAGACGATCAGCAAGAAACCCAGGCATAGGGCCAGCTTGGGTCCAGCGGCGATGCGGGTGTGGCCGATCTCGCGATCGGCCACCGAGGCCCGCTCCTGCAGCGAGTAGGAGGGGAAGGCCTTCTTTTCGCCCGCTTGCTTCAGCTCGAGCCCCCCCTTCTCAGAACATGAAGTAGAGGAATGGGTTGTATGCCTGGGTCATGAGCAGGAGCACCGAGGCGGCAAAGGCGCCGAGCATCAGCCCGGCGCGGGGCCAGGTGATGTGCCGGGTGAAGTCCCAGGTCTGCACGCCGAAGAAGGCCACCCCCAGCGAGATCAGCAGCCAGCCCAAATAGAAGCGGCCGTAGATCAGCCCGCCCAGCAAGACGGCACCGGCCTGCGCCGAGCCGAATCCGAGCATGGACGCCCAGAACTGTCCCAGGTGTGCGAAGCTGTTGGCCCTGAACGCCACGAAGGTGAACACCAGCAGCGCGAAGGTCGAGCCGATGCGCACGACCCTTGGCAGGCCGCTGTAGAGCGTGCGCCTTCCCAGCAGGCGCTCGATGCTCAGCATCAGCCCGTGCAGGGCGCCCCAGATCACGAAGTGCCAGGCCGCACCGTGCCACAGCCCTCCGACGAGCATGACCGTCCACAGATTGGCGCTCGTGCGCGCCGGGCTGCAGCGGCTTCCGCCCATCGGGATGTAGAGGTAGTCGCGCAGAAAGGTCGACAGGCTCAAGTGGTTGCGGCGCCAGTACTCGGTGAAGGACTGGGCGATGAGCGGGGAGTCGAAGTTCTTCGGGAAGGTGAAGCCCAGCATGAGGCCCAGCCCGATGGCCATGTCGGAGTAGCCTGAGAAGTCGAAGTAGTACTGCAGGGTGCAGGCCGTGGCCCCGGTCCAGGCGTCTGCGGCCCCCACCGCGCCGGCGTCGAAGACCGTGTCGGCGATCTTGCCGCAGGTGTTGGCGAGCAGGATCTTCTTGGCCATGCCCAGGCAGATGAAGGCCGCGCCGCGGCTGAACTTCTCCAGGCTGTGGCTGCGCTCGGCGAGCTGCTCGCTCACCTCCTGGAAACGCACGATCGGCCCGGCCACGAGCTGGGGGAACATGGACACGAAGCAGGCGAAGTCGACGAAGGAGCGCACCGCGCGGGCATGGCCCCGGTAGACGTCGATGGAGTAGCTCATGGACTGCAGGGTGTAGAAGCTGATGCCCACCGGCAGGGTGATGCGTATCCAGATGTCCAGCCGGGCGGCCTCCCAGCCGAGGGCCTGGACCAGGGCGTCGTAGCTCTCCACCCCGAAGTTGAAGTACTTGAAGAAGCCGAGCAGGCTCAGGTTGGACAGGATCGAGGCCAGCAAGGCCGCCTTCTGGGTGCGGCTGCGCGCGCCCGGCGCGAGCGCCTGGATGGACCCGGGCTGCCTCCAGGCGCCGGCGATGGTCAGGCCGGCCAGGTAGTCGATCACGGTCGAGATGAGCATCAGTAGAACGAAGAGCGGGTTGGCCCAGCCGTAGAAGGCGTAGGACAGCAAGGTCAGCATCAGGTGCTTGACCCGCCGGGGAACGCCGAAGTAGAACGCCAGGGCGGCCGGCAAGAAGACGAACAGAAAGAGGTGGGAAGAGAAGACCATCGGGCGTCCGCTTGCGATAGGTCATGTCCAGACTGCTGAGCAGAGACTAGTCCCAAAACAAGTGCATTGCACTTGTTTTAGGGCTTGGTAACTCTTAGTGGGGCTTTCGCAAAGCCCCCTCGCTGCTGGAAATCAATTCCAGCAGCTTCACCCCAAAACGACCGCCCTTCGGGCGGCTAGCCCTGAAAACAATCGCGGTTTGTGAAGCCGCGCTTGTTTTAGGACTAGCAGGCCGGAATGCCGATAGGCAATGACCGCATCGCGTGATCGGATCACCCGCTTGGCCGGATCGCCTGCAGGGTGTACGCTCGTCGCCTGGGAGAGGCCGTGCAAGGCAGGCAGAGCAAGCTGCTCTTGGGGCTCGGTTTGTCGCTGGTGCTCATCGCCGCCTCGCTGATCGCGCTCCGCTCTGTAGACGGCGGCGGGCGCGGAAAGGGCGGATCGATCGGGGCCGAGGCGGTCGAGCGAGCTGCACCCCGCGGGCCGCGGCCTGCGCAAGGGGCAGGCATCGCAGGCGAGCGAGTTGCGGCCGGCCCGGCCGCTGCCGGTCGAGGAGCGGAAGAGGCTGCCGGTCGAGGCGACGAGGAAGAGAGTGAAGAAGGTGAAGATGGAGTGGATGCGTCGCCGGAGACGGGCTTCTGGCTGGGCCCGGCGGGCCAGGACGGGGGCTCGGTGGACGGCGCCGAGGAGGACGAGCCGCACGTGCGCTGCTCCCTCGAAGGCCGGGTTCGGCTGGAAGGCGAGCCGCTGGCCGATGTGCCGGTCCGCGTCTTCTCGACCTCCGGCGGCGGGAAGGGCCCGGTCGGCGGACAGGTCCAGACCGATACAGGCGGTCGATTCGCGATCGAGCCGCTCCCCGGCGGCAGCTACTGGATCTCGGTGATCCTGGAGGGGGCCTTTTCCAGGGGCGTCTGGGTCGCCTGCCAGAACGACGGTGAGCGGCTCTCCGCGGACGTGGACCTGGCGCGGGCCGGGATCCACGTCACCGGTATGCTCACCGACCGGGAAGGCACGCCGCTGGCCCTCTCGAGCGTCACCGTCAGGCGGAGGGACATGGCGAACATCCGGTCGTTCCGGGAGTCGCTGGCGGTGCCCGTCGGCGCCGACGGGCGCTTCGAGCTCTGGCTGCCCGACGCCGGCTTCGATGTCGTCGGCGACGCCGTGGGCCACCACGGGCTGGTGCTGCCCGTCCCGGAGGGCCGGGAGGAGGTCGAGCTCGTCTTCCAGCTCGATCGCGTGTCTTTGCTGCGGGGGCTGGTGATCGGTCCGACCGGGCCCCAGTCGGGCGTGTCGGTGCACGCCTCGAGCCAGAACGACAACGGCAGCAGCACGATCCACAGGACCACCACCGGACCGGACGGACGGTTCACGCTCGAGTGCGGGCCGACCGAGGCCATCGTGACCGCCTGGGACGGAGAGCGCTGGGCGAGCCGGCGCGTGCAGCCCCGGCAAGAGGGCACCGATGCGCCGGAGATCGTGCTCGAGCTGCAGCCAGGCCGCAGCCTCAGCGGGCGGGTCCACCTGGCGGACGGCTCACCGGTGCCCATGGCCGAGGTGGCCTGCTACAGCCTGCCGTCCGGCACGGGCGGTGGCGTGCAGGCAGACATCCAGGGCCGGTTTGAGATATCCGGCCTGCGGCCAGCAGAGCAGGTGCTCGTGTTCTGCTCGGCCGACAGGCGGCCCTGGGACGAGCGGGCCATGACCATCGAGGCGGACCTGGCGTATGTGGAGATCCTCTTCGTGCCGATGGACGAGTGACGGGACACCGTTGCGCCCGAGCTCAATCGCCCCGCTCGTCCGCACCCACGTCGGGGCGCGCATCGCGCAGCTGGCCATCGATGTCCTCGTCGCAGGCGCCTGGCTCGAGCCGAGCGCCCGCGTCCTCGGCATCGCAGCCCGCCAGCAGGTGGAGATCGCCGCGGGCCAGGTCGGCAAAGCAGCCGATGGCTGCGTCCTGTACGTTGCCGGCCAGCTCGGCCTGCCCGCCCCGGTCGCGCAGCATGTGGGTGACCAGGTTGTTGCCGAGCTCGACGGCCGTGTGGTCGAAGCGCCACTCGATCGAGGAGAAAGGCGGCTGGCTGGAGGCCACGGTGTTGTGCAGCACCCGGCTGCCGCGGGCCTGGTCCAGGGAGATGCCCGCGTCGAAGCCGTAGTCGCTCGCAAACAGGTCGGCCGAGCTCGCGGCGATGAAGTTGTTGCGGATGACGCCGTCGTAGTGGCCGATGTAGCCGACGCCCGGGTAGGGGTCGTCCGGGTAGGCGCGCATCTCGCCGTTGCCGCTCTCCCCGAGGCCGAAGCCGATGCCCCGGGCGCAGTCGACGATCGTGTTGCGCTCGACGAGCGTGTCCCGGCAGCCGTTCCAGAAGTGGATCCCGTGCTCGCTGAGACCCTGCGGGCACCAGAAGCCGGAGATCGTGTTCGATCGAACCTCCCAGCCCCAGGCCTGGTGAGCGTCGACGCCGCCGGTGTAGCAGCTGTTGCGCACCTGGGCCCGGCCGGCCTCGGTCAATTCGATCGTGCAGCAGGCGACCGTGCCCCTGTCGGCGTAGGTGTCCGCGTAGGACGGGTTGATCTTGATGGCCTGCTCGGCCGGATCGATCACCCGGACCCGGTAGATGCGCACGCTGTCGATGTCGCCGGAGCCGCCGCAAATGTGAATGGGATGGTAGTAGGCACGCTGCAGGGTGAGCTCCGCGATGGTGATGCGGGAGGCGGCGATGCTGACCAGCTCGCCGGTGACGTAGCCGCCGTCGAGCACGACCGCCTCGGGCTGCCCGGAGGCCGAGCGCAAAGTCACGTCCGGCACCTCGAAGGACAGCCGGCTCTGGGTGTCCCCGCCGTCCATCGGGTAGAGGCCGTCCTCGAGCAGGATTGTGGTCTGCGCTTGCGCCTGCGAGACGATGGCGCGCAGCTCGGCGGCCTGGCCCGGGCTTACGGTGACGATCGGCGGCTCGGGCGGGCCGAGCGGCGGGCAGGCGTCGGGCGGCTGGCCGGGATCAGCTCCCGGGTCGCCCACCTGCGCGTCGCCGTCTGCCCGGGGCCCGTCGCCGTCCCTGCCGTCCGCGGACCGATCTCCGGAAAGTCCCGCGTCTGCGTCCAGCGCTCCGCTGTCTTGCCCCGCGTCCGCAGTCGCGATGCGGCCGCTCGAGCAGCCGGCTGCCCAGAGCACGGCCAGTGACAAAGCGCAGCACAGGGCTCGCCCGCTTTGCCGGAGTGTCTGCATGGGGCACGAGTCTAACACGCGAGCGAGGCTGCCAGGACCTTTTCGGGGAGCCTTCGGGGGCGCATGATGCTAGGCTCGAGAGGTGCATTCCGTCTGAGAGGTGGTGCGATGAGAGCAGAGCGCCTTTGGCTGATCCTCCTCGGCTGGAGCGTTGCGGCATTCTCCCCGACGGCCGCGGCCGAGCCCATCTTTCCCACCGGCCGATATCCCGCGCTCGAGAGCCAGATGGCCCGGCACGCGCGCCAGTTCTACCTCTTCAACGCCCGGCCCTTCGGCCTGTCGCTCGATGCCCACTACCCGGACGATCAGGCCCGCTCGCTGGTCGAGACGTTTCTGGCCCAGGACGAGAGCGACGACGTGGAGGCGGTCCTGGGGCAGCACCCGTACAGCTTCCTGGCCTCGTACGGCGAGTTCGGAGACCTGGGCTTCTTCGGCGGCGTGGCCCTGGCCGGCCTGGCCTTCGAGTATCAGGCCCTGAAGCGGGAGGGCGCGTCCGCGGACAGGCTGGCCCTCGCCAGGCAGCGCCTGGTGCGGGCGGCCGAGAGCTGGCACGTGTTCTACCGCATCGCAGGCGCAGACGGGGTGGTGGCCCGGGGCATCCGGCGGCTCGTGCCCGAGGATCCGGGCGCGCCGCCGCTTCCGGGCTCTGCGCCGGAGACGCTGCCGCTCTTCGACGAGCACGGCGATCCCTTTCCCCTGCCCAAGACCAACGGCTCCTGGCGGGCTGACAACTCGGGCGGCGAGCTGCCCGAGGGGACCTGGATCTGGGAAGACTCGTGCTCCAAGGACCAGATGGTGGGCCAGGTCTTCGGCATGGTGGTGCTGCACGATGCCATGGCCGGCGATCCGGACATCGATCCGCAGCATGTGGCGCGGATGCGCGAGGACGCGCTCGGGGTGGCGCGCATGCTCATGACCCGGCGCGACATCTCGCTTCTTCAGGACATCGACGGCGATCCGCTGGGCGAGGGAGAGTACGATCTGATCATCATGGACGCCGACGGCCGGCCCACCATGTACCACGACCTGAATCCCAAGTCCTTCGAGAAGTTCTACTTCCCCGAGGACTCGGCCAGCTTCAACCGCTTCAACGTGATCATGGCCGTGGGGGTGATGAAGGGCCTGTTCCATATCACCGGCGACGAGGAGATCGAGCGCTACGTCTACGACGAGCTGATGCACGAGCGGGAGTACCTGGACCTGCTCTTTCGCTCCGAGGGCGCGATCGACTACATCTACATGGGCCGGGGCACCCACTGGGACGACCCCGACATGACGGCCGTGGCCCTGTGGCTCGCGCTCTACACCGAGAAGGATCCGGAGGTGCGCGCGCCGCTGCTGCGCTTCCTCGAGCAGAGCTGGTGGGCGCCGGAGAGCGAGCCGGACTACGCGGCCTCGAAGGCCAAGCAGCCCTTGTGGCACCTGGTCTACCTGAGCATGACCGAGAGCGCTCCCGGCCAGTCCCTGGCCGACGAGGCCGCGGACCTGCTCGAGGGCTTCGCCCTCGGCCCCTACTTCAACGACGAGGTCACGAACTGCGACGCGCAGGAGCTCGAGGCCAGGGAGTGCCTGGCCATCGACGGGCAGACGGTGCTGCATCTGGTGGGCATCGGCGAGCGGGACGGCGAGATGGCCAGCGAGGCCCTGCACCCGCGCATCCGGCCGCCGTCGAACTTCAACGCCCGCTCCAACCCCTTCGCGGTCAACGGCGGCGGCGGCCGCCGGCTCAATCCCGGCGGCGACCTGCTGGCCGCCTGGTGGATGGGCCGCTCCTTCGAGTCGGCGGCCTCGGGCGCAACGCGCATCTCGCCCCAGGCGCGCGATCACATGCCGGTGGGCGGCTGGCCCGACGGAGGCTTGCCGTCCGACGGGGGCCAGGACCCGCAGGACCCGGGCGACGGCTGCGGCTGCGGCAGCGCCGGGGCGGGCTCGCTCGTCTGGATCTGGCTTGCGCTAGTGGGCTGTCTTCTCCGCCTCCGTTCTTCGCTGCGAAGCAGCGGGGGGATAAAGCCTGGGGCTTCAGCCCTGAGCCGTATACACATCGGCGAACCTTGGAGATGAAATGCAGGGCGGGGGTTCATCCCCCGCCGAACGCCGCCCCGCGCCCTGAGCCGCCCGCCCGTTCTTTGCAGTCGGCACGTCGATCAGGCCAATGTCGCGTCTGCGGGAGGGCATAAAGCCCTCCCCTGATATGGAGGGGGGCGCCGCGCGCCCCCCTCGCCGCCCGGCACAGGTCC
>JAFGRB010000347.1 GCA_016935365.1 Deltaproteobacteria bacterium
GACCCATCGGACATCGGTTGCGGAGATCGAGAGGACCAGATAATTCACTCTGACTGTGTGAGGCGCGGAGTGCCTCGACAGGCGCATACAGACGAGGCAATCAGCGCGAACCCGCTACATTACGGGAAATCGAGAGGCGCCTTTTTTTGCCTTCTCTAACCTGGGGCTGAAGCCCAGGCTTTATCCCCCCGCTGCTTCGCAGCGGAGAACCTTGCGACGGAGAAGATGTCCCGCCTTGTCTGGGACCCACGAATCGAATTGATCCGGCTACGCCGAGTGTGCTTTCATGGAGACTGCGGAGGACGCATGCGGCGGCTGTGCGTATTGTTCCTCGTCCTGGGCTGCAGCACGAGCTCCGAGCTCTCCCTGCTCTCGGTCTACCCGCCCGACGGGGCCGATGGCGTGGCGCTGGATGTGCGGGTCGAGCTCGCCTTCGACCGCCCGGTCGAGATCAGCTCGGACGCGCCGCTCAGGCTGCTGCTCGACGACCAGCCCCTCCCGGGCGAGGTCTCGCTGGGCGAGGGCGGCGGGCCGCTCGTCTTCACGCCGCAATTCTTCCTGCTCGCCGGCCGCCGCTACGCGGTCGAGCTCGACGCGGGCGGGCTGCGCGACCTCCAGGGGCGGCCCTGGGAGCGGGCGCAGCGCTGGCAGTTCACGACGATCGCCGGCTGCGAGATGCGCTCGAACGCCGCGGCCCGCCATCCGGCCGGAGCCGTGGACGAGACGACGGCGGTCATCCCGGGCGGCCGGCGGATCACGCCGCCGGGCCGCCAGGTCCACCTCGGTTCGCTGCCCACCAACCTCGTCGCCTGGCCCGACCGACCGCTGGTGCTGACGACCGACAACGGCTGGGGCACGGGCAACAAGATCCAGAGCCTGAGCCTGGTCGACTGCGCGCGGGCCGAGCGGCTGCAGACCGTCGAGCGCCAGAGCCCGCAGGCGCTGTTCTACGGCCTGGCGCTGAGCTCGGACGGCAGCCGGATCTACGCCGCGGGCGGGGCGAACGACCGGGTGGAGGTCTTCGACTTCCAGCCCGATCCGCCACAGCTCGTGCTCGCCTCCGAGCTCCCGGTCGAGGGCTACCCGGGCGGTCTGCTGCTGGACGAGCAGCGGGGCCTGCTCTACGTCGCTGCCCACCTGGCGGGCGATATCGCGGCCGTGGACCTCGAGACCGGCGAGGAGCGCTTCCGGACCGACGTGGGCAAGATGCCCTACGACATCGAGCGATCGGCCGACGGCCGCAAGCTCTACGTCTCGCTCTGGGCGCGGATCTTCATCGGCGACCCCGGGCAGGTCGTGGTCCTGGACGCAGAGGACGGCGCCGTGCTCGCGCGGATCGACGTGGGCAAGAACCCCGAGGACCTCGTGCTGGCGAGCGACGGGCGGCTCTTCGTGGCCTGCTCGGACTCCGACCGGGTGGACGTGATCGACACGCGCACCGACGAGCTCGCGGCGAGCTGGCCGGTGCGCGAGCCTGCTGAGCCCGTGGGGCAGAGCCCGGTGGCCCTGTGCCTGGACGAGGCCCGGCAGCGCCTCTACGTGGCCTGCGCCCAGAAGAACAGCGTCGACGCGCTCTCGCTCGCCGACGGGCGGCGGCTGGGCAGCGTGCCGAGCGCCTGGTACCCCACCGGCGTGGCGCTCGGGCCCGGCGGCGATACGCTCTACGTGCTCAACGGCAAGGGCGTGGGCTCGGGCCCGAACGTCGAGCACGTCTACGTGGCGAGCAAGATGCACGGCACGCTCTCGATCACCCCCGTCCCCTCGGACGCGGAGCTCCGCGCCGGGGCGCAGCAGGTCCACGACAACAACACCGCCCCGCTGGGCTTCTTCCCGGACCGCTGCCTCGGCAAGTCCTTCCCCTTGCCCCGCGCGCTGGGCGAGCCCTCGCCCATCAAGCACGTGGTCTTCGTGCTGCGCGAGAACAAGACCTACGACGAGAACCTGGGCGATCTCGAACACACGGACGGCGATCCCTCGCTGACCATGTTCGGCGAGCACAACACGCCCAACCTGCACGCCCTGGCCCGCGAGTTCTGCAACCTGGACAACTTTCATGCCGAGATCGAGGTCTCGGTCCAGGGCCACTACTGGAACGTGACCGCGACCATCAACGACTACTCGGAGAAGGTCTGGCACGCCGGGTACCGGGACAAGACCCGCATCCCGTCGACCGGCGCCCAGCAGCCCGACTACCCGGCGGGCGGCTTCCTGTGGCACGCGCTGGAAGGCGCGGGGATCGACTTTCGCGACTACGGCGAGCCGGTCGGGCTGGCGAGCGAGTACGAGCGCTTCGGCGAGCACGTCAACATGGACTACATGATCGACCTGCTCGAGTTCCAGTACCTGCGCCCCGACGTCGAGCGGGTCGATATGTTCTGGGAGGAGGTCGAGGCGGGCATCTTCCCGGCCTTCGTCTTTCTGTCGCTGCTCAACGATCACACCTACGGCAGCCGGGCCGGCGTGCCCACCCCGCAGTGGATGGTGGCCGAGAACGACTACGCCACCGGCCTGCTCATCGACCGGCTCAGCCACAGCGAGCACTGGCCGGAGACCCTGGTCATCATCACCGAGGACGATCCGCAAGGCGGCGCGGATCACGTGGACAACCACCGCACGATCGCCCTGCTCGTCTCGCCGTACACGCGCAAGGGCATCACCTCGTCGGTCCACTACGGCTTCTCCAGCCTCATCCGGACCTACGGCCTCATCCTGGGCATGCCGGCGCTGAACCTGCTGGACGAGACGTCGTCCCCGGTCTACGACTGCTTCACCAGCCAGCCGGACTTCACGCCCTACGACGTGCGCGAGATGGAGATCCCCTATCAGGAAAACGCCTACCACACGCCGGGCGCGCTGGAATCCGAGCGGATGGACTTCTCGGCGCCCGATCGCGCCGCCGGTCTGGGGAGCGTGCTCTGGATGGCCACCCGGCCCGGCGAGCCCCTGCCGCCCCAGCTGCTCGTCGATCCGATCGAGGACGACGATCTCGAGCCGCGCTGGGAGCTGCCGATACCCCTCGGCCTGGAGCCGGCGACGGAAAGGAAGGCAGACCGATGAAGCGGGTGCGCAACTCGTGCCTGGCCGGCCTGTGCATCACGCTGACCGGATTGCTGCTGGCGGGCTGCAGGGCATGCGAGAGCAAGACCTATCCGGTCGAGTTCCCCCCGCGCGCTCCGGACGCCACCCAGGTGACCGAGACGATCCATCGCGACGCAGAGCGGATCGACGGCTACGAGCCCAAGGGCGAGATCGCGAGACTTGCCGGGGCCTTCTACAAGGTCAACGCGCTCACGGTCGACCGCGGCCACAAGCCCGAGCAGATGCAGGAGGCCCTCGAGAACCTGCGCCTGGCGGGCCAGCGCTGTCTGACCGACTTCGGCTACGAGGCCATCTCGCGCCTGGGCCTGTTCCTGCTCGAGAGATTCGAGCACCGCCTCCAGGCGCTCGCCGAGGCATCGCAGGGCGTGGAGGGCTCGGCGACGCCCCTGTTCACGGGCGGGGAGCCGCCGGCCGGTATCGCCGAGCCCTTCTCCGCGTTCGCCTCCATCGGCGGCGACTTCCTGGTGCTGGCCGCGGCCAACGACATGGCGCGGCAGAAGGGGTCCGGCTTCGAGCTGGACGCGGACAGCCGCTTCTTCGTCCGGCTGGCCTTCAAGATGCGCTGGGCCAACGTCTTTCCGGAGGTCACCGAGGTGCAGCTGCGCCTGCTCGACGACTACGAGCGCAAGTGGTACGAGATCTGGGTGGCCGAGCGCTCCAAGACAGCCGACCTGCCCCGGAGATTGCGGGCCGTGGCCTACCTCGCCAAGCACGATCCGGGCTACCCGGCCCTGGAAGCCCGCGGCATCGTGCTCTTCAAGGCCGGCGACTACGCACAGGCCGCCAAGGCCTTCCACGCGGCGCTCGAGAAGAAGCCCGGCGACGATCGCCTCGAGAGCTTCCTCGACCAGGCCAGGGCCCGCGCCCGCTGATTCCAGGATTCCATCCAGAGCAATCCGCGTTGTTCGCAAGTTCGCTTGCAGTGCGGGTTTGCGCAAGTCAGGAAAAGAAAATACCCCATGATTTGGCCGGGAAATGGCACGCAATCACGATGATTGACCAAGCTACGCGTCCCCCTCCCTCGGCCTTCGACCGGTCCCTCCCGCCAGGGGAGGGACGGATAACACTCTGTGCACATTGGAAAATCCACCTCCCCCTTGACGGGGGAGGTCGGGCGAA
>JAFGRB010000348.1 GCA_016935365.1 Deltaproteobacteria bacterium
CCTGGATCTCGACGACTGAGAGTGGCGGCCCCAACGGGGCCTTCCAAGCGTGTAAGCCCCCTTTGGAGGGGGCTTCCGAATACCTCGACCTCTGGGCGAGGTTGATTATTCGACTTGCACAGCGCGACGTGGAAGAACAGGGAGACCGCCACGCTGGACGCCGCGGTGAGCGAGTACGCGTACCCGGCGGCCGCGATGCCGCAGGCCGCCGCGAGGACGCCCGCGATGAGGAGCGACAGCCTGGTCGAAGCGCGCACGCCTCACCTCCGCACGGGCGGCTCGCCTCAGCAGCCCGAGCGGCCGGAGAGCTCGACCTGGCCGCCCTTGACCGCCTGGCAGGCGGCCCCGCAGAGCTCGATCCGGGGGGCCTCGGGCGTGCTGTCCGCGGCCCAGCGCCAGCCGTCGGCGCAGCCGGGATCGAAGGCCTGCTCGACCCCGCCGAGCTCGATGCGGACCGTTTCCGGATCGGCGATGCCGTCCGGCGGGTCGGCGTCGAAGACGCAGCTCGTGAACGACTCCGCGATGACCGACAGGACGGCCTCGAGCTGCCCGTCCTGGTCCACCGGGAAGAAGCTCGTGTAGCCCGTGCCGCCGTGGGCGGCGATGGCGTCGAGCTCGTCGGCCATGTTGCCCGTGTTCTCCCCGATGCCGATCGGGACCAGCCGGATGCCCCGGGTATCGACCAGCGCGCTGGCCAGCCGGGCCAGCTCGGCCACGATGGCCGGGATGTCCGGCGTCTCGCTGGTGTCGAAGCAGCTGTCCTCGCCGTCGGTGATCAGCACCAGGAAGCTGCGGCCGTCGCCGGCGTAGAAGCCGGGCATCTCGGCCGAGCGGTCCTCGAGGTAGTAGCCGAGCTGCTCGACCAGCGGCGTGTGGGTGTAGATCCCGGGCAGGTAGGCGAGGCTCATGTAGTCGATCATCTGCGGCCCGGAGACGTCCGCTTCCGCCAGCGGTATGATCGGGGGCAGGTCGACCGTGCAGTTGCGGTCGCAGCGTATGGATAGCGCCGTGCAGCGCGCGTACTGGGACATCATGCAGGCCGGGTCGGCGCAGCACTCGTCATGGCAATCCTCGAAGTAATCCAGGCTGCCGTCCGGAAATCCGTCCAGGCCCAGCTCGAAGCCCCTGCTCGCGGCCTCGTTCGCCAGGTGCTCGACGCCGGCCGCGGCCTCCTGCCAGCGGCTGTGCCCCGGATCCCAGATCAGGGCGGCGCTCATGGAGCTGGACTGGTCCACCAGCGCGATGATCCTGGCCGGCCTGGCCGCGAGCGCGAGCTCCACCGGCGTGCAGGCCTCGTCCGCGCCTGGTCGCCGCCCCCGTCCTGGCCCGCGTCCTCGCCGGCGTCTTCTCCCGCGTCCACGCCCGCGTCGCCCCATCCTATCACATCTCCTGTGCCGGTTTTTTTCGTGTAGCAGAGGCGGCCTATGCCACTTTGATCTTCTTGACCTTCAGCTTCGACCTGCTCTTCTCGGCCATCCACAGATCGTGCTCCATCTGCATGGAGAGCCAGCTCTCCGGCGTCGTGTCGAACGCGATCGAGAGCCGGATCGCCATCTCGGGGCTCACCCTGGCCCGGCCGTTGAGCAGCTCGGACAGCGCCTTGCGGCTCACTCCCAGGTGCTTGGCCGCATCGGTGACGCTCAGGCCCAGCGGCTTCAGGCAGAGCTCCCGGATGACCTCACCCGGATGGGGTGGGTTGTGCATTCTCATGGTCATTCGACACCTCTTCTCGTCTGCTCGTCTGCTCGTCAATGGTAGTCCACGTAATCAACGTCGGCCACGTCCGCTTCATCGAAACGAAAAACCAATCTCCAGCTCCCACTCACGTCGACAGCCCAGTGGCCTTTCAGCTCACCCTTGAGGGCATGCAATCGAAGACCCGGAAGACGCATGTCATCAGGTACCCGTGCGGCATGCAACCTGGCGAGGATCAAGCGCAGCCGATCTGCATGCTCGGGCCGAATACCCGCCTTGCTCCCTCTCAGAAAGAACCTCTCGAGCCCCTTGTGCTTGAAGCCCTTGATCACAGCGCGATTGTAACCCGTAACGTTACAGGTGTCAATCGGGCTGTGGATTGAGGTCGGTCGCTTGACCGCTTCCGGTCAGTCCCCTTCCCCGTCCCGACGCGCCGGGGAAGCGGGGCCCAGCATCGACTGGAGCGTGCGAGACAGATCCCGGATGGAGTAGGGCTTGTATAGCACCTCGTGGCCGAGCGTCGGATCGATCTCGTCCTCGACGCTGCAGCCCGTCGAGAAGAGGACCTTCTGGCGCGCGTCGATGCGGGCGATGTGCCGGAAGACCGTCTGGCCGTCGATGTGGGGCATGACGAGGTCCAGGATCACGAGGTCGATCTCCGGGCCGCTCTGCTCGTAGATCTCGATGGCCTGCGCCCCGCCGCCGGCCGTCAGGACCCGATAGCCGAGCTTCTCCAGCATGGCCGTGCTGGTCTCGCGGACCACCTCGTCGTCGTCGACGAGCAGGATGGTGCCGCTGCCCCGCTGCACGCGGAAGGCCTCGGCCTCGCGGCCCCGGGGCTGCTCCTGGCAGGCCGGCAGAAAGATGTCGAAGACCGTGCCGCGGCCCGGCTCGCTGTCGACGGTGATGAACCCGCCGTGCCGCTTGACGATCCCGTAGACCGACGCCAGCCCGAGGCCGGTGCCCACGCCGCGCTCCTTGGTCGTGAAGAAGGGCTCGAAGATCTTCTCCAGGGTGGTCCGGTCCATGCCGCAGCCGCTGTCCTGCACCCGGATGCGCACGTATCTGCCGGGCTCGACCGAGTGCGGCGCCGCCTCGCCCGCGTCCAGCAGCCGGTTGCCGGTCTCGATGGACAGCTCGCCGCCGTGGGGCATGGCCTGCCAGGCGTTGACGAAGAGATTGATCAGGACCTGGTCCATCTGGCCGCTGTCCGCTTCCACGGGCCACAGATTGTCCTGGAGCTTCTCCCGGACCGTGAGCTGCCTCTTGGCCCGCGCGAACATCTCGACGTTGTTCTCGACCAGCGCGTTCAGGTCGATCGGGCTGGTGTCATGGCTGCCGCGCCGGGCGAAGCCCAGGAGCATGCGGGTCAGGTTGGCGCCCTTGCCGATCTGCTTCTCGATCTCCGTGAGCCTCGAGAACAGCACGCTGTGCGCGTCGACCTCGGAGAGCATCAGGGAGACGAAGCCCTGGATGCCCATCAGCAGGTTGTTGAAGTCGTGGGCGATACCGGTCGCCAGCGTGCCGATGGCCTCCATCTTCTGCGCCTGGAAGAACTGCGCCTCGAGGCGTTTCTGGGGCGTGTCGTCGTGGAAGATGGTCAGGACCAGGTTCTTTTTGCCGATGCGCATGCGCTTGGCGAACATGCGGGTGTGCAGCTTCGCGCCGTGACTGTCGCGAAAGACCATGGGCAAGCCGTCGACCTCGCCGTTCTCGCCGAGCTGCTCGAGGAAGGCTCGCCGGTCCTCGAGCGAGTAGAAGCCCACCTCGGTCGTGCTCTGCCCGATCAGCTCGTCCTTTTTGTAGCCGGTGACCTTTCCGAACTTGGCGTTGACGTCCACGATCGCGCCCGAGGACTCCTCCGTCAGCGCGGCCGCGTTCGGGGAGAGCTCGAAGATCTGCCTGAAGCGCTGCTCGCTCTCTCTCAGGGCGGCCTCGGCTTCCTTGCGGCGGCTGATGTCCCGGAGCACGCCCCGGACGCCGACGATGGCGCCGTCCCGCAGCAGGGGTCCCGCGTGGATCTCGCCGTGGAAGCGCGATCCGTCCCGGCGGAAGAAGGTCCTCTCGGCGACCAGCGTCTCGCCTGCGAGGATGGAGCTGATGTCGCGGAGCGACGGCTCCTGGTCGTCCGTGGAGATCAAGTCCGCGATGTGGATCTCGGCGAGGGCCGCGTCCTCGGGGTAGCCGAACATGCCGAGGCAGGTGTCGTTCGCGTAGGTCAGCCTGCCCTCGACGTCGAACTCGTAGACGCCGTCGAGTATCGTCCGCGGCCCCGTGGTCCGGGGGCTGTCTGTCTCGTCGCGCGCGTTCGTCAAGCTGCCCTCACCCGTCCTCGTCCAGGCCCCCGTCCTCGTCCTCGTCCTCGTCGTCCCAGTCCTCGTCGTCCTCGTCGTCCTCGTCGTCCCAGTCCTCGTCGTCCTCGTCGTCCTCGTCGTCCTCGTCGTCCCAGTCCTCGTCGTCGTCCTCCGTGGGCTCCTCCAGCGAGCACTTGCCGGCCAGCCCGAGCTCGTCGAGCATGGACTCGAGGCGGGTCAGGAGCGACTCGGAGTTGAGCTCCACCATGACCACGAAGTCCAGCCCGGCCATGTCGAAGGTCCCTTCCACGTGGCCGATCCCGGCGCCCTCCAGCATCTCGTCGAGCCGGTCCAGGTCTTCCCCGCAGGCGCGGCCGACCTCGGGCTCGAAGCGGATCAGGTAGCTCGGCATGGCTCTCTCCTCTATGCCCCGGGCACGGCCCGCGCCAGCCGTGCGAGCGCCTCGCGAAGCCTGGAGCGGGGGATGTCCGCGAGCTCGATCGACATAAGGGGATCATCACCCTTTCCGGTCCGGATGGCCAGCTTCGCCTTCGGTGCGACGGCGCGGAGCGATCGCAGGGCCTCTGTCTGCCAGGCGGGCTTCGTCTGGATCCCGGGCAAGGGGCGGGGCTTCTGGCTCACGCGCTGGATGCGCTGGGTAGCGATCTTGATCTCTCGGCTGGTGGCGTCCTCGAAGGGCTTGACGACGGTCTTGCCGTCCTTGCGGGTCTCGACCTGGTAAGCGAGCACGTCCACGGGGCGATCCACCTCCGGGGTGGCGGCGGCCAGCTCGATGGCGGCCAGCAGCTTGGTCTGTCCGTGCTTGCGGGCGAGCTCGCGGCTGAAGTTCTTCGCCAGGTCCATGAGCCGGTAGGCCGTGCTGCGGCCGATGTCGACGCCTTTCTTGCCGAGGTACTGCTCGAAGGACGCGAAGCCGGCCTGGGTGTAGAGCGCCCGGTCGTGGACGCGGAGCAGGCACTGGCCCAGGTCCCAGAAGCGCTCGCCGATCTCCTCCTTGAGGCGGAGGATCTCGGCGGTCTCCTTCGCGAGATCGGAGGAGGGATCGGGCTTTGCGGGTTTGAGGGGGCGGGGGGTGGCCTTGATGGGCTTGGGTTTGAGGGTCTTGAGGGGCTTGATTTGCCTCAGGGGTTTGAGCGGCTTCTGGGGCATGGGCGACCTCCGGTGGGGGGGTTCGGGTGGGCAGACCTTAGCACCTGGTGGAGGGGGTCGGCAAGCGTGGGATGGGGTGTGTGGGGTGATGTAGGTGTTTTCCGACGGGAAAAACTGTAAGTGGGTGTAAGTTATCACGAAACCGTGTCCCAGCGCTACCGAGTCAGGATCCGGTTGCAACTCAAAATTGCCTGATGTATCAGTGAGTTGCGCGACACAGATC
>JAFGRB010000349.1 GCA_016935365.1 Deltaproteobacteria bacterium
GAAAGAAGCTCGTCTTTTCCCTCATGAAAGACCCCTCTTTGCAGCGGCCCTCGGGTCGCGTCTATGAGGAAAGCGTACAAAAAAAAAGGGGGATCCTGTCAACCCCCTCACCATCCTCAACTCTCCGGGTGGGCCGGTCAGGGGTCAGGGGGTCAGGGTCACCTCGTTGACAGCAGTCGACGGGCTGTGGCACATTGACCACTCGCCGAGCTGGGAGTGAATGAGGATTTCGACTTTCTTGCGGATGATGCTTTGGCTTCTCGCGGCGAGCGGACTCGGCGCTTGCTCGCCTTCCGGCGCGATCCGACCGGCCGGCCGGCCTCCGCTCGCGGACGCGGAGGCCCCCGGCGCCGGGCGCGATCGAGGGCCCGAGGAGGTACAATTGGAGCAGCTGGGCAGCGCGCGCAGGGTGCGGCTTTCCTGTGGCTTGACCCTGGTGGTCGTCGAGCGGCGCAGCGCCCCGGTCGTGACCGGGCAGCTCTGGGTGGACGTCGGCTCGGCGGACGAGACCGAAGGCCAGCAGGGCCTGGCGCACCTGCACGAGCACATGCTCTTCAAGGGGACCGAGCGGCGGCCGGCGGGCGAGATCGCCCGGGCCATCGAGGCGGCGGGTGGCGAGATCAACGCCTGGACGTCCTACGACCACACCGTCTACTACTTCGTGCTGGCGTCGCGCTTCGTCGATCTCGGCCTGGACGTGCTGGCCGACGCGGTGCAGAACCCGCGCTTCGCGAGCGAGGACCTCGAGCGCGAGAAGAAGGTCGTCCTCGAGGAGATCAGCCGCTCCCGGGACATTCCCGGTCGCTACCTGGGCGAGCTGCTCTTCTCCACGGCCTTCAAGAAGCACGGCTACGGGCGGCCCATCCTGGGCGATCCGGATTCTCTCGGCGGGGTGGATCGCAAGGCCCTGCGCGCGTTCTTCACGCGCAACTACCGGCCGGAGAACATGACGCTCGTGGTGGTCGGCGACGTGGACGCGGCGCGGATCGCGCGCAAGGTCCGCGGGCTCTTTCCGGCTGCGGGCGGCCGCGCTCGGGCGCGGGAGAAGGCGAGGATCGCGGAGCCCGGACAGCGCAAGATGCGGGTGCGCATCGAGCTCGACGCCATCCAGCAAGCGCACCTGGGCGTCGGCTGGCGCATCCCGCAAGCCGCGAGCGACGCGGTCCCGGCCCTGGACGTCCTGGCCACGCTGCTCGGGCAGGGCGAGAGCTCGCGCTTGACGCTCCATCTCAAGCGGGGCAAGAACCTCGTGAACGAGGCGTATGCATACGCGTACAGCCCGAGGGATCCGGGGCTGTTCGTCATCGGCGCATCCTGCCCGACGGACAAGCTTGCCGAGGCGGCCACCCAGCTCAGCTTCGAGGCGGCGCAGCTGGCGAACGTGCCGGTGAGCGCAGCGGAGCTGGACAAGGTCAAGACGCTGATCGAATCGGACGTGCTCTACCAGCGCGAGACCGTGGAGGGGATCGCCCGTCGCATCGGCTACTACCAGGTGCTCATGGGGGATCCCGCGTACGGCGAGGCGTACCTGCGCCGCATCTCCGCGCTGACGTCGGGCGATCTGTCGGCCGCCGCAGCCGAGTACCTTCTGCCTGGCCGGATGACGGCGGTCGCGCTGGTTCCAGAAGACCAGGCCGAGGCTGTGGATCGAGAGCGCCTGCAGTCCGCGCTGGAGCGAGGTGTCGCCCTGGCGTCCGACGCCGCGCCGGTCGAGAGCGGGAAGACCGGCGGCGCGGGAATCCACCGGGTGAAGATACCCGCCGGACCGGTCTTGCTGGTCCAGGAGGATCATACCAACGCGCTGGTGTCGCTGCGGGCCGTCTTCCTGGGGGGGACGCGATACGAGGACGAGCGGGGCAGCGGCCTGTTCAACTTCCTGGCCGCGCTGCTCACCCGGGGCACGACATCGCGAAGCGCTGAGGAGATCGCCCGGGAGCTCGACTCCATGGCCTGTAGCCTGGGGGGATTCTCGGGGCGCAACAGCGTGGGGCTGCGGGCCGAGATGCCCGCCCGTGCGTTCGACAAGGGCCTGAGCCTCTTCGCCGACTGCCTGCGCCACCCGGGCTTTCCGGACAAGGAGATCGAGCGCGAGCGGGATCTGATCCTCGAGGAGATCACCAGCCGGGACGACGAACTGTCCTCGGCCGCATTCGACCTCTTCGCCGCCACGCTCTACACCCGACACCCCTATCGCCTGAGCGTGCTCGGCACGCGGCGGAGCGTGGCCTCCATTCGCCGGCAGCAGCTCGCGCAGGCCGCACGGCGCTTCTGCACGCCGGACAAGATGGTCCTGTCGATCGTGGGCGACGTGGACAAGGACCACGCCGTCGAGCAGGTCCGCGCCCTGTTCGCGGCCCCCGCGAGGAGCGAAGAGTCCCGGCCGCCCGAAGTCCCGCTGGAGCCGCGCCAGGAATCGGTCCGGGCGGCCATCAAGCATCGCCCGCGCGAGCAGGCGCACCTCGTGCTCGGCTTTGCAGGGACGACGCTTTCGAGCCAGGACCGTTACCCGCTGGACGTGTTGATGGCGGTCCTGACGGGCCAGGGCGGCCGGCTGTTCGTCGAGCTGCGGGAGAAGCGCTCGCTGGCGTATGCGGTCACCGGCTTCTCGCTCGAGGGGATCGAGCCGGGCTTCGTGGCCGTCTATCTCGGCGTGGCGCCCGAGAAGGCCATCGAGGCCCGGGACCAGGTGCTGCTGCAGCTGCGCCGATTGGTCGAGCAGCCGATCACCCGCAAGGAGCTCGAGCGGGCAAAGCGTTACCTGGTCGGCACCCATGCCATCTCCCTGCAGAAGACGTCTGCGCGGGCCGCCGCACTCGCCTTCAACGAGCTGTATGGCCTGGGACACGACGAGCACTTGCACTACGCCGAGCGGATCCTGGCGATCGGCTTGCAAGACGTCCAGCGGGTGGCCCGCAAGTACCTCTCGCTCGAAGCGTATACGCTGGCCGTCGTCGGCCCGCGCGATCGGCTCGACGCGCTGGACGGACAGGGGCATTGAGGAAGGCTCGGAACGCTCCGCTGTGAGGTGGCTTGTCATGTGCCGTGTGCTTTTCATCGAGGACGACGCCGAGACGCGCATCCTGGTGCGCAAGGGGCTGGGCGCCCTGGGCATCGAGGTGGATGCGGTCTGGGGCGGCGAGAAGGGGATCGAGGCCGCCGCCACGGGGCGTTTCGACTGCGTGCTGCTCGACATCATGATGCCGGACATGGACGGCTTCGAGGTCTGCGCGCGGCTCAAGGCCGGCGAGGCGACGGCCCACCTGCCGGTGATCATCCTGACCGCGCGCGTCGACCGGGATACCCGGATACGCATCGCCGAGCTCGGGGCCGACGCCTTCGTGCCCAAGCCGTTTCAGCTCGACAACCTGGCGGAGATCATCCGGGACCACGTGCACGGTCTTCGCGAATGAGCGAGGGCTCCTGGCTCCAGCTGGTCCTCCGGCTCCCGTCTGACTGCGTCGATGTTCTCGTGGGCGCGGTCTGCGAGATGGGTTGCCTGGGGGTCGAGATCCGGGACGGGTCTCATCCCGAGCCGCCGGCCGATCTGGGCGAGGGGCGGGTGGAGCTGCGGGCTTCGTTCCCGGGCGATCGGGATGGACGGGCGCTGCGGGCCGGTCTGGGCCTCGCGATCGACGGGCTGCGCCGCGAGATTCCGGAGATCGGCTGGCCGGAGATCGCGCTCGTTCAGCTGGACGATCGGGACTGGCGCCAGAGCTTCAAGGCCCACTTCCGGCCCGTCCAGGTGGGTCGTTTCTTCATCCACCCCGGCTGGCATCGCCCCCGCGGAGACGAGGGCCTGGCCGTGCGCATCGATCCGGGCATGGCCTTCGGAACCGGCTTGCATCCGAGCACCCGCCTGTGCCTGGCCGGCCTGGACGAGGCCTTGCCGGCCCGCAGCCTGCTGGACGTGGGCTGCGGGACGGGGGTGCTCGCCCTGGCGGCCTTGCGGGCGGGTGTGGCGCGCGTGGTGGGCGTGGACGACGATCCGCAGGCCCTGCGCGAGTCGCGGCGCAACGCGAGCCGAAACGGTCTGTCGGAAGACCTCGTGCTGGCAGCGGATCTGCACGCGGTCGAGGGCGAGTTCGAGATCGTGGTGGCCAACATCCTCTCGGGAACCCTGATCGCGCTGGCCGAGGCGCTGCTCATCCGTCTCGCGCCCGGGGGCAGCCTGCTGCTCTCGGGGGTGGAGGTGGAGGAGGCCGCCGAGCTCGGCGAGGCTTTCGAGCGCTGCGGGGCCAGGTGTTGCGATCAGCGCGCGGAGAGTGGCTGGTGTCTGCTCAGGATGAAGGTGAAGCGTTGAGGGGCTCGCACTCGGCGCGGGTGAGGCTCTATCTGGCCCCTGAGCGTTGGGCGCGGCGGGTGGGCCTGGAGCAGGAGGAGAGGCACCGCCTCGTCGACGTCCTGCGCCTCGAGCCCGGCGCGGGCCTGGAGGTCTTCGATGGGCGGGGGATGCGCTGCTCGGCGCAGCTCGATCGGGATGCCGCGGGCTGGTGTGCGCGGCTCGATCCCGCGAACGCGGAGCGAGAGGAGCGCCGCGGTCCACGCGTCGTGCTGGGCGTGGCCTTGCTCAAGGGGCGCAAGCTCGACGAGGTCGTCCGGCGGGTGACCGAGATCGGCGTTGCCGAGCTGCGGCCCTTTCTGTGCGCGCGCTCGGTCGCCAGGCCGGACGGCCGGCGGCAGCGGGAGCGCGTGGAGCGCTGGCGGCTGATCGCGACCGAGGCCGCCCGGCAGTCGGGTCGGGCCGAGCTGCCGAAGCTGTGCCAGCCCTGCAGCCTGGATGTTCTGCTGGCGGAGCTCGCCGCCCGCGAGGGTCTGGAGCGCCGGATCCTGCTCGACGCGGGTGCGCGCGAAGGCGTGCGGCTGATCGATCGGCTGGGCGCTTCCGACACGGGCAGGGCAGTGCTCGTCGGGCCGGAGGGCGGCTTTGCGCCCGCGGAGATCGAGGCGGCGGACCGGCTCGGCTTCGAGCGGGCCGGGCTGGGCCCGAATGTGCTGCGCTCGGAGACAGCGGCCGTGGTGGCCGCGGCCTTTGCCTGCCTTGACACCGGCTGGCGGGTCGAGTAACGAGATAGCAGGCCGAGGGAATCCGGGAGCTGGGCTCTGCCCGGATGCCTGGGCGCGCTGGCAGCAGAGGTGGAGATGATCTGTCCTCACTGCGCTTTCCCCAATGATCACGGGGCACAGGTGTGCGCCAAGTGCAAGCGCCCCCTGGAGGACCAGGGCGTCGGCTGGCTGTCCTCTCCGGTCTCGAAGCCACCGGCGGAGACGGCGGAGCGGGATCAGCCGGATGCCGGCTCGGCCCGAGAGGTCGAGCGGGCGCTGAGCGAGGCGCTGGAGAAGGAGCACCGCGGGGACCTGCGGGGAGCTTTCCTGGCCTGTCAGGCGGTTCTCCTGGAACGGCCGCCGGACCTGCCCGAGTCCTTGCTGGCCGCGCTGTACCTGGCCATGGGGCGGGTGAGCACGGCCCAGGGCAAGCCCGAGCGCGCTCGCAAGTACCTCCAGGGGGTCCTGGAGATCCAGCCCACGGAGCCGGAAGCGCTCAGGTTGCTGGCCGAGCTGGAGCCCGAAGAGGCGAGCGCGGAGACGCCGCAGCCGATGGGCGCAGCGGCGGAGGCGGGGGGCGCCACGCGGAGCATGTCGGCGTCCGGGCGGCTCGTCTGGACGGCGATGTTCTGGATGCGGGCCGCCGCCATGCTCATCGATGTACTGCTCGTCATCGGCCTGCTGGCGATCATGCTCCTGCTCTCCGCGCTGATCCTGGATCGCTCGAGCGCCGAGCTGCTCGCGGCGCTGGGTGCCAGCTTGGCCCATATGAGCATCCTGCTCGTCGTCTTCGGGCTGCTCCTGCTGGTCTACCTGACGGTCTTCGTCCGTTACGGGGGCCAGACGGTGGGCAAGATGGTCCTGGGCTTGAGGGTGGTCCGCTACGACGGCCACTCCGTGGGCAGCGCGCACGCGGTCCTGCGCGCCCTGGGCATGGTGCTGGCCGCGCTGCCCGGGCTGGCGGGCTTTGTGTGGGCTGCGTTCGATCTGAACCGGCGCGGCTGGCACGACAAGATCGCGGGAACCCTCGTCGTCCGGCTCAAGCCGCCCCGCCGGGCGCTGATCGCCGAGCCCGGTCGGGCCGCTCTGGAGGCGCGGTGACCATCGCGCTCGCCAAGAACCTCGTCTCGTGCGGCTGGGTGGATGCGGCCCGGATGGACGACGTCCTCCAGCGCCAGGTGCTCTTCGGCGGCACCGTCGACACGAACCTGCTCGAGACCGGCGTGCTGGACGAGGCGCACCTGATGCGCGCCATGGCCGAGGTCTACAAGCTGCCGGCCGCCACACCCGCCTTGCTCGAGCGGCGGGATCCTCGCATGCCGAAGCTCTTCCCGGCTCGGCTGGCCCAGAAGTACCAGGTGGTCCCGGTCTTCATGAGCGGCCGCTCGGTGGTCGTGCTCGCCTGCCGGCGGGTCCACCCGCTGGTGGAGGACGAGATCGGTTTCATGCTCAGCCTGTCGGTGCGCACCTACATCGTCTGCGAGGCCAGGCTGAACTTGCTTCTCAGGGGATGGATGGGGGTCGAGATCGCGCCGCGCTTCGATGCGCTGGAGCAGAAGATGGGCGACATGCCCGCCGCCTGGAGCGAGGCGCCGGTCGAGGAGCCGCACGCGGTCGAGCCGGAGCCCGAGCCGGTCGAGCCCAGCGTCGATGCCGCCAGGATGGAGCGGGCGCTGAGCGGCATCGAGGAGGCGGAGAAGATCGCGCGGGTGGAGCGCGAGAAGGCGCGCAGCGGCAGGATGAGCCTGACCGAGGCGACCCAGCGCAGCCTGAAGGCGGACAATCGCGACGAGATCGTGGATGTCGTCATGCGCTATGCCAGGCAGTTCGCGGACTTCGTCGCGATCTTCGTCATTCAGGACGAGTTCATCCTCGGCTGGGACGCGGTGGGCAGCGACGATGCACACAAGCGCATCCGGCGCTTTCGCCAGCCGAGCGGTGCGCGCTCGATGCTGAGCACGGTGGTGAGGACCGGGGCGTACTACCTCGGCCCCGTGCCGGACAGCAAGGCGGACGAGGCGCTGATCGAGGCGCTCGGGCGAGACAGGCCCCGCAATGCGCTGGTCGTGCCCATCAAGGTCCAGCAGCGGCTGATCGCGCTGCTCTACGGCGATGCGGGCGGCCGCAACATACGCGGCCGGCGGATCGGGGAGCTGCTGGTCTTCGCCAGCCAGCTCTCGGTCGCCTTCGAGCGTCTGATCCTGCGGCGCAAGGCCGACACGGGCAGGGTCCGCAGCGCGGCGTCCGCCATGGCCGATGCCGCGGCCCTGCGGGCCCTGGGCGTGCCGCCGAAGGAGAGCCCGGGGCAGCCGGCGCTGTCTCTGCGCCAGCCGAGCGTGCCGCAGACCGGGGCGGTCGCGCCGGTCAAGCTCCCCACGCGATCGCCCGCAGCGCGCGAGATCCCGGCACCGGTCGATCCCCTCTCCAGCCCGCAGCCTGCGGAGCCGGAAGCGCCGGCACCCGCAGAGGCGGGGGCTTTCGAGGCGGAGCCAAAAGAGCCTGCGCCCGTATATGCGGTGCCTTTCGAGGGAGAGGCTCGCGGGGCCGCACCCGCAGCGGCGGGGGCTTTCGAGGCGGAGCC
>JAFGRB010000350.1 GCA_016935365.1 Deltaproteobacteria bacterium
GGCGCGTCACCTGGACGCGCTCCAGACCGGCCCGCTGGACGTTGCGGCGGGTCGTGCCCACCGCGGCGCCGGCGCGGTCGGAGGCGAAAATCGCTCCGGCCTCGGGCACCTCTTGCCGGCGGGCCGCGTCCTCGAGCGCCGCCCACGCCCGCCGGTCGAAGCCCGCCAGCCGCTCGAACGCGAAGCTGCGCAGCAGGCCGGGCGCGCGCTGCATCGCGATCCAGGCGCCCTCGATGGCCAGGCTGCCCGAGCCGCACATCGGGTCGTAGAGCGGCTCCGTACCGTCGAAGCCCGCGAGGAGCAGGAAGGCCGCGGCCAGCGTCTCTCTGAGCGGCGCTGCGTAGACCTCCTGCTTGGCCCCCCGCTGGTGCAGCGGCGCGCCGCTGGTGTCCAGGCTCAAGCTGCACTGGTTGGCCTGGATGCGCGCCGAGATGTGGATCGCGGCCTCGCCCTCGCGGGCGGGTCGCGCGCGCGCGCCGGCGATCGCGGCCTTCAGCACGCGTTCGGCGGCTGCGCCCGAGTGGTAGATCTTCGATCGCTTGCAGCTCGCCCGGACCGCGATCGGGGTGTCGAGCGGCAGGAAGCACGCCCAGTCGACCCGCCGGGCGCGGCGGTCGAGCTGGGCCAGGTGGAAGACCGGAAAGTGCGCCAGGCGCAGCAGGACCCGGCTTGCGGTTCGCAGGTGCAGGTTGGCCCGCATGACGAGCCGGGGGTCGGCCGTGAACTCGGCCCCGCCGGCACAGCGCAGGATTCCGGTCGCGCCCAGGGCTGCGAGCTCGCTGCTCACGAGCTCCTCGAGGCCCGGCGCGCAGGCTGCGAATGCGCGGGCTGTCTCGTCTGACTTCACGCGGGGGATCATATCAGCTCTTGGGATCTCCCACCCCATTTGATCCAAAAACGCCAGATCGTCTATGCAAATCCAGGAGCTTTTCCGAAGTCGAGCGGAGGCGCGGTCCTCCACTTCGAGCATCGACTTCGGTGCTGCGACGCCGTTCGCAATGACGAGGTGGCGGATCCTGCAGCGCAGGTGATGCTTGGGCGAGGGGACCGGTACGTGTAGAATGCGCTCAGGAGGCACCATGAGGGCTCGGGTGATCGTCTTCTGCGCGCTGCTCATCGCGCCGGCCTCGAAGGCCGAGGAGATCCGTTACGACAACGGCGAGGTGCTGGGCGCGCTGCAGGGCATCCAGGCGGGGGACGCCGAGGCCATGCGCTTGACCACCGCCCACCCCGCGAGCCTGGAGGCCATCAGGCTCCTGTTCTCCGAGCCCGGCGAGGTCGAGGTCCACGTCTGGGCGGACAACGGCGGCCAGCAGCCGGACATGGACTGCGATCTCATCGAGCCGATCCGCCGCCAGGTGGTGGATGAGAGCGGCCTGCTCGAGATCGCGATCGAGCCCGCGGTGGAGCTGGGCCCCGAGATCCACTTCTTCGTCGGTCACGTGCTGCTCGAGGACGGCGGCCCGGGCCTGGCGGTCGATTCCAGCCTGGTCACGGACTGCCGGGCCCTGCTTCGGGCCTGGTCCGACGAGCTGCGGGCCATGACCTGGTTCACCGTGGCCGACGCCGAGGGCTGCCGCAACTACCTGGTCCGGGCCGAGGTGACGTACCACGACATCGTGACGGATCGGCGCTTTGCGGACATCAGCGACGAGAGCGGCTTCGGGCGACCGTCCAGGGTGGCGGCCGTGGACTTCGACGGCGACGGCGACGTGGACGTGCTGCAGGGCCAGCGCCTCCTGCGAAACGACGGGGGTGCCTTCACAGACATCAGCGCCGAGTCGGGCCTGGGCGGGTACCCGTCGGTGAGCGGAGGCGTGTTTGCCGACTACGACCGGGACGGGGACCTGGATCTCTTCCTCTTCGTCAGCACCTGCTGCGACGAGCAGGAAGCCGGCGGCGTGCACGACGTGCTGCTGAGAAACGACGATGGGGTCTTCGTGGACGCGACCGGGCCGGCCGGCCCCTTCGATTACTTTCCCAACCAGGCGGCCTCCTGGGGCGACTTCGACAACGACGGCTGGCCGGACCTGTACCTGCCGGGCTACGAGCGCGCGGACGAGATGAGCCTGCCGACCGCCGACAGCCTGTGGCGCAACAACGGCGACGGGACCTTTTCCGACTGGACCGCCCGCTCCTGGATCGGCTGGCCCGAGAGCGTCTGCTCGCGCACGGTGCCCTGGGCGGACTACGACGAGGACGGCTGGCTGGACGTCTACGTGGGCGCGTATCGCCTGCAGCGCAACTACCTCTTTCACAACAGCGGCGGCAGCTTCGAGGAGCTGGGCGCAGCGACCGGCACCGCGGGCATCGAGACGCGCGGCTACTTCGGGCACACGATCGGCGCCGAGTGGGGCGACCTGGACAACGACACGGACCTGGACCTGGTGGTCATGAACCTGGCGCACCCCCGCTTTCTGGACTTCTCGGACCTGTCCAAGATCTACTTGAGCCGCCTGGCCGAGACGGGCCAGGCCGTGTTCGAAGACGTCCGGGAGCGGGTCGGCGTGGCCTACGTCGAGACCGCCAGCGAGCCCGCGCTTGGCGACTACGACAACGACGGCGATCTGGATCTCTTCCAGACGAACGTCTACGAGGGCCGGGAGTCGAACTTCTACCGCAGCCTGCTCGTCGAGGACGGCGAGCTCGGCTTCGAGGAGGTGAGCTACCCGAGCGGTGCCCGGGTGGACAACGGCTGGGGAGCGGTCTGGGCCGACATCGACGGGGACGGCGACCTGGACCTGCTGAGCCGGGGCCTGTTTCGCAACGATGGGCCCTCGGGCCACTGGCTCGAGGTCCGGCTTCACGGCGGCGAGGCTGTGGACCGCTTCGGCGCGGGTGCGGTGATCGTGGTCGAGGCGGGCGGGGATCGATACACCCGCCAGGTCTCGGCCGGCAAGGGCGTCGGCAACCAGAGCCCCTTCGAGCAGCACTTCGGGCTCGGCGAGCACGCGCGCTACGATCGGATCCGCATCCGCTGGCCGGGCGGCGGCCAGGACATCCAGCCGTGCGGGGAAGCGGACCGGCGGCTCGCCTTCGTCCAGGGCCAGATCGAGCCCGAGCCGCCCGAGGGATGCGGGGAGGCGCCCGAGGAGCCGGGGGGCTGCGCCTGCGGCGGGCAGGGGCGGGGCTCGGAATCAGCGTTCATCGTACTCGCCGGCCTGCTGGCCGCGCTGGCGTACCGGAGGTCCGGGGCATGAAGCCGATCCGATCGCGAAGACCTCTCGCCCTCGCGAGCGCGCTGCTGCTCGCGAGCGCAGTTCTCTTGCTCTGCCAGCGACCCGCGCTGGCCCTGGACGAGTTCGATCCGTACCAGTTCTACGAGAAGGTCCGGCGCTACTCCTCCGGTGATGAGCTGCTGGACTTCCTCGGCCGGGATGCATTCGAGCGGCTCCGGGCGGAGTACGCGAACACCAAGCGCTGGCAGCTGCTGGAGCTCATCGCCCTCACGCGGCATCCCGATGCCCGCGCCTTCCTGCTTCAGCAGCTCGCCGAGCCGGGCACGCTGGATACATCCGAGTCGGCCCGCATTCGCACAGCGGCCATCCAGGGCCTGCGCCACATGCAGCCGGACGGGCAGACCGCCCGCGCCGTCGCGGCCCTGCTCGCGGAAAAAGCGAGATGGATCCGGGAATCGGCTGCCGACGCGCTGTACGAGATGCACCACCCGGCCAGCGAGGAGGCCTTGATCGCCTTTGCGGCCAAGGACCGGCCTGGACAGGACAGCAAGCCGCTGCGCACCCTGGCGCGCATCGGCACGCCCGCTGCGATCGAGCTGATCAGGACCAAGATGGACAGGCGACAGGCCTACATGCCCTGGTACGGCAGCCTGGCAGAGGAGCTCGCCCACCTGGAGCGCCGGGAGCTCGTGCCCCTGTGGATCGAGGCGCTGCGCCCGGTCGCCGAGCGCGGCAACTCCTGCGACGACGACCTCATCAAGGCGCTGGGCCTGCTGCGAGACGCGCGCGCCGTGCCCGTGCTCAGCGAGATCGTCCGCAAGCGCACCTTTCGATTCCGGTACTGGGCAGCCTGGTCGCTGGGGCGGATCGGCGATCGAAGCGCCCTGCCCGCGCTCGTCGAGGGCTTCGGCAAGGTCAAGGACTACCCGGCCTCGCCGCTCTACGTGAACCAGGCGGTGATCTCCTATGCCCGGGCAGCGCTCGGCGACCCCGAAGGCGAGCGCTTCCTGCGCGAGCTCGCCTCGGACGAGGATCCGCTCAAGCGCATGCACGCCTGGACCTTGCTGCTCCAGCTCGGCCATGACGAGATGGCGGAAAAGATCGGGGCCGCCTACCAGAAGTACAAGGACATCAAGTCGGGCTGTCCGCGCTACCGCAACGAGCGGGTCGTGGAGGCGCTGCTCGAGAGCAAGAAGCACGCCGTGCGCGAGCTGCTGTCCGAGATGGCCGAGTACGAGGGCGCGAACAACATCGCCTACACGGCCCGGCGCGCACTGGCCCGCTTTCCATACGCGGAGCGGGCCCAGGCGCTGTCGGTCCGCATGCGCCAGGCCAATCTGGCGCGTTGCCAGGAGCTGGCCAGGAAGCTCCTCGCCCTGCCCGGCGATCCCTTTCCCTACTTCGCAGAGCTTCTCTCCAGCGGCGAGCTGGCGGCCAGGTTGAGTGCGCTGCGCATCCTCGGGCTCTTCGCCCCCGAGCGATACAAGGCGCAGATCGCCCGCGCGCAGAAGGATCCGGCCTGGCAGGTGGCGCTGGAGGCCCGCTGGCTGCTCGGGCGCAAGAAGGGCGATTTTCACGTGCCCGCTCGCCAGGTGAAGACAGAGGCCTACAGGCCGGGCGATCTCTGGGGCTATCACCTCGACATCCGGCTGAGACCCGGCCGCTACGACCCCCTGGCGAGCAAGGCGGATCCGACCCTGGACAAGAACTCCTTCCAGCTTCTGGAGCTGCCGGACGGGCGGATGGCCGCGGCCACCGGCGGTGGCTTGAAGATCTATGATGGCATGCAGTGGAAGACCCTGGGCGAGGAGCAGGGCCTGTGCTCGGACGAGTCCTTCGGGCTGGCGCTGAGAGGAGGAAAGCTGGTGGTGGCGGGCATGGGGGGGCTGGCCGTGCAGGGCAAGGCCGGGCGCTTCCGCTGTCTGAAGACCTCTCAGCAGCCATACTGCCTGGCGAGCGATCCGGCCGGCCGGCGCCTCTTCGTCGGCACGGACAGCGGCGTGCTCGAGCTCGTGCGCGACGAGCTCCGCCCTCTTCCGGGCGCGGGCGGTCCGACCGATCCGGTCAGCGCGCTGGCCGTCTCGGCCGATTCGGTCTGGGCGGCGATCGGGCACAACCCGAGAAAGAAGCAAGAGGAGCCGGTCAAGCCGCGGCTCTTTGGGTACCGGCGCGGGAAGTGGACCGCATACGGCGAGCCCTTCCAGCACTTCTTCGGCGGGAGGAAGCGGGATTCGGCCGCGGCGGTGCTCGTCTATGACATCGACCTGGACCGCAGCGACAGGCTCTACATCGGCACGAGCTGGGGCCTGATGCGCTTCGACGGCAAGCGATTCGAGAACCTGAGCGCGCTGGGCGGCCGGGCGCCGTGGACCGCGGTCCGCTCGGTGGCGGTCGAGGCCGGCCGGGTCTACGCCGGCGGGCCGGGCTTCGTGGAGGTGCTGGAGAGAGGGCGCTGGAGGCGGGCCGTCTACCACGATCAGAGCGAGGAGGAGATGCGCCGCTACCGCATGCGCCTGGAGGAGCGCGGTCGCGCCTCGACCGCCATCCTGGCCGACAGGGCGGGCGGCCTGTGGTTGATGCTGAACCAGGAGCAGCTCGCACCTCGGGCAGAGCAGCGGCGCGCCAACACGTCCGATCCGGCGGCAGCGCTGCAGAGCGCGATGAGCTGGGGGCTGCTGCGCTACATGGACAGCGATCGAAAGCGCCGGGCCTTGCCTCCGGACACCCTGGTGGCCTCGATCGCCGGCGGGGTCTATGTGCAGAACGAGGATGTCGATCTCTCGCCGCCCAACGAGGTGCGGCGCTTTCAGGGCGGCAAGACCCTCGACCTGCCCTCGGCCGCCGCGACGATCACGGCCGTGGCCAAGGACCCCTGGGACTACGCCAGCGTCGAGTATCGCTTCAAGCTCGACGACAACAAGTGGAGCGCCTGGTCGGACAAGAACACCCTGATCACGCCCAAGGACCTGCCCGAGGGCGCGCACACGGTGCGCGTCCAGTCTCGGGATGCAGATGGCCACGTCGATCCGAGCCCGGCCGAGGTCGGCTTCCGCCTGCGCCCCAGGGAGCTCTCCATCGTCAAGATCCACAACGGCGAGTTCCAGCGCATCTTTCCGAGCCAGTACCCGCGTTACTTGAAGGTGGGCCTGGGCAAGGTGAGGCTCGAGAACCGCACCACCTTGCCCATGGAGCTGGAGATCGAGCTGGAGATCGAGGGCTGGAGCGAGCCGACCCGCACCCCGGTCAAGCTGGCCTCGGGCGAGACGCGCTGGGTGCCGGTGATGGCCTCGCTGAGCAGCAAGGCGCTCGGCAACACGGGCGCGCGCTCGGTCCAGGCTCTCGTGACCGCCCACTTCGTGCACGACGATGTCAAGCGCACCCAGCGCAAGTCCTTCGCGGTCGAGCTGCTGGAGGGCAATGCGTTCTGCTGGGACGAGCCCGAGCGGCTGGCCGCCTTCGTGAACGGGCGCGATCCCCGCGTGGAGAGCCTGGCGGCCGAGATCTTCCGGCATTTCTCGAAAGACCATCCGGAGCAGGCTCGCCCGGCGCACCCCCTGCACAACCACCTGCTCGCGCTGTACGCCTTCGGTTCGCTGGCCTCGGCGGGCATCCGCTACAAGCCGGATGCGAAGCGGCCCTTCGCCAGCCTGAAGACAGGCGCCCTGGACACGGTGCAGTACCCGTCCCAGACGCTCGAGCGCAAGGTGGGCGACTGCGACGACCTGACCGTGCTGCTCGCGTCCGTGCTGGAGGGGCTGAACGTGCCCACGGCGATCGTGCCGGTCGAGGGCCACGTCTTCATGCTCTATGACACGGGCGTGCGCCAGGAGAACCGGAGCGCCTTCCCGGTCGACGCCCGCAAGACCGCGCTGCGCAGCGGCACGCTGTGGGTGCCCGTCGAGACCACCGTGCTCGGCAAGTCGCACGACTTCAGCCAGGCCGTGGTGCGCGGCGCGTCGCAGCTCCACGCCAAGTACAAGCCCGACGCGGGGCGCATCTTCGATGTCGAGCTCGCCTGGGAGAAGAGCCCTCCGGCCACCCTGCCGGCGAGCGGAGAAGCGGTGCCGCGATTGCGTCTGGCGCAGGCGAAGCGCGAGGCCGAAGGTCTGCTCGCCGCATACGGCCAGTCGGTCGAGAAGATCGCCGGGCAGGGAGAGGATCCCGCGGCCCTGCTGGCGAGAGGCGAGGCGCTCGTCAAGAGCGGCATGTTCGCGCGCGCCGCGGAGATCTACGAGCAGGCGGTCAAGGCAGAGCAGAGCTATCGCGCCCTGTACGGGCTGGGGGCGGCCCGGGCCGGAGCCGGAGAGATGCTCATGGCCCTGGTGAGCTTTCAGAAGGCGCTCGCCAAGGCGCAGGGCAAGAAGGCGCGCTTCCAGTGCCAGCTGGCCATCGCCCAGTGCTACAAGGTCGACGGCAACCTCTCCAAGGCCAAGCAGCACCTGGACGAGGCCCTGGCGCTCAACCCGGCGGCCCGCTTCGATACCCGCACCCGGCAGCTCATGGACTACCTGCAGCAGGCGGGTGGAGCCAAGGCCTCCGGCGAGGAGGCGGGCCCGCCTTTCTTCCAGGAGATCCTGCTCGGCCTGTGAGTCGCGATGCCCATCATCACCTTGAGCAGCGATTTCGGTACCGCGGACGGCTACGCCGCCGCGATGAAGGGCGTCATCCTGTCCATCTGTCGCCAGGCGCGGCTGGTGGACCTCAGCCACGACCTGCCCGCCCGCGACGTGCTGGCCGCCGCGCTGATGCTCGAGCGCTGCGCGCCGCTCTTCCCGCCAGGCTGTGTCCACCTGGCGGTGGTGGACCCGGGCGTGGGAACCTCGCGCCTGCCGATCGCCTTCTGCACGCCGGATGCCTCTTTCGTGGGTCCGGACAACGGGCTCTTCTCCCTGGTGTGGAGGCGGGCGTGCGCCGGTCGGCCGGAGGGCGCGGTCTTCGCGGTGGAGCTCGCCGACGCCCGTTTTCGGCGCGAGCCGGTCAGCCCGACATTCCACGGCCGCGACGTCTTCGCACCGGCGGCCGCGCACCTGGCCTGCGGCCTGTCGCCGGACGATCTCGGGCCGCGCCTGGCCGAGATCGCGCTGCTGGATCTGCCCGAGCCGGAGCGGCTTGCCGACGGAGCTGTCTGCGGGCAGATCATCGCGGTCGACCACTTCGGCAACTGCATTTCGAACATCGAGATCGAGCAAGCGCATCCACACGAGCTGCGCGTCGAGACCGGGGGGCGGGCGCTGGTGCTGAGGCAGACGTACGCCGAGGTCGGCCCGGGAGAACCGCTGGCCCTGATCGGCTCCTGCGGCCGGCTCGAGCTCACGGTGCGCGACGGGAGCTATGCAGAGCAGTATGGCGTGCGGGTGGGAGACGGGCTGCGGGTCACAGCAGATCGAGCCGATAGACCATCTTCGCATGGTCGATCGGGGTGACCTGGTAGTGGACCTTGAAGAAGGCCTCGAGCATCTCCTGGAACTGCTCCTGCGTGCCCAGGAGGGTGATATCGAAGCTGCATTCGCTCTTGCTGCTCTTGATCAGCTTGGCCTGGTAGCCGGATTTCTCGAAGAAGATGTTGGCCTTGATCAGCGGCAGCGGTCGGATCTCTCCTTTCCACTTCAGCACCAGGATGTGGCTTTGCGGCTTGTCGGGCGTGCTTCGCGGCGAGCGCGTGTCCCCGTCCACGCGCAAGCGGTCCGACTTGGCCGGCGCGCCCATCTTGGACCGCAGCATCTTGGCGAGTTTGCTACAGGCTTCGTTCAAGGCGGAGGTCTCGCTCCCCCGGCTCTCACCCTGGGCCGTGACCTTGAATGGCCGGCCGTGGAGGGGCTTGACCGTCACGCCGGTGTTGCAGAAGTACTGCTGTCCGACGGCATGCATCGGGTTGGAGATCTTGGCCCGGCAGGCGGCCAGGGCATCGACGACGAGATCCGCCTTCGACGGGTCACTGAGGAGGAGCTGGAAGTTCAGGTCCCGGAGCACATGCTCGATGTCGTGACGGCACGGCACGTTGCCGGCGTGCTTGGGGTGCGAGGCGATGACGATGGCCTTTCTCGTGTCCTGGGCGGAGGCCTTCATCGAGCCCAGGGCGATCGTGAGGCAGCAGAGTGCGGACAGGTAGATCCAGACGCGCATCTCGAACCTCCAGAAGGTTGACACATGGCAAACCGTGAGGATTCTAACCTGCGGGCCGCGTTTTTCAAAGCGACTCCTGTTGATGGACTCCGCGGCAGGCTGTATGATGCCGAACCTGGATTCTTTCATGCAGAGCGCACCCGCCGTCTCCATCCTGAAAAGCGCCCTCGATCGCGATCGCGATCTGGTTCTGGCGCGGGCATCGTTCGGGGCGCTCTTCGATGGCTACCTCGGGCATGCAGCTCGCTGGGGCGGCGTGCCGGCCGAGCCGGCGCGGAAGATGATGCTGGACGGGCTGGCTGCGACGACCCTGCACCTGGGCCTGCGGCCTCCGAACGAGTACACCGCCTGGACCTTGCACGTGAGAGAGCCCGCGCTGAGCCTCTTCTTCTCGGGCGACAACCAGTCCTATCAGGTCACGGGCAGGGTCTACTCCGAGGGGGTCCGGCGCTGCGAACGCAGCCGCCTCTACCTGGAGAGCCAGCGCTCACAGCGTGAGCCGTCTCGCAGCATGGTCGAGGTGGACGGTGCGAGTGTGCTCGAGTGCTTCGAGCAGTTCTATCTCAAGTCGGAGCAGATCCCGTCTCGCCTCTTCGCCATGGGCGACGGAGTCTACTTCTTCATCCAGGGGCTGCCGTCGGTCGACCGCGGCTGGCTGCACAAGCTCGATCGCGAGGCGGTCCTGCGCATCGCGGAAGGAAGCGGGCTGGAGGAGGTGGAGCAGCGCCGCTATACCTTCGGTTGCCAGTGCGACCAGTCCAAGATCCTCCAGATCGTACGCGGCATCTTCGCCCGAGACCCCGAGGCGCTCTTTCAGGGCGAGGAGCGGGTCCAGGCCGCCTGCCCGCGCTGCGGGCGAGGCTACTGGATCGGCCGAGACGAGTTCGACATCGGGCGGGTGGGCGTGAGCTAGAGGCCCGGATCGCGGGTCACGATGAAGATGTCGGCATTGCCCGCGCTGGCGATTGGGCCGTCGCCGAAGTCTACGCTTCCGCGAAACTCGCCCACGAAGGTGACCGCGCCCGTCGCGTGACACGCGATGGACCGGCCCTGCTCGATGTCGCCGAGCTCGCCGTAAGCCCGGGACCAGCGGTGATCGCCCGCGTCGTCCCAGGAGGCGATGAAGATCGGTCCCTCGACGGGGTCGTCGGCCCCTTGGAACGTGACCGCGCCACCGAGCTCGCCCGTGATGGCGACGTGGCCGGACGGATAGAGGCACACGCCGAAGGTCTGCTCCCAGTTGGGGGACGAGAGCGTGGTCGCCCAGGTGAGCGAGCCGTCTGCGTCGTAGCGGGTGAGCATGCCCTCCCGGCCGCCCTGTCCGGAGATGGGGCTCGAGTCGAAGGTGACCGTGTCGTACCACCAGCCGCCGAAGGCCACGTCGCCAGAAGGCAGGGCGGCGGCGCACAGCCCCTCGCCCGCATAGGTCGGGTACGTGTAGGCCCAGCGGTACGATCCGTCGACGCCCAGGCTGGCCACGACCGGCAGCTCGGCGCCATCGGTGCTGATCGGCCCGTCGCCGAAGTCGACGGTCCCCGAGAAGTACCCGGTCCAGTAGACGCGGCCCGCGTCGTCGAGGGCGACACCGAAGCCGATATCCCGGTCCGTATCCCCATAGGCCCGGGACCATGCGGTCACGCCGGTGTCGGTGAGCAGGGCGACGAAGATGTCGCCCGCGCCGCTGCTCGAGCGGGCGGCGTCGCCGAAGTCCACAGTGCCCTCGAACTCCCCGATCACGGCCACACGGCCTGCGCGCGCGGCGACCCCCTGGCTGAAGTCCCGCCCGCCGCTGCCCAGCCTGCGCGCCCAGCGGAAGGTGCCGTCGGGCGTGAAGCTCACCACGAACGCGTCGTCCTGGCCCTGGCTGTAGACCGGACCGTCGCCGAAGTCCGCGGATTCGTTGAAGTAGCCCGCAGCGAACACGTTTCCCGACTCGTCGACGGCGACGCCCTCGCCGATGTCGCGCCACGACGCGCCGAAGGTGTGGACCCAGTTGAAGATACCGCCGGGTGCGTAGCTGGCGACGAAGACGTCCCAGTCGCCCGCGCTCGTCCGCACCCCGCCGCCGAAGTCGACCTCGTCTTCGAAGTAGCCCGTGACCACGACGTTGCCCTGGGCGTCGACGGCCACGCCGGTCGGGATGTCGATGCCGGTGCCGCCGATGGTGAGAACCCACGGCAACGACGTATCGACCGCGCGGAGCGTCAGCTCCGCGCTGTCGCTTCCGGCGGCGTTCGTGCAGGTCAAGCTGAAGACGGTGTCGGCGGCCAGGGTGACACTCGTCGTCGCGCCGTTCGCGAGCGCTCCGACGCCGCCATCGATCTCGCAGCTCGGCGCGGGCGCGGGTGCGTTCGCGTAGGTCCACTCCCAGGTGACGACGGTCGCCTCGTCCATCGGCACGGACGACGGCGTCGCGGTGAAGGTGGCGATCTCGGGAGCGATGGATTCGGTCGTCACCGTCACCTGTGCGAAATCACTGCCCGCGGCGTTCGTGCAGGTCAAGGTGAAGACGGTGTCGGCGGTCAGGGTGACTCTCGTCGTCGCGCCGCTTTCCAGTGCCCCGACACCGCCGTCGATCTCGCAGCTCGGCTCGGGCGCAGGCGTATTCGCGTAGGTCCACTCCCAGGTGACCACGGTCGCCGCGCCTGTCGGTACGGCCGACGGCGTCGCGGTGAAGGTCACGATCTCGGGGGCGACATCTGCGGCCGTCACCGTCACCTGTGCGCTGTCGCTGCCTGCGGTGTTCGTGCAGGTCAGGATGAAGACCGTGTCGGCGGCCAGGGTGACCCTCGACGTCGCGCCGCTTACCAGTGCCCCCACACCGCCGTCGATCTCGCAGCTTGGCTCGGGTGCTGGGTTGTTGGCATAGGTCCAGTCCCAGATCACGTCGGTCGGCACTCCTGCGGTTACAGACGACGGCGTCGCTGTAAAGGCGGCGATCTCGGGAGCGACCGCTTCGGCCGTCACTGTCGCCTGTGCGCTGTCGCTGCCTGCGGAGTTCGTGCAGGTCAGCGTGAAGACGGTGTCGGCGGCCAGGGTGATGCTCGTCGTCGCGCCGCTTTTCAGCGTCCCGACGCCGCCGTCGATCTCGCAGGTCGGCTCGGGCGTCAGGGCCTTGACGAACGTCCACTCCCAGGTCACCTCGGTCGCCTCGCCTGCCGGGACGCTCGACGGCGTCGCGGAGAAGGCGGCGATCTCGGGGGAGGACGGCGCCCCATCTCCGCAGGCCGAGGCCAGCAGAACGAGGAATAACGTGCTAGACGCGTAGCGGATTATCATGGGCGCCTCCTCATTCTTTCGCCTTGATGGTAAGCGTCTGCTCGCGCAGCCAGTCTGCAGCCGGCCGGTACTCGGTGTCGAACTCGTCCCGCTCGACGACCAGGGCGCGCCCGCTGTGCGGGCCGTCGGGGCAGAAGCCCGCGTGCGGGGCGCGGACCAGCACGGGCTTGCCGAGCTCGAGCGGCAGCTTCACGATCTCGCGATTGCGGGCCAGCACCAGGGTGAGCCGGCCGTCGAGCAGCAGAAAGAGCTCGGGGCAGGTGTGCTTCTCGAGCTCGACGCATTCCTCGGCCGAGCTCTTCTCGGGGCTGAAGACGCCGATGCGCCAGCTGCGGTGGTCACCGCACAGCACCTGCCAACGCTGGCCGGCGGCGATCTCGATCGGGCTGTCCGATGCGACCTCCGGAAAGGAAGGAAAGCGGGTCTCTTTGAAGTCTGATTTCGACATGGCTCATTCCTCTCTCGGAGCCCGGGGCTGTCGATGGCCGATCAGGCCGATGGCGGTGAACAGCGCACCGGCTGCGATCATGATGCCGCCCCACCACAGCGACGGGCGCAGCTCTGAAAGGACCGTGGATCGCGCGTCGCCCGCCACGCCGGCGGCGAGCACGATCAAGCCGTATGCACCGAGCAAGACGCCCACGAAGAACCAGATGGGCAGGGGCTCCTCGGCGACAGCCGGTTTCTTGTCGTTCGTCTCGCTCACGGGGCCTCCCGGTCTACCAGAACCAGATGTTGAGGAAGATGAGCACGGCCAGGCTGACCACGGCCCAGAAGACCGGGCGCCGCAGCAGGCCGACTCTCGCTTCGCCCTGACTCGGATCCATCAGGCCCTTGACCAGTCCGATGAGCTCGCTCTCCGGCCGGGGCGAGGTGAAGAGGCTGATGACCACGGTCAGGACGAAGCACAGCAGCCAGGCCCAGGTCGCTTGCCACATGTTGCAGGACATGGCCGACGGGCTGTCGGAGAATGTCAGGCCGTAGACCAGCCAGGCCGGAAAGAGATCGAGCTTGAATCCCAGGAAGATGGAGAACGAGCACAGCATGCCGGCGATGAGCCCCCAGAATGCGCCCGCGGGGGTCGTCCGCTTCCAGAACATGCCGAGCAGCATGGTGGCGAACAGCGGTGCGTTGACCCAGGAGAAGATGGCCTGGATGTAATCCATGATGGTGTCGAACTGCATGGCGAGGTAGGCCGTGCCCACGCTCAGCAGGATGCCGACGATGGTGGCCACGCGGCCCACCCAGACCAGGTGTGTGTCGGACGCGTCCTTCTTGATGAGCACCCGGTAGATGTCGTAGGTCCAGACCGTGTTGAAGGCGCTGACGTTGCCCGCCTGGCCGGCCATGAAGCCGGCCAGCAGCGCGGTGATGCCCAGGCCCACCAGACCCGCCGGGTAGTAGCGGGCGATGAGAAGCGGCAAGGCCGTGTCGTTCCACGGCTCGCCCTTCGTCGGGTGCTGCAGGAGCTGGAAGCCCGAGCCCGGAAGCAGTGAGAGCTTGTAGGCCACGAGGCCGGCCACCACGATGATGAAGGGCAGGGCCATCTTGAAGAACGAGGCGTTGATCGGCGTGAGCCGGGCCGAGCGCAGGTCCTTGGATGAGAAGGCCCGCTGCACGACGAGGAAGTCGGTCGTCCAGTACCCGAAGCTCAGCACGAAGCCCAGGCCCATGACGATGCCGGCCCAGGTCACGCCCATGGAGTTGTCGCTCGCGTGGGCCGCCGTGTCCCACAGCCGGCTCATGCTCTCCGGCAGTTCGGCGAAGACGTGATCGAGGCCGCCGAGCTCCACGATGCCGAGCACGGCCACAAGAAAGAGCCCGAACCAGATCAAGAAGAACTGGACGATCTCGGTGAAGATGGCCGACATGAGCCCGCCCAGGGCGATGTAGCAGGCCACCGCGGCCGCGCTGGCCCACATGCTCAGGTGCCAGTCCCAGCCGAGGATGGTGCGCAGCACCAGGGCCATCAAGTAGAGGTTGATGCCCGACATCAGCAGGGTCATCAGCCCGAAGGAGAAGGCGTTCAGTAGGCGGGTGCGCTCGTCGAAGCGCAGCTTGAGGTAGCCCGGCACCGAGTGGATCCGGCTGGAGTAATAGAAGGGCATCATGTAGAGGCCGAGGAAGAGCATGGCCGGGATGGCGCCGATCCAGTAGAAGTGGGAGACGAACATCCCGTACTTCATGGTCCCGCCGGTCCAGCCCAGGATCTCGAGCGCGCCCAGGTTGGCGGACAGGAAGGCGAGGCCGGCCACCCAGGAGGAGTTGCGCCGGCCGGCCAGGAAGAAGTCGTCTCCGGTCCGGGTGAAGCGCTTCAAGTAAAGGCCGATGCCGACGATGGCCGCGAAGTACAGCCCGATGATCAGCCAGTCGACGAGCTGGAGCGAGATGGTGGGTGTGGTGAGTGATTCCGCCGGCATGGTGTGCTCTCCGGGTCAGTAGCGCAGCATGACCGATATCTCGGTGGTCCAGATCGGCTCGGTCGCATCGCGATCGATCGTGTTCACCAGGGCGGCAGCGGCCCCCCCCGGAACCAGCACGCCGAATGCGAGCATCGCGATGGCGTAGTCGTGAATGCGGAACTCGGAGATCAGATCGCACTCGAAGCCGGCGAAGGCCGCGTCCATGGCGTTGGCCGGCTTGAGCACGCTGGCCACGCCGAGCACGAGGTGCTGGTGGAAGGAGTCCTCGTCCACCATCCAGGTGGCCTTGACGTCGGCCAGGAACAGCCCGGCCCGGTTGATGAAGAAGCCGTTGCGGAACGAGCCGAATCGCTCGTCGTGGTTGTCGTACCAGTCTCGGATCTCGTCCTCCGAGAGCATGATGGTGGCCGAGCCGTTCTTGCCCGAGGCGGTGAAGGCGTGCTGCATGCCGTTGTCCGGGTGTGCGTCGTCCGGGCTCTCCACCAGCACGTTGACGTCCACGCTCGAAGGCCAGAGCTTGAGGTGCTCGGTGATCGAGTAGTGGAAGTGGCCCTGGGCCGCCCAGGCGAGCAGCGTCTGGATGTGGCCGTCGGGCGTCATGCCCTCGGCCTGGCCGTGCTGGAGCATGGCGTCGACGCTCAGCTTCATCTCTTCGCGGCCCGCTTCGACGTGCACGCTGGGGATCAGCAGCCAGCGCTCCTGGCCCCCGAGGTGCCCGTCGTACAGGGCGTGGAAGGCCGTGGCCAGCTTCCAACTGCGATCGATGGCCCAGTCCCAGCGAGCGCCGTAGACGAAGATGTCGCGGGTGAAGTTGTTGTCGGTCACCGAGATGCCCTCGTGGGTCGCGTCGGGCACCTGGCCCACGAACAAGCCCAGCCGCGTGTCCTCGTCCCAGGAGAACCAGACCTGGCCCGCGCCGATCCAGTGGTTGATGAACAGCCCGGTGGGATCCTTGAAGCGGCCGTAGCCCAGCTTGTAGCCGGCCTCGTTCTCGAACTCGCCCGAGCCCCAGAGCTCCCGGTGCTTCATGACGAAGACGTCCGGCTGGAGCATGTCCTGCTGGTCGGGGTTGTTCTTGGACCAGTAGTTGAGCCCCAGCTCGGCCTCGTAGTGGATGCGGAGGTTGCCGGTGATGTGCCAGGTCAGGGTGGGGCGCAGCACGGTGGCGAAGGCGCCCGAGCTCTGGCCGTCCAGGTTGTACTCGGGCTCGCTGCCGTCGAAGTCGGTGTCCGAGCGCCACAGGAAGAGGTTTTGCAGCTCGGCGTGGAACACGACGCCCTTGCGGCGCCGCTCGACCTTGTCGGACGGCGGATCCGTCTGGGTCTGGGCTTCGCTTCTCGCGGGCAGGGCAGAGGCGGCGAGCAGGATCGCGATTGAAATGGTTCTATGCATGATCTGGGCTCCTCGCCTAGCGGGTCAGGACCCGGTCGCCCTTGAAGAAGTATCGCCAGCCGACGGCCTCGTAGCCGGGCAGCGGGCCCAATATGCGCACCCGGTGCTCGGTCCCCGGCTGGTCGAGGCTCGGCATGTGGTAGAGGATCCGTCGCACGGGATCGAACTGGCAGTGGCCGTCCGAGAGCCAGACGTAGAATCCGTCGGGATACACGCTGTCAGGGCAGATGCCGCCGGGGGGGGCGTCCTCCAGGCAGGCGCCTCTGGGGATGACGATCTCGGTCGGCGCGGAGCACTCCTTGGTGGCGTAGCGCAGCTCGAACTCGCCCACCGGCGGCACCTCGTAGGCGTCCGGATCGAAGTAGTGCAGCGGCGAGTAGTAGTGGCTCGAGATGGGCTTGCCGGCCAGCGCCCGGGCGTGGGGGCGGCTGTAGGCCTGCCAGCCGCGGGGCTCGAGATCCGGCCCGACCACCGAGAAGTCCTCGTGGTTCCACAGATCGCCTAGCTCGTGGTCGTTCTCCGGGGAGTAGCACCACTGGATCCGGCTCATGCCCATGGCCTCGAAGGCCTCGTAGTAGTTGTCCAGGATCTGGGCCGAGACCTGGTAGCCCTGCGCCCTCGCCGTCTCGATGCCGTTGAAGTTGAAGTAGGTGCCGAACTCGCCGAAGACCACGGGCAGGTTGCCGAGCGAGTACTGGGCTGGCCGGGCCGCCTGCTCCAGCGCGGGCCGGTAGTCGCGGTAGCGGACCTCCTCGATCGAGAACGTGCGCGGGGGCTGGTTGAAACCGAGCATCGGGTAGATGTCGGGGTACCAGTGGGGGGCGAAGACCACCTGGTCGATCCCCTCCGGGCGGATCATGGGATCCTCCCAGATCCCGCCGATCCCGCCCGAGCCGAGCAGGCTCTCGGCGCTCAGGCTGGTCTCGATGAAGACGACCGCGTCCGGATCGATCGCCTGGATGGTCATGCCGACCCGCTCGTAGAAGGGGCGCATGTAATGCTCGTCGAAGTTGATGTTCATCTCCAGCGCGGCCAGGATGTCCAGCCCGGCGAGCCCCCAGCGCTCGAGGGTCTCCTCCTCGGTGTCGGGCGGCAGGAGCTTGAGCGCCAGCAGGGCGTCGTAGGCCCGCTGGCCGTCCTCGTCGCCCAGCAGGTCGACCAGCACGCCGAGGGCGCCCTCGGCCGCACCGGCCTGGATCATGCCGGCGATGGCGGTCAGCACCAGGAAGTTGCCGCCCGGCTCGTTCATCAGATCGTAGCCCAGCACGTTGGGCAGGTGGCCGACCCGGGTCGCCACCTGCGCCCAGGCCTCGGTGTAGGCGCTCTGCAGGTGCTCCTGGACGCTCCGGCCCCCGACGCGCAGCTCGGGGTAGAGCGCATCGCCGGCGAACATGCAGCCGTAGCAGCGGGCCACGTCCAGCGAGGCCATGTGGGAGATGCCCCAGAAGGTGAAAGGGAGCAGGTCGCTGGTCTCGTCGACCGGGAAGGGACCCGGCAGGCTGGCGAGGAAGTAGCCCACCCATTCGGCCTCGCTCGGATCGCCCTCGTCGCCGGTCAGGCTCTGGTAGAGATCGAAGATGTTCTGCAGCGAGTCCAGGTTCATGCCGCTGATGATGCGCGGGGTGCCCCAGTGGGGCGAGTCGAGCTTCTTCTCCTGCAGGCAGGCCTCTACGGCCCAGCGCGGCGCGCCGTCGCCCTGGACGGTGTCGTCGTACTCGCCGGTGGACATGTCGGGCACGAGTGCCAGCAAGCTGTTCTCCAGCGAGCCCGGCTCTCCATAGCGCGGGTGGTGGTTGTAACGAACCATCAGGTGGCGGCTGAACATGTCCTGGTGCATGTCGAGCAGCACGTAGATCCCGTACTCGTCCGCCTTCTCCACCACCGCCTCGATGTACTCCAGGTACTCCGTGTCGTAGACCCCGCGCGCAGTCGGCTCGATGCCCTCCCAGATGATCAGCAGGCGGACCGTGTCGAAGCCCAGATCGCGGATCAGGGCGAAGTTGCGGTCCGCTTCTTCCAGGTCGAACGGCTTGCCGAGGTAGCTGGGGATGCCTTCCGGGCTCAGCGCAGCAGGTACCTTGGTGGAGCCCGACAGGTTGACGCCGTGGAAGAAGACATAGCGGCCGTATGCGTCTCGCAGGTAGGTGCGATCCGTCTTCAGGCGCGTGAGGGGCCGGGGATCGGTGCTCGGCGGATCTCCGTCGATGCAGGCCGGCAGCCCGATCGACAGCACCGCCAGCATGGCGAGCCATCTCTTCATGGTGGACCTCCGTGGGGGGGGATCATAGTCGCTTTGCAGGCAGCAGGCCAGCCCAGATTGACATGCCTGTCCTCTGGCAGCGGTCCGGACCGCTCATCGCGGGACCTTGCCGAGCTTCTCCTTGTACTCTGGCAGCGGGTGCATCTCGATAGCCGCCTCCAGCAGCTCCCGGGCCCGGCGCCAGTTCAGCTTGAGGATGTGCAGCTCGGCCTGCTTGACGAGCAGCTCGGCCGAGTGCTGGAGCTGCGACTCGGCGATGACCTGCTTGCGGTGGCCGACCCGCCGGCTGCGATCCTTGAGATACTCCTGGGCCACGCGGGCCATCTCCAGCCTGCGCTGGCACATCTTGGCGGCGTGGTCCGACTTCCGGGCCAGCTTGCCGTGCGGGCCGTACGTGCGCTCCATCTTCTGGAACGTCGGCCCATAGGACGACTCGTGGGCGCTCCAGTGCACGCCCGCCCTGGCAAAGTGGTCGGCCTTTTCCAGCTTGGCGAGATCGGCCTCCAGGAGAGCGAGGGGATCCTCGGCGTTCTCGTCGAGCGACTCTTCGTGGATCTCGATCAAGCCGAGGGATGTGAGGGTCAGGGCCAGGTACACCAGCCGTTTGTGGTAGCTCAGCGGAAAGGGGGCCAGCGCATCGAGCAAACTGCGCGTGCCGTCCAGCATCTCGTTGACCAGCTTGGCGCCCCGCCGGTCGATGGCCGAGGAGCTGAGCAGCCAGCGGGCATGCTCCTTGTCCACGGCCGGAAAGCCATCGTCGAGGGGTGCGCGCAGCTCCTTGATCGCCTCGTCGCCCAGCGCCTCCAGGGCCGTGCGCATCCAGGGGACGATCAGCGTGTTGAAGCGCGCGCCGTTCTTGGGCCCGGCGGGAGCGGGGTCGAGGCGGAATCGGCAGCGGCCGGCCTTCCGCACGGCCTCGAGCGCCTCGAGGGCCTGGTCGCGGACGGAGTCCCACAGGTCGTCGGAGCTGACGAGCTTCTCCTCCTGCAGCATTCGCAGGATGGACTTGTCGGGCGATCTCCTCTCGAGCAGATCGCGCTGCTTGGAGCGGGGCATCCGGCCAGCGCGGCACAGCCGCTCGAGCAGGTCCTCGTCGCTTCCGGGCGCGGCGAAGCGCACCAGCCGGCCCTTGGGGTTGAAGCGCAGGTGCACGGGGCCGGTCTTCATCTCGAAGCGCAGCTCGGCGGACTGGCCGCTCAGGGCCACCGAGCTGAGCAGCGAGAACGGGGACAGGCCCTTGAGCGAGCCGGGCTCCAGGCGCTTCGGCCGGACGGACGAGATCTCGTCGAGGTCGCCTCGCGAGAGCGTCTCTCCCTCCATGGGGGCAAAGGTCGGCGCGGCCTCGGGCTGCTCTGCGCCAAGCTGAGCCGATTCCAGCTCCGAGAGCAGGGAAGTGACGGCCTCGGCCGCGGCGATCGGGTCGCGAAGCTGCAGGCCGGCCTTTCCCTTTCCGCAGAAGACCACCTCTGCCGAGAGCTTGCAGCGCGGGCCGTAGCGGGCCACCGCCAGCTCGAGGTCCAGCTGCTCGTGCAGCGACAGGCTCTCGCTCGTGTCCGTATAGAGCAGGCCCTTCGAGATGTGCTGCTCCCTGTCGGCCTTCAGCGCGTCCAAGGACGGGTAGGTCAGGACGCGATCGCTGCCCAGCACGGGCGGCGATGGCGCCTGCTCCTGGCCCGCAGCAGCCGCTGGCTGCTGGGCCGTCTGCTTCACGGTACCCCGGGCGGGAGAGGCGGTCGCCGCCTTGGCCGGCGAGCGCGCGGCCGCCACCATGGCCTCGAGGGCCTCGGTCGTCTTCTGGGTGCTCTGGATCTCGAGCTCGGTCTGCTCCCCCTTGCGGGCGGTCGGTCGGGCGTGAAGGCGCAGCTGCCTGTCGATGCCCTGGACGAGCAGGCGCAGCTCCATGGCGCGGCGAAGAGGCCAGCGCTTGCTGGTCTGCACCAGCAGCTTGCCGGAGGGCAGACCTTGCTCGAAGTCGTCCAGGAACGCCTGCGCGGTGCGGTACAGAAGGTCTTGGTCCGCGGTCAGCTTGGGCAGGTCGGGCATGTCGGCCGCCGCCGCGGCCGCCTGGTCTGTCGCCATGTCGGCCTGCGCCGCGGTCTCGGACGATAGGTCAGGGAGCTCGGGTGAAGGCCGTGCAGGCTCGGGCGGTGCGGGCACCGGCTGGGCTGGCGGTGAGGACGAGAGGGACGGCAGCGAGGACTTGAGCGGCGGCAGCGAGGATGTGGGCAGTGGCGGTCCGGGCTCGGGCGGTGGTATCCCGGGCCTGGTGGGCGGCAGCCTGGGCTCGGGCGGCGGGATTCCGTGACTGGGCGGCGGAAGCCTGGGCTCGGGTAGCGGGATCCCGTGCCTGGGCGGCGGCAGCCCGGGTGCTGGGGCCCCGGGCTCGACCGGCTCCAGCGTGAGGTCGGGCGGCGCGATGGCGGGCCCGGGCATGGAGGCCGGGGCCCCGGGCTCGACC
>JAFGRB010000351.1 GCA_016935365.1 Deltaproteobacteria bacterium
GAATTGACTTCCAGCAGCGAGGGGGCTTTGCGAAAGCCCCCTGAGATATAAATAGGCCTGAAACAAGCGCAACGCGCTTGTTTCAGGCCTAGTCGCCCATCTTCACCAGCGCCGCCGCCGCCGCCTGCGAGCAAAGCCGGCACGGGCTGCTGTCGACAGCCTGGGTCAGGGCATCGCGCGCCGTGGGATCGCCGATTTCGCCCAGCGCCCAGGCCGCGGCGGCCTGGACCCGGCAGTCGGTGTCCATCTGCATGATCCGCCGCAGGTGCCCGGCGAGCCCGCTCGCGCCCTCGAAGCGCTCCTGGGCCAGGGCCCAGACGACCTGCAGGCGCACCCCGGCGTCCTCGTGGCTGGTGGCGGCGATCAGCATGTCGGCGCTGCAGTCGGGCTGCAGGCCGAGCGCCCGCCCGGCGGCCAGGCGCACCCCGGCGTCCTCGTCTGCCAGCGCGGCGATCAGGGCGCTCGTCGATCCGCTGCGCTGGACCTCGCCCAGCGCGCGGGCCGCGGCTGCTCGCACCAGGGGGTCCGGGTCGTCGGCCAGAGCCGCCCGGGCGGTCCCGGTGCCCGAGCGCAGCGGCCCGATCGCGCACACGGCTGCCCATCGCTGCTCGGGTGTCGCGTCGGCGGCGGCCAGGATCTCGGCCACCCGGTTGGCGCCGTTGTCCGCCCGCCCCATGCGCCGCAGCAGCCAGCCCGCCGCACGGTTCACCTCGGGCTCGGGGTGACCGAGCAGCGCCATGGTCGGGTCGTATGCCTGACCGGGCAGGTAGTCGTCCAGCTCCTCCAGGGCGGCGATGATCTCGCCCGCGCCGAAGCGAGCCGGGTCCAGGCGCTGCAAGGGATCGCCCTGGGCTGCGGCCGGCAGCGGCGCGACCAGCGCGAGCCACAAGGCGGCCTTCGAGATGCCGGCCAGGTACCTCATAGCCGACCTCACACCCACCCAAGGCCATTTTTCGCTCCGCATCGCGCCGAGGCGCGATGCCCTCGAGGTGCCCAGAACGTAGATGCTCATGGTACGGCCCCCCGTCCGTGAAACGGCGCCCCGGCGTCGATCCACTCGACCAGCGTCCAGCGATCCTCGTCGCTGGGCGCGCTCAGCTCGCCCGCGCCCACCAGCTCGGTGAAGCTCGGCTGGTCCTCGGGGTGGCGATCGTCGAAATCCATGCCCCAGCTCGCCCAGCTCGCGCTGCTGCAGTCCCCGAAGCGGCACGGCACGCCCAGGCGCTGTACCAGCCGGCTCTCGCGGGCCCGGCCCGGCACGACCCACGGCCTGAACTCGGCGAGGACGCGGCCCGCGCCGTCGCGGAGCGTGTCGCGCAAGGTCAGGTTGTGGTAGGCCACCGAGGTCCGGCCCGAGGCCGCCTCGTGCAGGTCGAGCCCCCGCAGCCGGCCGTCCAGGCCCACGTAGACCCCCGCGCTGGTGCCAGCGTCGTGGCAGCCGGCAGCGACGCAGGAGCGGTTGAGCACGGGCTGGATGTCGCGCCGGAAGTCGAAGTCCCGCTGCCGTGCCGCCCCGGCCGCCAGGTCGGCCACGGCCATCTCCGCGTTCAGCTCACCGCGCCGGGCGCAGTCCGGCCCTCCCCACCACAGCGGATCGCTCTCGACCGCCGCGCCGTAGCGGTCCAGGTACTGCAGCTTGAGCGGCACGCCGGATGGCAGCCGCACCCGGAAGGCCCGCGGTGCATCTCCAGCCGCCTGCACCAGCGCAGCCGTGCGACCGTCCTCGCCGGCGCAGATGGCGCCCGGCTCCTGCCCACCGAGCTCGACGGCCCAGGGCGCTTCGGCGCCGCTGAGCCCCTGCAGCGCGCGCACCGCGACCACCTGGACCGGGCTGGCCTGGCCCTCCGCGATCAGGCCCGCCTGGGCACAGACCGCGTCCGGGCGCGCCGGGTAGGTCACGCCGGGGTCGACGAGCCCGCGCACCCGGACCGGGACCGGCAGGATGTCGTCGCGATCCGAGTCGTTGTGCAGCGGGTAGCGCGCGCCCGAGCCCGCCTCCACGACGGCCAGGGCGAAGTCGGGCACCAGGCCGCGCATCTCGTCAGCCCCGGTGACGCAGCCGTTCGGGGTCTTGGCGTAGGCCACCAGGAAGCGCTCCTCGCCCAGCGGCAGCGGGTGCCGGATGCGCCCCTCGGGCGAGCAGCCCGTGCCCGTGGGCACGCCCGGCAGCACCGTCCGCCAGCTCCCGTCCGTCCCTCGCTGGCAGATCGTGCCCGAGAGCCAGGTCCCGGCCGTGGGCACGCAGCCGGCCACCAGGCGATCCTGCTCGTCGCGCAAGGGATCCAGGGGCAGGCTGCCGCCGTCCAGCTCGGGCCCGTCCTGCTCCAGAGCCCGCGCGCCGCTGGGATCGATCCGCAGCGGCACGAACGCGGCGTGGCCGTCGCGCTGGGTCGAGCGGACCAGCTGGACGAAGCCGTCCGGGAGCAGCCGCGCTCCGAGCGCGTGCCCGGGCGAGAAGTCGATCCGGCTCGTCCGGCTACCGTCGGGCTCGACGGCCATCAGCACCCGGGCCCGGCCGCGCCCCTGCCATTCGATCTGCCCGCGCGGGTCGGCCCGCGAAAACGCGATCCGGCCGTCCGGCAGGTAGAAAGGCCGCGTGTCGTCGAAAGGCCCGAAGGTCAGCTGCCGGCAGGCCGGCCCGACGTCGCTGCTCTCGGCAAAGCAAGGCTGGCCGCCCCGTGCCGCCTCCAGGTCGACCTCGATCAAGTGGAAGCGATCGGCCTCGCCCGTACGGACGGCGACGATCGCCCGCTCGCCGTCCGGCGAGATCGCGAGGCCACGGACATCGCCGCCCGGAGGTTCGGCGATCACGGTCAGCACGCCATCGGGCGCCACCGGCTCGAGCAGCAAGGCCCGGCCTCCCGGCCGGAAGTCGTCCGGCGCGAGCAGGCTTCTGGCGTGGGAAGCATGAGCCCGCTGGACGAAGGCCAGCGCCTCGAAGGCCCCCTGGATGCCGGGCATGGGCTCGTCGCTGCACCCGGCCATCGCGCAGCCTGCGATCAGGCAGCACACCACACGCTCAATGAGCAGTCTTCTTGCCACGAGCAGTCCTCTTCGGTCTGTAGCGCCCTCCCTCGGCCGGGCCCACGATGCCTTGCTTCTTGATGTAGCGCGCCACCAGCTCCCGGATCAAGGTGTGCGTGTTGTGGACGTTGCGCCCGCGGGCAAAGGTGTAGTAGCCATCACCGCCGTTGAGCACGAACTCGTTCGTGCCCACCGTGTAGAGCCTGTCGTCCTCGAGCTCCTTTCCGTCCGAGCAGACGATGGAGATACAGCGCTGGCCGGGCTGGCGGTCGGGATCGAAGACCACGACCAGACCCGATATCTCCATCACGCCGTAAGGTCCCGCCAGGCCGTGCTCCAGGATCTCGCGGATCTGGACCCCGGTCAACATCACCTTGACCAGGCTGTTGTCGAAAGGAACCACCTCGTAGATCCGCCCGAAGGTGATCACGCCTTTCGGGATCGAGGTCCTCAGGCCGCCCGAGTTGTACATGGCCACGTCGATGCTCTGATCGGCGTCCCGCATGGCATCTGTGACCAGGTTGCCGACCGGGGAGTCCAGCTCGGTGTGATGTGCGAGGTCCGCTGCGGCCTGCCCTAGACGGATGCGCTGCAGGTGGGCGATGCTGCGACGGTACTGGCGCAGGCGGCGGACGAACTGCGGCAGCGGCTTGATGACCTGGCCGGCGAAGAGCAGGCTCCTGCCGTTGCGGGCCGAGCGGAAGAAGAACGTGCTGTCGTGCAGCACCGTCCGGTCCTCGATCACGCGCTTCGTCAGGGGATCCACCTCCAGGTCCGCCCTGGCGAACGAGACGCCGCTCGCCCAGGTCTGCATCACCGGGATGCCCTGGACCCTGCCCGCAAAGGGCATGTGCCAGTGGCCCGATAGGATCAGGTCCACCTCTCCCGGCTCGAGGGCCCGGGCCAGGTCGGCCACCGGGCCGATCGCTTCACCGCTCTCCTCGTCCACGCCCACACCCGCGTGGACGAGCACGATCACCACGCTGGCACCCGCGGCGCGCAGCGCGGGCAAGACCCGCCGCAAAGAGACCAGCAAGGGCCTGAACTCGAGCTGACGCACATTGGCCGGGTGGGTCGTCAGCGGCGTGTCGACCGAGGTCAGGCCCACCACGCCGATCTTGACCCCCTTGCGCACCACGATCGCGTAGGGCTCGAGGTTGTCCCACTGGACCGGCTTGCCCGTCTGGCGATCGAAGATGTTGGCCGCCAGGAACGGAAAGCGGGACTCGCGGATGCGCTTCTTGATCACGCCCAGGGAGTCCTCGTCGGGCGAGCTCGGCACGCAGTGGTAACCCTCCGGCCCGAAGTCGAAATCGTGGTTGCCCACGGCCGAGGCGTCGAAGCCGATCTCGTTGTAGAACTCGATGACCGCCTTGCCCTCGCTGGCGGCCGACAGCAAGGTCCCCTGGTAGAGATCGCCCGCGTCCATGAGCAGGACGCCGCCCGGGTTCGCCTTGCGCAGCGCCTGGACGTAGGCGGCGATGATGTCGATGCCGCCGACCTCCCGGCCGCCGACGACCTTGGCGTGGCGCGCCTCGAGCGCGCCGTGGAAGTCGTTGAGGCCGATGAAGGTCAGCCGGATGGGGGCAGCAAGGTCCTCCGCGCCGGCGGCGGGGACCAGCAAGAAGAGCAAGGTGAACAGCACGACCGCGGCTCTGCACATCGGCGATACTCCGGGCAGTGCGATTCCCCCACGTCTTTCATCCTACCATTGCCGGGGCCGTGGCGACAACTTCGACGCGCCGCCGTCGCAGACCCTCACTCGCAGTCGTATAGCTGCTCGCCCCGCACCCAGAGGACCTTGCCCTGCTCGCGCGGGTCGTCGACCTCTGTGACCACGAGCTCGTAACGCCCGGCGCGCATGGCCCGGACCCTTCCGGTATAGCGACAGGCAGGATGGCAATCCCAGCGCACGCAGTCGCCTGGCTGCCAGCCCCGCTCGATGCGATCGAGACGCTCCTGCGCTCGCAGCTCGTCCATCTCGTCGCGGGCCTGGCGCTCCTGACGCTGCAGCTCCGCCTCGAGCCCGGCGTCCCGGTAGCGCACCGTACAGCTATCGACCGAGCGCTCCAGCACGACGTTCAGGCCACCCTTGCTGGCGAAGCCCACACGCTGCACGCCGCCGCGGGCGCCGGACAGGAAGGCCGCTGCCTGCTTCTTGCTGTGCTTGCGCGCGTAACGCCTGGAGTAGAAGCGGTAGACGGTCGGCAGGATGCCGCCGGTGTAGACCTCGCACAGGTCGAGGCCCATCAAGCGGTCCCCGTGGAAACGGGCGACCACCTCGAAGCCGCCCGAGGCGCCCTCGGCATCGAAGACCCGGCAGGGCTCGTCCGGATCGAGCGAGCAGCGGCAGGACTCGCCCGCGTCCTTCCCCTTGCCCCACAGGCCGACAAAGGCGCCCTTGCCTTCCCAGCCCTCGCGCGGCTTGCCCCAGGGGAGATCCCGGACGGCCCGATCCCACTCCTGGAAGAAGGCCAGATCGCGAAGCGCCGCCTTCTCCAGCCGGGCGTCCCGCTCGCGCTCGAGATCCGCTCTCCGCCGGGCCAGCCGCTCCCGCGCGGCCAGCGTCTTCGAGCCCGAGGCCATGAAGGGATCGCATCCCGCGACGATCTTGTCGATCCGCTCCAGGGCCTCGAGATCCGGCATCTCGACCTTGGCCAGCACCTGGACACAGCGCTCGCCCAGCAACTGCCGGACCTCCGCCAGCCCCTCGAACTCGGCGAAGCGCTCGCCCATCAGCCGGACCTCCTGCTGCAAGGCCGCCAGGTCGTCCAGGCCGGCGATGCGCCGCGTGCGCATGGACTCCGACCAGCGTTTCAGGAAGCGCAGCTGCAGGTCCGGGTAGAACTCGCTGCGCTCGTACTGGCGCATGAAGATGACGAAGTCGTCGCGGATCTTCTCGAAAGGCAGCTTGTCCTCGTCCTGCTGGACGAGCCGGTCTCGCCAGGCGAGCTCCAGCTTGCGCTTGAGAAAGGGCAGCAGGCGCGGAAAGAAGCGCCCGGCCATCTCGTCCAGCTCGCCGAGCAGCTTCTCGATCGCGGCCTGGTTGTCCGCCTTGACCTCGATCGTCTGCAGGGCCTTGAGCGCCGCCAGCACGAAGTCCTTCTCCAGCCTCTCGTGGGCCGGGTGATCCGGAAAGTGACCGTGGAACTCGGACAGGGTGGCGGCCACGCCGCGCAGTCCGTCGAGATAGGCCGCCAGCGGCTGGACCGGCCGATCGGTCTCCGCCTTGAGGTAGGGTCCCAGCAGCTCGGCCCAGCGGTCCCCGGCCTGGCTGCGAAGCCTGGCCAGTACGACCCGGTCGGGCTCCAGCTTGCCGAAATGCGGCAAGAAGGCCGTCAGGGCCCGGACCTCGTCCAGGCTCTCGCGCGGCAGCGACTCCAGTCTCGCGCCCAGCTCGGTCACCTCGGCGTCTCGCAGGTCCACGATCAGATGCCCGCGGACATCCCAGATCTCCCGCTCGGCCACGCCCCCCTCGGTCTTGACCTTCTCCCGATGCCCTCGGACCGAGAAGGCCTCCAGCTTTCCCAGCGTCGCGATCTGACCGGCGCGGCCCGGATCGTAGCCCAGCTTGACGAGCTGGTTGGCCATCAGGCCGATGAGCTTCTGGCGCAGGTAGTCCCGGGCCGCCTTCTCGCCCGCCAGCAAGCGGTCCTTCTCGTCCACGCGAGCCTCGAAGCGACGCTCGGCGTGCACCGGCAAGATGATCTCGGGAGGCCCGGCCTTCTTGGTCCGGGGCGGCTTGGCCGGACAGCCCACAGTCGAAACCGCGATCGCGACGAGCAGAGCCCAATGACACGCGCGTCGAAAGCCGAACAACCTGGACATCTGCCCCCTCCCCTTTCAGTCCACCCGCACCATGACGCCGGTGATGTTGTCCTTGCCGCCACGGTCCAGCGCCAGCTGGACGAGCTTGTCGAGCGAGGCGCCGAGATCGTCACAGTCGACCAGTTGCTCCAGCTCGCCCGGCTTGAAATAGCCGTGCATGCCGTCGGAACACAGCAGGAAGACATCCTCCGGCCGGTATCTGACCAGACGGGTCTCCACCTCGACGTAGTCCTTCGAGCCCACGGCCCGCATCAGGACGTTCGAGTACTTGGAGCGGCGGGCCTGCTCGGCGGTCATCTTGCCCTTGGCGACCATCGCGGCCACGAAAGTGTGGTCGCTGGTGAGCATGGCGGTCTTGCCGTCTCGAAGCATGTAGATCCGGCTGTCGCCCACGTGGGCGACGAAGGCGGCTTGCGGCAGGATCATCAACATGCTCAGCGTGGTGCCCATGCCCTTGCGCTCGGGCTCCAGCTCGGTCAGCCCGAAGACCTGGTAGGCGGCCAGGCGGACCGACTGCTCGGCCGTCCGGCGTACCTGCTCGGCGAGATCGTTGTCCGGAGAGCGGACGAAGTCCGCGATCAGAACCTCGTGCTGCAGAATGTGGTCCCGGAGCGTCTCGAGCGCCTCGTTGCTCGCCACCTCCCCGGCCGCGTGCCCCCCCATGCCGTCGGCCACGGCGTACAGCCCCAGCGCGTCGTCTATCAGGAAAGCGTCCTCGTTGTGTTCGCGGCGCCTTCCCACATCGGTCTTGGCCACTGAGCTGAGCTTCATCGGCTTCGGCCGCTATCATCTGCGAGGCGGGTCTTCGGAGTCAACGCTTTTGAACGACCTTCACCAGGGGTCAGAGGTCGATGCGCTCGGTCCATCCGAAGGTGTCTTCCTGCTGGCCATACTGCAGCGAGAGGATGTAGTCGTAGAGCTTCTGCGACAGCGGACCGGTCTTGCCGTCGCCGACCTGGTAGTCCTGACCCTTGTACTGGATGGACTTGACCGGCGAGATGATGGCCGCGGTGCCGGAGCCGAAGACCTCGGTCACGTGGCCGTCCTTCAGGCCGGCGATCACCTCGCCGATGCTGTAGTTGCGCTCGGTGCACTTCACGCCCCACTTGCCCAGGACCTGGATGACCGAGTCGCGGGTCACGCCCGGCAGGATCGATCCGGTCAACGGGCTGGTGACCACCTCGTCGCCGAACTTGAAGAAGATGTTCATCGTCCCGACTTCCTCGATGTACTTGCGCTCGATGGCGTCGAGCCACAGCACCTGCGTGAAGCCCTTGTCCTTGGCCTCTTTCTGTGCCAGCAGGCCGGCGGCGTAGTTGCCGGCCGTCTTGGCGTCGCCGACGCCGCCGACCACCGCGCGCACGTACTTGTCCGACACGTAGATCGACACCGGGTTGAAGCCCTCGGGGTAGTAGGCACCCACCGGACCGAGGATGATGTAGTAGAGGTAGGTGCTCGACGGCCGGACGCCGAGGAAGGGATCGGTGGCGATGATATTGGGCCGGATGTAGAGCGCGCAGCCGGTGCTGGTCGGGATCCAGTCCCGGTCCAGCAGCACCAGCTTCTTGAGGCAGTCCGAGATGAAGTCTATCGGCAGCTCGGGCATGACCAGCCGCTTGCAGGAGTTGTTCATCCGCTTGAGGTTGTCCCGGTGCCGGAAGAGGTAGACGCCGTCGTCCTTGCCGCGATATGCCTTGAGCCCCTCGAAGGCCTCCTGACCGTAGTGCAGCACCATGGAAGCCGGATCCAGGCTGAGCGGGTGGTGGGGAACGATGCGCGGATCGTGCCAGCCCTTGTCCGGGTGGTAGTCCATCTCGAACATGTGATCGGTGAACAGTCGACCGAATCCGAGCTTGGATTCGTCCTTCTGCCTGGGCTTACGATTCTTGGGAGCCACCTCCCTGACTGCGAGCTCCATTCCTGGCGTCCTTTCTCCCCGCACAGCGAGGTCACAAACCACGGATCTCCTCACGTATATAATCCCGCCTCCCGCCTGATCAACCCCTTTTTGTGCTTTCGAGCCGTTGGCGGCTTGGCGGCCCAGCAGTTCCGCACTGACCCCTAAGTAGGTCAAACCAGATTCTATTTTTAGAGGGTGATTCCCGAGTGTGTTTTCAGGCGTGAA
>JAFGRB010000352.1 GCA_016935365.1 Deltaproteobacteria bacterium
GAATTGACTTCCAGCAGCGAGGGGGCTTTGCGAAAGCCCCCTGAGATATAAATAGGCCTGAAACAAGCGCAACGCGCTTGTTTCAGGACTAGGTAGATGGCAAGCTTGTGCGTCTTACCAGCCCAGCGCGACCCGGGCCAGAACGCGGGCGGTGATGGGCGGGCGGCTGCCGTCGGGCCGCTCGAAGGCCTTGCCCGGGAAGAACCAGCCGGTCTGGATGCCGCCGATCGCGTACAGGCCGCTCCAGATCGGCTGCTTCCAGTCCATGCCCACGTCCAGCTCCACGCCGAGCTCGCGCCCTGCGCCCGTCAGCCCGTAAGGGTTGGTGGCCACGCCGCCGTGCATGAAGGTCTGGTAGCTCTGGCTGAACTCCACCGCGGACCAGGCCCAGACCAGGCCGGTCATGAGGGTGAGCTGCTCGACGGGCTGGATGCGAACTTGCGGGAAGGCGTAGACGGCGTTCTGCACCCGGCCGCGGCTGGCGATCTGATCGGTGCCCGGCAGCGGCTCGCCCACCCGCTCGGGATCGGCGGCCTCCTGGGCGCCCATGGCGGAGACACCCCGCAGCACGGTGTCGAAGAGCACCAGGCCGACCTTGTAGTCCGGGTCGAAGGAGAAGGTGCTCATGCGGCCGTGGCCCGGCTCGGGATCGCCCGAGGCGTAGCCGAGCTCGAGCTCGGCCCTGAGCCCGAGGCGCGCGAACTGCCAGCCGGCCCGGCCCACCGCGCCGAAGGCGAGCACGTCGACACCGTCGGGCTGCTCGGCGGTGATCAGCCGGTTCGTGCTGCCCGTGATCAGGGCGAGCTCGGCCGCGAGCACGGGGCCCGCCTTGCCCGGCAGCGGCTCGAGGTTGCCGAAGAGATCGATCGCCACCACGTCGAGCCGGGTGCCCGGATCGTCCTTCTGGATCCGGCCGGCTGCGTAGACGCCCAGCGCGGCGCCGGGCTGGCTGTAGAAGATCGAGCCGATCACCTCGCCGCCCAGGTCGCCCGCGCGCAGCTCGCAGTTCTCGTCTCGGTAGACCACCCCGCCGCCGACGGCCACGGCGATGCGGCCCGGCCAGCTGTCCGGCCAGAGGGAGGCCAGCGGCCGGGTGGCGATCAGGATCCGGTCGGAGAGATCGCCCTGGTCGGGCAGGTTGATCCGCCCGAGCTCGGTCCGCCCGTCACGGGCCAGCATGCCCAGGCCCCAGTGCGAGCCCATCTGGCCGGCCTTGAGCTTGAACCAGGGCGTGGTCCAGTCGACCCACAGCTGCCGCAGCTCGGCGTTCTTCAGATCCCAGCCGCGCAGCGTCTCCCGGGCATCCGGCCGCAGGTCCGCGCCCACGTGATCGAACTCCCCGGCCACCTGACCGTAGAAGAGCTCGATCTCGGTGCCGGCGGCCAGATCGCCGAGCTTCACCTCGCCGCCGAAGTCCAGCCGCTGGTCGACGTACCAGTTGAGCCCGCTGACCTCTCCGGCCGCATTGAGCGGGAAGTCCTGGGCGTGGCTCGCGATGTAGCGCCACTCCAGAAAGGGCGTGAGCTCGAAGGCGGACTCCTTGGCCTTCTCGGCCTCGGCTGCGGTCGCCGAGACGGAGCAGAGCATGACCGTCAGTGCGCTGAGGCAAGTCAGATGTCTCATGAGCGAAGACGCTATCTTGCTCCCCTCCGGTCAGTCAAGCACATGGGGCACCTGGCCCCACCTGCTCGACTCCGGGACCGATTGTTGCACTGCTTCAAGTCCTTGGTCAGCTGGCACGCTTCTGGCTATTGCCGCCTTCGAAAACGGTGGAGGTGGCCATGAGAACGCGGATCGCATGCCTGCTCGCTGCCGGGCTTCTCGGCTGCGGAGCCGAGCCGGGCGTGATGGGCCCGCTCGAGCTCTGCGAAGGGCAGCCCTGCCTGGCCGATGTCCTGCAGGCGCCAGACCGGCTCGCCGGATCCGAACGCCAGATCGCAGTCGAGGAGCCGCTTCCGGGGCCTCACCTGAGGGTCATGACCTACAACATCCGCTTCGGAGGAGAGCTGGGCTGGCAGCTCGACGATATCGCCTCGGTCATACGGGCGCAGCAGGTCGATATCGTCGGCCTGCAGGAGGTCGACCACCTCCAGGTCCGCTCGGGCATGCATCGCGAGGCCGAGGAGCTGGCCGAGGCCACGGGCCTGGTGCACCAGTACTACGGCTGCGCGCTCCACTGTGGCGACACCCTGCCCGGCCGCTATGGCCTGGCCATCCTGAGCCGCCACGAGCTCGTGGAGCGGGAGAAGGTCTTCCTGCCCAACACGCCCGACGGCGACTGGATGATGGAAGGCGGCCCGGAGCCGCGGGTGCTGCTCTGCGGTCGCGTGGCTGTCGAGCAGCTGCCGGTCCGTTTCTGCGTCACCCACCTGAGCAACGGAGCGGACCAGGGCGCGGCCGCGACCAGGCAGCATCAGGCCGAGTACATCCTCGAGCAGCTGGCCGACGAGCTGCCGGAAGGCAGGGTCGTGCTGGTGGGCGACCTGAACGAGTCGCCGAGCTGGGCTGCAGTGTCCCGCTTGCGCGGGGTGCTCGAAGACAGCCTGGACGAGGTCGGCGATCCGGGATTGACCATCCCGGCCGATACGCCGAGCGTGCGCTTCGACTACATCCTGCACGGTGCTGGCTCTGCGACACTCGCGGCCTCGGTGCCCTCGACCACGGCCTCCGATCACCGGCCGGTCGTGGCCGAGCTGGAGCTTGCCAGATGAGCCCTTGATTTGTAGAAAGCGCGTGGATCTCGGGGTCTCCACTCCAGCACGCGGGACGATGTGCTAGAGTGGTGATGTCGAAGCATGGGAGCTGAGCGGAATGGAGATGGATACGAGCGCGGGCCTGGCGCATGGCCGCCGGTTCTGGATCCTGGCCCTTGCCTGCCTGGCCTGCGATGATGGCAGGTCGGGCCAGTGGGGGGTCTGTGCGCGCGATGCAGACTGCCTCGACGGCCTGGTATGCGAAATGGCGCTCTGCGTCCCGGCGACGTCTCCCTGCGAGCCGGGCTGCCGCGACGACGAGGCCTGCGTCTGGGGTCAGTGCTACCCGAAGAACTGCCCCGAGAGGAGCTGCGCCGGGATCGACGAGGTCTGTGAAGGCCGGGCCTGCATCCAGGCGGCGTGCATCGGGCGAGACTGCCCCGAAGGGCAGCGCTGCGCCGGTGGCCGCTGCTACCCGATCCACTGCGAGGACGGGCTGTGTCCGGGTTATGGCGAGCTGTGCCTGGACGGCGCGTGCATCCAGTCTGCTTGTGTGGGCGTCGAATGCGCGGAAGGCGAGCGCTGTGCCGGGGGCCGCTGTCGCCCGGACAATTGCGGGTGGTCATGCGGGGATGGAGAGGTGTGCCTCGGAGGCCGGTGCGTGGATGCGCTCTGCGCGGGCGTGACGTGCTCGCAGGGCTTCGTCTGCCGGCTGGGCTGGTGCGCATCCGACACCTGCACCAACTCGGTTCGCGACGGCCGCGAGACCGACACCGACTGCGGGGGGCCCGATTGCCCGGCTTGCCTGCGTGGACAGGCCTGCGATCTGGCGCGAGACTGCAGCTCGGGATTCTGCTCTGCCGGGCACTGCCTGCTGTGCGGGCTCACGCAGGGCCCACTCCAACCCGCGGCGACGGTCTCGGTGGCGATCACGGACAGCCCCAGCTCGGACGACTGGCACATCTACCCGGACGGGTCGGCGACCGATGTGGCCGAGGCGGTGAGCGCGGACGACCGCGCGTACGCGATCGCGAACGTCTCTCCGGGCAGCGACTCGAGGGCTCTTCGAGCCGGTGAGTTCGGCTTCGATCTTCCGATGGGCGCGATCGTTGCGGGAATCGAGTGCCGGCTGCTCCGGGCGACCAGCGGAACGGTGACCAACCGCGATCTCACGGTCCAGCTGCTCCGAGCCGGCGAGCCGGTCGGCGACAACCGGGCGGACCTCGAATCGGTCTGGCCGGACGCGAGCGTCGGCTTCGCTCAGAAGACCTACGGAGGCCCGGAGGACTGCTGGGGTGCGGTCTGGACGGAGGGCGTAGAGGACCTGGGGGTCCAGATAGCGACCCATAACCACTGGAACGAGGATCCATCGACCGCTTACATCGACGCGGTCGATCTTCTGGTTCATTACTGTGTGCCATAGAGCGGAGATGAAGATGAGACAACCGATCCACACGATGGTCGGCGCGCTTGCGCTCTGGGCGACCGCCTGCAGCACGGACAGCGCACCGGAGTGCCCGGAGGGTCTGCTCGTGGACGGGATCTGCCACGCGTACGACTGCCCGGACCGGGACTGCGCGCCGGACGCGGTCTGC
>JAFGRB010000353.1 GCA_016935365.1 Deltaproteobacteria bacterium
AGGCGCCCTCCTCCGGCACCAGCGCGTAGAGCATGACCTGCTCCGCCCTGTCGAGCGACGCCTGGTCGGGAAAGAGCAGCATGATCCGGAAGACCACCGCCGAGCCGCATGCGGCGACCGCGAAGAGAAACGCAAGCCAGGCTCTCCTCCCCATGGCGCACCTCCCTCAGCGCAGGCCCACACCCACATGGTAGGTGACCGATCCCGGCCCGCCGCCTCCGCCTGTCAGCCCCACCGCAGCGCCGACCGTCGCCCCGGCCACCACCACGCCGACCGCGGTCCAGAACCACCAGCTCCCGTACCAGGCCGGTCCGCTGTCGTCCTCGTCACGCGGCTCCGCCTTCGGCTCGACCGGCGGCGGCACCCTCGGGGGCTCGACCTCGATCGCCGTCACCGCGGTGTCCACCGGCAGCTCCGTCTCCACGGGCCGGGAGGCGACCGCCTTCCCGCGGACCCGGAGCGAGAAGGGGTTCCTCTGCCCCATCCGGATCAAGACCCCGCCGTGCTCGTTGAGCAGCTCCCAGTAGTACCGCAGCTCGTTCCCGTCGACGGCCGGGATCTCGGCCACCACCCGGCCGCCCCGGTCTGGCTGCATGTGCAGACGCCGCTCGGCGCTCGCCTCGGTCCAGAAGACCAGACGCACGCCCCTCACCAGATCCATCGAGTCGCGAGCGATCACGGCCATGAAGCGCACGCCCTCCAGGCGTTCGACCTCACCCGGCGCCGGCGAGAGCTTGAGCGCGAGCCGGCCCTTGCCCCGCTGGTGGGCCACGGCCTGGTAGAACGGAGCGGCCAGCTTGGGCGAGATGTCGGTCGAGAGCCGGAAATCGGGCCGCAAGGAGAGCAGCTTGCGAAAGGCCTTGATGGCCTCGTCCGTCCTGCCCAGGGCCGAGTAGCACAGGCCCTGCAGCCGCCAGGCATCCAGCAAAAGCTCCGGCCCGCTGTCCGGGGATGCGAGCACGCTGTCCGCGATCGCCAGTGCCCGGCTGTAGTCCAGATGCCGAAATTCAGACCAGGCCTCGTCCAGGCCCCCTGCCCGCACCGGCAGACAGGCGAGCAGCACGCCCGCCACGATCAGCTTTCTCATGGCCACCTCCAAGCTATCTCCGCTTCGCTCTCGCCTCGCAGCCGTCCGTCCTGTCCCCATTCGCATCCCGCCAGCCGGCCGCGCAGGAGTCGTAGTCGCATGTACCCGATTCGCAGGAAATGCCGTCCGCATTCAGCACCGTGAGATTGCAGTTGACGAGATCGATGCAGTTCGAGCCGCACATGTGGGTGCTCCAGACGAAGGTCTCGCAGCCTTCGAAGGTCATGTAGTTGCAGTCCGCCCAGCCCGGATAGCAAGTCGAATAGCGGCAGACACCCGCGTTGCATTCCGGGTCGTTGGCGTTCCTGACCGACTCGCGGCAATCGAAGAGGTGATCGCAGTCGGTCCCGCAGGAGCTGACGCTCCACATGTGGGTCTCGCAGCCGTTGCCGGTATTCGAGTCGCAGTCTCCGTAGCTGGCTTCACACGAGCCGTAGTCGCAGACGCCCGAGGTGCAGGTCGGGTTGCGGGCGTGCTCGATCACGTCGTTGCAGTCGACTCTCCCGGCGCAGCTCGATCCGCAGGAGTCGGCGCTCCACAGGTAGGTCTCGCAGCCGTTGCCGGCATTCGAGTCGCAATCGCCGTAGCTGGCTTCACACGAGCTGTAGTCGCAGGTGCCCGCGTTGCAGTAGACGCCGTCCGCGTTCTGGACCGTGGAGCTGCAGTCGACCCGGCCCGTGCAGCCCGAGCCGCAGGAGTCGTCGCTCCACAGGCCCTGCTCGCATCCGTTCGACCGGTCGCCGTCGCAGTCGGCGTAGCCGGCGTCGCAATCTTCGTAGTCGCAGACGCCGTCGCTGCAGGACTGGCCGCTCGCGTGCTCGGCCTGCTCGAAGCAGTCGACCTGGGAGTCGCAGCTCGCGCCGCAGGAGGAGGGGTCGCCCAGGAAGGTCTCGCAGCCGTTCTGCCGGCTCTCGTCGCAGTCCCCGTAGCCCGCGTCGCAGGTCGGATGGCAGACGCTGTCCCGGCAGTCGGTGCTGCCGTGTTGGTTGGTGCAGGCGTTGCCGCACGCCCCGCAGTGACCCGTGCTGCTGCCCAGGTCCACGCATTCCGCATCGCAGCAGAAGTCGTCGTAGCTGCCGCTGCAGTCCATGCCCGTCCCGCCGCACTTGCACGCCGTGCCCGAGCACTGCTCGTTCTCGTCGCAGGCGTTCCCGCAACTTCCGCAGTGGACCCGGTTGCCGAACAGACCGGTCTCGCAGCCGTCGCTGGTGTCCGTCTCCCCCGGCAGGGGCACCAAGTCGTCGAGGTCGGGCTCGACGCAGTCGCCCCAGTTCGCCTCGCACGCGTAGCCGCAGACTCGAGCCGCGCTGCACTCCTGGCCCTCGATCACCGAGGCGTGCTGCCGGGGCGGACACAGGGCGCGGATGGCGCTCTCGCGCGCCTGTCCGCTGAGACCCTCGAGCTGCTCGGCGTCGACGCGGCCGTCGCACTCGTTGTCCAACCCGTCGCAGCGCTCGACGGCCGGCTCGGTCGGCGTGCACTCGTACTCGCAGCCATCCGATCCGAAAGCGCCCAGGTCGCCGTTCGCGTCCACGAAGCCGGCTGCGCAATCGAACACGCATCTGCCCCGGACGCACGTGCGCCAGCTCGCGTGAGCCTGGCTCTCGGGACAGCCGTCGCGCGCAGCCTGGCCGTCGGTCAGGCCGTCGCAGTCGTTGTCCAGGGCATCGCAGGACTCGGCCGCGGGCTCGATGCAAGTGCCGTCCTTGATCCACTCGCCCTGGACGCAGTTGAAGAATCCCGCCCGGCACTCGCCCTGGTCGGGATCGGCCAGGCCCTCGGGGCAGACCTTGGACGCACCCGGCTCGCAGATACAGCCATCCATCTCGTCGAAGACGCAGTCGCAGTCGTTGTCCCAGCTGTCGCACAGCCCCGGGTCGTCCTCATCACGGACGTAACAGTCCAGATCCGATGCCGCGCAGCAGGCGGGCTCGTCGGCGCCACCGCAGATCATCTGGACGGCATTGTCGAGGTAGTCGCCCTCGACGCAGTTCCGCCAGACCCCGTTCTCGCACTTCTTGACCAGCCCGGTACACACCCCGCACAGCCGTCCCTCGGGCCTCTCGCAGGCCGGGAAGGCCTCCACGTCGTCCGTAGCGCCGTCGCAGTCGTTGTCGAGGCCATCGCACAGGTCGTACTCGCTCGGCGCTCCGGTGTCGGGGTTCACGGCCGGCAAGACCTCGCCCATGCAGACGCCGAACGCCCCTCCGACACACTCGGCCAGCCCTCGCTTGCAGGGCCCGATCCCGGCAGTGCCCTCCGGGCCGGAGTAACAGGGCTGGAACTCGCCCGGGAAGCAGCCCCCGCAGCCTCTGTCGTGCTCGTTATCCGGGTCCTCCCTGGAAGCGGGGTTGGCGCCCGGATCCCGGTCATCGGCGAAGCCGTCGCAGTCGTTGTCGATCCCGTCCTGGCACACGTAGCAGTCGAAGGCCTGCTCGGGGCATCGCTCGGCCTGCGGCAGCACGACGCGCTCGCAGCCAGCCCACCGGCCACCGCTGCAGGTCTGGGTCCCCGGGTGGCACGGACCGCCGGCCGGCGTGGGTGCCCAGTGAGGCCAGCACGATCGCGTCTCCCCCGGCTCGCAGCTGCAACCGTCGTCCACGGCGCTGTCGCAGTCGTTGTCCATCCCATCGCCGCAGGTCTCCTCGGCCCCGGGGTGGACATCGGGGTTTTCGTCATCACAGTCGTAGGGCGTGAAGTGGCCGTCGCCGTCCGTGTCCTCGCCCTCGAGAAGGGGCCCCAGCTCGAGGACGACCTCCTGCTCGCCCTCGCTGCCGGCCTGCTCTCTCGTGCAGCCGACAAGGAAGACCGCGCCGCCAGCGTCCTCGATCTCCGCCAAGAAGATCCGCGCGCCCGGCCCGACCTTCTCCAGCTCTGCGATCTCCCGGCTCGTTCCCCCGAGCAGCTCGATCGCCTCCCGAGCCTCGATCTCGTATCCCCCGTCGCCGGGCCGTGCCAGGCCTCGGAGGAGCGGATCGCACGATGCGCCCTGCCCGGGAATCAGCGCATAGAGCTGGACCCGCTCTGCCCTGTCCATCGACTCCTGGTCGGGAAAGAGCAGCGTGATCCGGAAGACCGCCGATGACCCGCAGGCGATGGCCACGCAGAGAAATGCAAGCCAGCCCCCCTTCCGCATCAGGCACCTCAAAACGCCCTCCCGGTCCTCATCCTCGGCTGGCGACTCCGGATGACTCCTTTCCTTCTCCTCGAAAGATCTATCACCGGCCGGGAGGAGGAGGCAAGGGGCCCTGGAGGAGGCCTTGGATGTTGTCAGGCCGGGCGCGCTCGGGCTATCATCCCGGCGGTGGCAAAAAAGACCCGCACCTTTGGCAGATACGAGCTGTTGACCCTGCTGGCCTCGGGCGGCATGGCCGAGATCCACCTGGCGCGCCAGACGGGTATCAAGGGCTTCGAGCGTCTGGTGGTGATCAAGAAGATCCACCCCCACATGGCCCGCACCCGGCGCTTCGTGGAGATGTTCCTGGACGAGGCGCGGATCGCAGCCCAGCTCAACCACCCCAACATCGTCCAGATCTTCGACCTGGGCGAGGAGCACGGCGAGTACTTCATCGCCATGGAATACCTGGATGGAGAGAGCCTGGCCTACATCATGAAGCGGGCCCACATGGAGGACAGGCTCTTTTCCCCCCACCTGGCTGCCGGGATCACCGCCCAGGCCTGCGATGGCCTCGATCACGCCCACAAGCACAGGGATGCCAGCGGCCGCGCGATCCAGATCGTCCACCGCGACATCAGCCCGCAGAACATCGTCGTGCTCTCCAGCGGTCTGATCAAGATCGTGGACTTCGGTATCGCCAAGGCGGCTTCCCAGCTCCACCAGACCGAGTCGGGCACGATCAAGGGCAAGTTCTCGTACATGGCCCCGGAGCACGTCCTGTCGAGGCCTCTGGACGCCCGCTCGGATGTCTTCTCGCTCGGCGTGGTGCTGTGGGAGATGCTCACCTTCCATCGGCTCTTCAAACGCGAGTCGCAGGCGGCCATCGTCCACGCCGTGGTGACCGATCCCATCCCGCCCGCACGCCAGATCCGCCCCGCCGTTCCGGCGGGCATCTCCGCGATAGCCGATCGCGCCCTGGCGCGCGAGCCGGAGGAGCGCTATCAGAGCGCGAGCGATATGGCCGCCGCGCTCCGGGATCAGCTCCGCGCGGCTGGCCAGGCTGCCGGCCCGGCCGAGATCGCCGCCTACCTCGAGAAGCTGGTTCCGGGCCGCGCAGAGACCAAGCAGCGGCTCCTCCAGGACCTCCGCTCCTCCAGGGGAGACAGCCAGGTGGCCCTGTCGGTGCTCAAGCCCGACACGGACGAGTCCGTGCCGGGGAGCTATGGTCTGCCCAGGGCCTCCGACCAGGACCGCGCCCCGGAGGAGGAGTACAGCGCCACCTACGACCCGGTGCTGGCCGATCATGCCGCGACCCGGCGCGACGGCCGGTTCCTGGAGGGTGAAAGGCGAGGCCCGAGGTCTGCCGGCCTTCCGCGCTGGACCAGGCAGCTCATGCTGATCGCCATCGGCCTGCTGGTCCTCTCGGCTTCGATCCTGCTCCTGTGGCCTCCGACGCCCGGCCAGGACAACCCGCCCGGTATGGGCGATGCAGTCCTACACGGGAGCCCGCCGCCCCAGCCGGCCCTCGAGCCCTTCGGCCCGGTTCGCGGTGAGAGGAACGACGCGTCTTCCGACACGAGGACCCCGCCGAGACAGGCTCCGGTCTCCATCGAGGTCGTCTCCCAGCCTCCGGGCTGTCGCGCCTTCCTCGATGGCGAGCCGCTCTCCGGCCGGACTCCGCTCCAAGCGATCAGCGCGAGCCCGGGCCAGCGCCACCGCCTGCGCGTGCTGTGCGCCGGACACAAGCCCCAGACCCGCTCCTTTGCCGGCAAAGAAGGCCAGCACCTGACGATGCGCTTCGCGCCGAGCCCCAGACCCGCCAGGAGAGCCGACGGCCGGCTCAAGCTCGATACCAGCCCCTGGAGCCTGGTCTACCTCGGCAAGCGCAAGCTGGGCATGACCCCGCTGATCGACGTGAAGCTGCCGGCCGGCACCCACAAGCTGCGCGCGGTCAACGCGGACGCGCAGCTGTCCAGCACGATCCAGGTCACCATCCGGCCCGACGAGACCACGGTGGTCTTCAAGGATCTCCGGAAGTAGGCTCGGCTGCCGGTCGAGACAGGCCGCCCAGCTTATGGATGAGCTCGGAGCTCGCGTGCGCCTTGGGATCGCCTGCGATGGCCACCCGTCCGCCGCAGGCCTCGACCTCGTCCCGCTCCGGGACGGTCTCGACCGTGTAGTCGGTCCCCTTGACGTGGACGTCCGGCCGCAGCGCGCGGACTACGGTCCTGACGTCGTCGTCGTCGAAGACGATGACGTGGTCCACGCAGCCGAGCGCCGCCAGGATCTCGGCCCGCTCCTGCGCCGGGACGACGGGCCGACCCCGGCCCTTGAGCCTGGCCACCGAGGCGTCGCTGTTGACGGCCACGACCAAGATGTCGGCCAGCTCGGCCGCGGCCAGCAAGTAGCGCACGTGGCCCACGTGCAGCAGGTCGAAGGCTCCGTTGGCGAGCGCCAGGCTGCGACCCGAGGCACGCGCGGGCGCGAGCTCAGAGGCCAGCTCGTCCAGCTCGCGCAGCTTCTCCCGGCTCACGCCCGGCTCCCCTCTTCGGGCTGGGCGGCCAGGCCCCGGCGCAGCTCCTCGGCCGTGACCGCCGCGCTGCCCATCTTGCTCACCTTGATGCCGCCCGCGGTGTTGGCGATCCGGGCAGCCTGTTGCGGCTCGAGCCCGGCGCAGCAGGCCAGGGAGAAGGCCGCCAGGACCGTGTCGCCCGCGCCGGTCACGTCCGCCACCTCCACCGGCCCGTGGGCGGCGAGCCACTCGGAGGGCCGCTCGGGCTCGAACAGGGCCAGCCCGTGCCGGCCGCGCTTGACCAGTGCCCGCCGGCAGCCGGTCTCGCGGAGCAAGCAGCTCGCGGCCGACTCCAGCGCGTCGCGGTCCCGCAGCTCCCGTCCCGTGGCCGCCGCCAGCTCGGGCTCGTTGGGCGTGACCGCCTCGACGCCCCGATAGAGCGCCACCCGGTGGCGGGAGTCCACGAAGACCCGCGCGCCTTTCCGGGCGAGCTCGAGTACGCGATCGAAGACCGGCCCCTGCACGACGCCCTCGCCGTAGTCCGAGACCACCAGGCCGCAGGCGCTGCCCAGCAGCTCGCGAAGTCGCTCGCAGAGCGTCTCCAGCGAGCCCGCAGCCGGAAGCGCGGGGTTCAGCCTGTCGATCCGCAGCATCTGCTGGCGCACGGTGTTGGCCCCCCCGCCCAGCACGCGGGTCTTGGTGGTCGTGAGCCGATCGGACTGGAGCAAGATCCCCGCGGTGTCCACGCCGCTGCGCTCGAAGTGCTCGAGCACACCACGGCCCTCCTCGTCGTCTCCGAGCAGGCCCACCGGCAAGGGGATTCCGCCCAGCGAGCGGATGTTGGCCGCCGCGTTGGCCGCCCCGCCCGGCCTCAGCTCCCGGTGCTCCTCCTGCACGATGAGCACCGGCGCCTCTCGCGAGATGCGCCGGGTCGTGCCGTGCAGGTACACGTCGGCCACCAGGTCGCCGAGCACGACCAGCCTCAGGCCGGACAGCGAGCTCACCACCTCCGGGTGCAATCCGCCCTCCCGACGGCGCAGAAGCCAGCTCAACGAATCTGGATGCTGTAGTCCTGGGGCCCGCTCAGATCGCCGCCCGACATGGCCACGCCTACACCCACGCCCACGCCGGTGCCGACCACCGCCACACCCACCGCCGTCCAGAACCACCAGGTCTCGTACCACTCGGGCTCGTCCTTGCGATCCCCGTCATCCCGCAGGCCCGAGCCCTTGTCGAAGTCCACCGCACTGCCGGTCTTGGGCTTGCCCGCATCGGGATCCACGGCCACGACGGTCCTGACACCGCCGGGCTCCAGGGCCAGGGGCTCCGACTCGCCGCCCACCCGCCTGAGCACGCCGCGGTGCGCGTTGAGCGCCTCGAAGTAGTACTCCAGCTTGCCCTCGCCCACCGAGTCGGGCAGGCTGAGCGTGTAGTCTCCCGGGCCGTTCGTGGTCACGGTCTCGCCGTCCTGCCAGGGCCCGCCGGCCACCCGGAAGCGCAGCCGCAGCTCGACCACCATGGCAAAGGGATCGGCGGCCAGGGAGAGGCTCAGCTCCAGCCCCTTTTTGTCGGTCACCTCCGCGGGCGCCTTGTGGTCGAGCGTCAAGGGCTTGCCACCCTTGGCGATGGCCTGAGCCTGGTAGAAGGGGGCCGAGAGCTTGGGAGAGACGTCGCCCGAGAGCTGGTGATCCGGATCCACGGCCAGCAGCCGGCGGAAGGCCTTCACGGCCTGGTCGCTCTTGCCCATGCCCGACAGGCACAGGCCCTGGATCTCGTAGACCTTGGCGATGTCAGCGGGCTGCATGCCCTCCTCGAGCAGCGCCTTGCGGGCCTCCTTGAGCGCGTCGCCCAGCTCCATGTCGTCGTAGAGCTGCAGGGCCTTGTCGAGCGCCGGCCCGGCCAGGACAGGCGGTGCGATCCACGAAAGGACGAGGCAGGTGGCCAGAGCGATCGTCTTGAGCTGTCTCACGTCAGGCTCCTTTTCTTGCGAGCGGATCACTGGATAAACTGGAAGCTGTCGCTGCCGACCGCGCCCTCGCGGCCTGCCCAGCGGCACTCGAGCGTCACCGTCAGCGCGTGGCCGTCCATGGAGCTCACCTGGGTCGTGTAGCTGGAAAGCCCTTCCTGGACGAGCGCGCCCACGTGGACCTTGCCCAGGGCCTGGGCGTCGCAGCGCTGGCCGCCCAGCAGCTTGATCTCGTCCAGGAAGAAAGTGCCGCCGTTGTTGTCCACGTGGAAGCGCAGGCCCAGCGAGGGATTGTAGGCCGCGGCCGGATCGCTGGACGTGAGATCCACGCAGGTCTGGGCGCAGTTCGGAGGCGGGAGCAGACCTCCGTACGAGAGCTCGTAGACCTGGCTCCAGCCAGAGCCGGTGTCGATCTCGACCTCGAGCTGGCCGCTGGGCGACGACTCGCTGTGGGCGAGCCAGCAGAGCTGGACCTCGCCCGCGCTGCTCGTGTCCACGATCCGCTCCAGGTAGACCTCGCTGCCCGGCTCCACCATGAGCATCTCCGGGCTGCAGGACGGATACTCGCAACGCGGGTTGCCGGAAATGGTCCATCCGTTCCAGCCCGTGGGGAAGATCCCCGGGCAGCTGTCGAAGGACTCCACGAACAGATCCTGGAGCACGGGCGGGCAGCCGTTCCAGCCGCCGATCAAGGAGATCGTGTCGAGCATCCAGAAGTCGCCCGAATCGTCCGAGTGCGTCCAGAACAGGACCCGCGCTCGAGACCAGGTGCTCGCCGCGGGCGGCAGGATGTGGCAGTTCTGGAGGAGCTCGCCGCTGGGCAGCATGGAGCCATCCAGGCAGTCCAGGACGCCGCCGTCCGGGCCGCCACCATCGTTCACGTTGATCTGGAAGAGCTCGTCATCCTGCGCACCCTCTTGGCCGAACTCGTAGCACAGCTCGACGGTGTCGAAGGCCCGGAGGTCGAAGTCCTTGTATAGCCGCCACTCCTCGTTCGAGCAGGTGCCCTTGTCGAACATCAGCGCTTCCCGGCCCGTGTGCACGCCCTGCTGGATCGGGCAGACGCGGTTCTGACAGCACGCCAATCCCATGCTATTCAGGGGGCAGGTCGGGGTGAAAAGCCCCAGGGAGCAGTTCCCACTGTCGAGCTGCCAGCCGTCGTCCTGGCAGCCCGAGAAGTCGCTCCGGTCGATGACCTGGGGCGTGATCCAGGCGCTGCACTCGAGGCAGCCCAGCTGGTTCGGCAGCCCGGGCGTGTGGATGATGCACTCCGTCAGGTCCTGTCCATCCGGGCTGGTCACCAGAATATCGGGCACGTCCACGCAGCCGTCCGCACTCGTCGCGCAGCCCGGCTCGCAGACCATGCCGCCCGCACACAGCCCGTCGTCCGGCACGCCCGCACAGGCGCCGCTGCCGTCGCACGCGTCGTCCGTGGTGCAGGCCAGCCCGTCGTCGCACAGCTCGCCGGCTGGAGTCGGCCCGCAGCCGTGGCTGAGCTCGCTGCAGGCCGTCACGCATGGCTCGGCGCACGGGTTGCCCGCGTGCTGGCAGCTGCCCTGCGCGTCGCAGGTGTCGGCCCCGTTGCAGTAGATCCCGTCGTCGCAGCTCGC
>JAFGRB010000354.1 GCA_016935365.1 Deltaproteobacteria bacterium
GGTGGGAGGGACCGGCCGAAGGCCGAGGGAGGGGGGCGTGTAGCTTGGTCAATCATCGTGATTTCCCGGCCAAATCATGGGGTATTTCCTTCCCCTGACTTGCGCAAACCCGCACTGCAAGCGAACTTGCGAACAACGCGGATCGCTCCTAACGCGCGCCGGTCGCGAAGCCGTACACGGCCGCCTCCAGGCTCCGGCCCCCCGGGCCGTAGTAGACGACCAGCAGCCGATCCGCGTCGAGCTCGACCAGGCTCGGGTAGCCGCACTCGCTCCGGCCGCAGTCGGCCACGCGCTCGGCCTCGCTCCAGGTCTGGCCCCGGTCGATCGAGTGCACGAAGGAGACCCACTCGTGAGTCAGGCCGAAGTCCAGCTCCCGGAAGGCCGAGACGAGCGCACCGCATCGAAGCTCGAGCAGGTCCGGGGCGTGGCCCACGAAGCCGAAGGCCTCGTCGTCGCTCCAGGTCCGGCCGTCTGCCGAGCGGCTCTGGAGCAGGGCCCCGGCGCTCGAGGGGCTGGTCCCGTCCGCGGTCCGGATGTGCACGAGCCAGGTGCCGTCCGCGAGCACCGCCAGGGCCGGCTCCATCAACCAGGTGTCCGGCGCCTTCTCGGGCGCCACGAGCGCCTCGCTCCAGCTCTCGCCATCCTGGCTCGAGATGAGCGAGATGCGCGAGCGCGCCGCGGACGCCAGATCGGCGAGCACGAGCGCGTCGCCCACATACGCCATGAGCAGGATCCGCCCGCCGTGCTCCACGGCCGGGCTCGAGCAGGCCGCCACCCGGACGATCCGGTCCTGGGCATCGAGCCACTTGCCGTCCTCTATCCGGGGGTCTTCGACCTGCATGGGGCCCTCGGAGATCTGGTGCGCCGGGCTCCAGCTCTCGCCGCTGTCCGCGGAGCGCGCGGCGAAGATCTGGTGCAGGGTGAGCGTCGTGCCGGCCGCCGACTGGCGCCGGTACTGGAACCAGGTCAGCAGCAGGCTGCCGTCCGCGAGCCTGCGGACCGAGGGATCGCGATCGTCGATATCGGGCGTGTCCACGATCGTTCGCGGCGCCTCCCACTCGGACGCGTCGGCCGCTCCGTACTGGGCGACGATCCGCCCGCTCGCGTCCACGTGCGAGTCGCCCTCGCGGTAGACGAGCAGGATCCGGCCGTCCGCGAGCCGCGCCGCTGCCGGAAAGGCCAGGTGGACGCCCTGCGCCTGCCGGACCGTGACCTGCTGCTGCAGCTCGAAGCGGATCGAGGCGGGAAGCCCGGCCCCGTCCGCCCCGTCGGCCACCCCGTCCGCCCCGTCGGCCGCCCCTGCCCCGTCCGCGTCCAGGTCCTGGGCGTCCGGCCGGGTGGACGCGCTCGCGCAGGCGAGCGCCGCCGCCGAGATCCACACCCACAGCACTGCTCTCATGACCTTCTCCTTGCTCGGGCAACCCTTTCCAGACGACTGCAGTCCAAGAGATGTCCCCTTTCGAGAGGAGACCGCCATGTCACGCTGGCAGCTGCTCTTCGCGATCCTGCTGCTTCTCCTCGCGGCCGGCCTGACCCTCGCGCTGGATGAAGAGCGCCTCCCGCGAGCTTCCGTGCTCGCAGAGCCGCTCGCCTGCGGCGAGCAGGCCGGCTTGCTGGTCTGCGTCGATCCGCAGCCCGGCGAGGATCTTGCGTGCCAGCTCATGGATAGCGGCCTCCTCTACTGCCGCGGCGAGACGGGCGCGCCGAGATGACCCTCTAGCTCGAGGGCGAGGCGGCAGCCGCATAGTCCGTGCGCATGCGGCACTCGATGCCCTGCGGGGTGAAGTCCAGGACGTAGGTCTGGAGCACCGACTCGGGCGCGGCCGCCTTCTCGGCTCCGGGCGCGGGCGGCTTGCCCTGGCCCTCGGTCTCGGCGACCTTCCCGATCTCGGTCGTCACGCTCTCCGTGAAGCTGTCCCAGATCGACCCGATGCGCGTCCGGTCGTAGCGCAGCTCGAAGATCGCGGGCCCGGCCCGCTTGCCGGCCAGCTGCTCGAGGAAGGCGCCCGCGGGCTCGCCGGTCGAGACGGCCAGGTGCCGGCCCTGGACCGCCACCAGATGGGCGTCGCCCGGCAGCCCGGCCACGCCCGAGACGCGCACGGGCTCGCCGTCGGGCGCGAGCTGCGCGCCGGCCAGGGCCGGGTCGACCATGGCCAGCAGGCCCCAGATATCCATGGGCCGCTCGAGCCCCAGCGCGGCCCGCCCGCGCAGCTCGGAGAGCTTGAAGCCCTCCAGGGCCGCGTGCTCCACTTGCACGCTGATCTCGTGGACCTGGCGCACGGCCGCCGGCACCGCCCCCTGGGCCGAGCCCCAGCTCCGGGACAGCTGGTTGATCCCCTGGAGCATCTCGCAGGCGTAAGGCGCCCGCTCCACCCGCGAGAGCTTGTCGGTCAAGAAGGTCATGGCGCGATCCAGGTCCAGAGACAGCCACAGGCCGAAGAGCGGATGCGCCCCCGGCGCGAGCAGGCCGGCCTCCGGCCCTCGCAGGGCGGCGAGCTCGGCCGCCAGCGCCGGCTCCATCTCCCAGACGCAGCGCGCCTCGACGCGCTGCGCCTCGACCCGGTCGTAGCCGAGCACGAGCAGGGGCATGCGCGCGGCCAGCCCGGAGAGCTCCGCCTGGCAGCTCGCGTCGATCAGCTCCGGGCGCTTCGAGCCCCGGCCCCGAGCCAGGGCGTTCTCCTCGCCCGGCGATCCGTCTCCGCCCGCGCCGGCTCCTTTCTCGGAGGACACGCGCGCGAGCTCCGGGCTGCCGCCCGCGCCGGCTCCTCTCTTCTCGCCGCCCGGCGAGCCGTCTCCGCCCGCGCCGGCTCCTCTCTCCTCGCCGCCCGGCGAGCCGTCTCCGCCCGCGCCGGCTCCTCTCTTCTCCTCGCCCGGCGAGCCGTCTCCGCCCGCGCCGGCTCCTCTCTTCTCCTCGCCCGGCGATCCGTCTCCGCCCGCGCCGGCTCCTTTCTCGGAGGACACGCGCGCGAGCTCCGGGCTGCCGCCCTCCTGCTCGGCGAGCGCCTCGCACACGGCGAGCGAGATCGGATCGCGCGCCCGGCAGGCGGCGTGCTCCACCAGGGCCTGCAGGTCCACGAAGCCGACCTGCGTCCCGCGGAAGCCGTATCGCTTCGCGATCTCGGCCAGGCGACCCGCCTGCGCCAGGCTCTTCGCGGGCCTCTGCAAGCCCAGCAGGTGGGGGGCGAGCTGCTCGAGCTCGGCTTGCGGGCAGACGCTCAGCACCAGGTCCCGTCCGCAGACCGCGAGCAGCACCCGGGCCGCATCCTCCTCGAAGACGAAGTAGCTCTGCTGCCCGGCGCGCATGACCTGCGCCTGCGCGCCGCTCGCGTCCAGCACGCGCTGCACGAAGGCCAGCACGGCCGCCGGATCGGCGAGCTCCAGGCGCAGCACGGGCAGCAGGCCCACCCCGTAGAAGACCAGCCGCAGCTCGCCGGTGAAGCCGAGCCGCTTGAGCGCCCGGGTCTCGATCCGGCCCCCCAGCTCCTTCCGCACGGCCTGGAGCAGGCGCAGCTCGGCCTGCTCGCCCCCCTCGGTCTCGTGCTCGGGCCAGCCGGCCCAGATGCGATCCACCAGGGCGGCCGGGAAGCCCTGCGGAGCCGCGAAGACGTAGGGCGTGTCGGCCGGGACGAAGTCGAGCAGGCGGGAGTCGGCCAGCGGCCGGGTCGGCCTGGCATCCGCCTTGCGCTCGCCGGGCTGGCAGGCGAGGCAGAAAAGCCCCAGGCACAGGAGCAGCGGGTAGCACAAGGGATATCTCGCGGGCATGGGGGCTCCTCTCTTCGGACAGACCTCAGGGCTTGTATCTTCGGCCGCCCGGGGGTTATTTTCAAGCCGCTCAGAAGAGGAGGACCGCCCATGAGCCGAGCTGCCCGCTGTCTCGCCGCGCTCGCCTGGCTGCTGCCCGCAGCCTGCTCGAGCGGCGGAGGCGATCCCGCGGTCTGCGATCCCGCCTGCCAGAGCTGGCAGCAGTGCGTCGACGGGCGGTGCGCGCCCACGCCGGACGGGTGCAAGGACGATGCCGACTGCCGGGCCGGCGAGGTCTGCGACACGAGCACGAACCGCTGCGAGCCGCTGGCCGCGTACCGGATCGGCCACCGCAGCGCGGTCTTTTCGGACCCGGCCCGGGCCGGGCACCAGGTGCCGGTCGAGATCTACTACCCGGCCGCCGAGGCCGGAGACGACGTGCCGCTGCTGGCCGCGGGCAGCTACGGCCTGGTCGTCTTCGGCCACGGGCGCATGGGCCCGGTGGAGGCCTACGCGAACATCTGGACCGCCCTCGTGGCGGCCGGCCTGGTCGCCGCCCTGCCGCGGACCGAGATGGGCCAGGCGCCGGACCACGAGGCCCTGGCCGCGGACCTGGTCCTGTGCGCGCAGCGGATCCGCACCGGCGATCCGGACGGCGCGTTCGCCGGCCGGATCGGCAAGCCGGCCGTCATGGGCCACTCCATGGGCGGGGCGGTGGCCTTCATGGCCGCCGATCTCGACGCCTCGCCCTTCGAGGCCCTGGCCGTGCTGTCGCCGGGCAGCCTGGACGCCGCCTTCGAGGCCGCCGAGCGGCTCGAGCTGCCCGGCCTGCTGCTCGGCGGCACCGACGACTGCCTGACCCCGATCGACGAGGTCACCGAGCCGCTCTTCGAGCTCCTGGGCTCTACGGACAAGACCCTGATCCGCATCCAGGGCGCGGGCCACTGCCAGTTCTCGGAGCCCGAGGAGAACTGCGAGCTCGCCCGGACCCGCCTGTGCGGGCCGGAGGAGCCCGACCCGTCGCTGTCGCGCGAGGCGCAGCACGAGCTGAGCGCGCGCCTGCTCGCGCCCTGGCTGGCGTCCAGGCTGGCCGGCGACACCGGGGCGGCGGCCGCCTTCGAGCAGCTGCTCGAGCAGGCACAGGGCTTCAGCTACCGCGACGCGCGCGACGAGAAGGCGGGCTCCGTTTCTCGGTCCCGCGATGCGGGCCGCTGAGAGAACCCGTGGGGCTCTCGGGCATCGACATCGCCACCTTCGTCGGCTTCATCGCCCTGGTGATCGGGATCTCGCTCTACGCCTCCCGCAAGGAGCAGAGCTCGGAGGACTACTTCCTGGCCGGCCGCGGCCTGACCTGGTGGCTGATCGGCTTCTCGCTGATCGCCTCGAACATCTCGACCGAGCACTTCGTGGGCATGGGCGGCGAGGGCTTCGACATGGGCCTGGCCATCGCCAGCTTCGAGTGGATCGCCGCCATCGCCCTGGTCTTCGTCGCCCTGGTGCTGCTGCCGCGCTTCTTGCACCTGGGCATCTACACCCTGCCGGAGTACCTCGAGCACCGCTACGGGCCCGCCGCGCGCGGGCTGATGGCGGCCTACCTGCTCGCGGCCTACGTGCTGGTCTTCATGGCCGGGGTGCTCTACACCGGCGCCAAGGCCCTGGAGACCATCTTCGAGATCGACCTCTACCTCGGCGTGTGGGCCATCGGGCTGCTGGCGGGCGCCTACACCATCTACGGCGGCCTGAAGGCCGTGGTCTGGTCCGACCTGCTCCAGGGCGCGGCCCTGCTGGGCGGCGGGCTGCTGGTCATGGTCCTGGGCTTCCGGGAGGTCGGCGGGGTCGAGGCCTTCGTGCAGGCCAGCCAGGCCAAGCTGCACACCGTGCTGCCGGCCGATCACCCGGTCATGCCGTGGACCATCTTCCTGCTCGGCATCTGGATCCCCAACCTGGCCTACTGGGGCCTGAACCAGTTCATCACCCAGCGGGCGCTCGGGGCCAGGAGCCTGCGCCACGGCCAGCGGGGCATCCTCTTCGCGGCCGGGCTCAAGCTGCTGATCCCCTTCGTCGTGGTCTTTCCGGGCATCATGGCCTTCCAGCTCTACGGCGCGGAGATCCCGCACAAGGACCAGGCCTACCCCTTCCTGATGAGCAAGATCCTGCCGGCCGGCCTGCGGGGCGTGATGTTCGCGGCGCTCTTCGGGGCCATCATGAGCTCGCTCGACTCGGTGCTCAACTCCGCCTCGACCATCCTGACGATCGACCTGTACAAGCGGCACCTGGCCAGGCGAGAGCCGAGCCAGAAGCGCCTGGTGGGGATCGGCCGGATCGCCACGGGCGGCTTCGTGGTCTTCGCCTGCATCTGCGCCCCGTTCTTCGAGCACATGGGCGGCATCTACAAGGCCATGCAGGTCGGCTGGAACGCCATCTGGCCGGGCATCCTGAGCGTCTTCGTGCTGGGCCTGGTCTGGAAGCGGGCCTCGCAGCGCGCGGCCGTGATCGCCATGGCCGTCTCGGTGCCGGCCTACGTGCTCTTCTACCTGCTGCTCGACGTGGTCTTCCTGAACGCCGCCGCGCTGGCCTTCCTGCTGGCCTGCGCCGCGATCGCCGTCTGCAGTCTGATCTGGCCGCGGACCGAGTTCCGGACGCTGCCCGAGAGCGGGGCGGTCGACATGCGGCCCGACCCGGCGGCCAGGGTATGCGCCGCGCTGATCGTCGCCGCCACGCTCGGCCTGTACCTCTTCTTCTGGTGAGCGCGGCCCAGCCGATACATCGCTCTAGTAGCAGCCCCGAAGGGGCGGGACAACACAGCCCAGAGCGAAGCCGGCTTTGCCGGCGAAGCCCTGGGAAAGAGTATCGGCCTCAGTGACGGTGGGCCATTTCCTTCAAGACGTAGGGGCGTGGTTTATCCACGCCCGAACGCTCCTTCGCGTCTACAAACTGACGAAGAAACCAAAGCCAACCTAATTACACCTAGTGGGCCCTGATGGACCGGCAAACCGTCACTGGGACCACCGGCGATGACGATGAGGATCGGCAATCGCGGGAAGCCCCGACGGGGCGAAATCGATCTGCGGGTCGTGTCTGTCTCAGGCGTAGGCGCGCCGCAGGATCTCGATCAGGTCCTCGACGGGCAGGCCGCCGGCCACGGCGCCGAGCTGCTGGGCACAGCCCGGGCAGCAGCTCGCGACCTTCTCGGCGCCGGTGGCCGCGAGCTGGCCCATGCGAATCCGGGCCGCCTGCGCCGCCACCTCGGGCAGCACGTACGGCACCAGCCCGCCCCCGCCGCAGCAGCTCGCGTCGTCTCCGCTCCAGGGCTCGGGCTCCACGAGCGGGCTCTCCAGCACGGCCGCCAGCAGCTGCCGCGGCCCGTCGCCCTGCTCCAGGTAGCGGGTCTGGAAGCAGGGATCGTGGAACACGTACTGTCCGGGCAGGGTCCGGGCCGGGTTGCGGTCGGCGAGCGCGCCGGCCAGGAAGGCGTCCGCGGTCAGCACCCGGGCCGAGATCCGCACGTCGTGCAGGCCGTAGAGCGTGCCCAGGGCGTAGGCGCAGGTGGGGCACGGGCAGATGACCGTCCGTGCGCGCGAGAGCACGGCCGCGACCTTGCGGGCGTGGGCGGTGAAGCCCTCGAGGTCGCCGGCCTGCCAGAGCGGCATGCCGCAGCAGACCTCGACCTCGACGGCCAGGCCCACGTAGTCCACGTCCACGGCCTCCAGCAGGTCGAAGAGCGGCTCGAGCTGGACGGAAGGCTCGCGCGCCGAGCGGCAGCCGGCGAAGACCACCGCCTGGGCCTCGGGCACCTGGAAGCGCGCGTCCAGGCCGTCGCGAAGCCGCGAGCCCAGGTCCTCGCCCCAGGGGTTGCCGCTCGCGCGCATGCGGGCGAGGAGCTCGCGCACCGAGTCCGGCTCGCCGCCGGCCCGCAGGACCAGGGCCCGGGCGGCGGCCAGGGCGGTCGGCACGTCCACCCCGTGGCGGCAGTGGGTCCGGCAGTGCAGGCAGGCGAAGCAATGGTACAGCGTCTCCGCGGGCTCGCCGGCCGGCTCGATGCGCCCGAGCCGCAGCATCTCGGCCAGCGACATTTTAAACCAAGGGGTGACCGTCTCCGCGTGCTCGGCCTCGGACGCCGGGCAGCAGAAGCGGCAGAGCTTGGGGCAGTAAGTGCAGCGGCCCAGATCCCGGGCGAAGTGCTTGAGCTTCATGCCGCGCCTCCGGGCCGGGCGAGCCGCCAGGAGCGGGGGCAGCGCAGGCCTCGCGGATCGAGCGCGGGGCAGCAAGTGCAGCGGCCCGGGTCCCGGTCGTTGTGCTCGAGCTTCATGCCGCGCCTCCGGGCCGGGCGAGCTGCCGGGAGCGGGGGCAGCGCAGGCCTTGCGGATCGAGCGCGGGCTTGGTGCTCGAGCTTCATGCCGCGCCTCCGGGCCAGGCGAGCGGCCAGGAGCGGGGGCAGCGCAGGCCTCGCGGATCGCGCGCGGGCGTTGTGCTCGAGCTTCATGCCGCGCCTCCGGGCCGGGCGAGCCGCCAGGAGCGGGGGCAGCGCAGGCCTCGCGGATCGAGCGCGGGCTCGGTGCTCGAGCTTCATGCCGCGCCTCCGGGCCAGGCGAGCGGCCAGGAGCGGAGACAGCGCAGGCCTTGCCGATCGAGCGCGGGCGTTGTGCTCGAGCTTCATGCCGCGCCTCCGGGCCAGGCGAGCGGCCAGGACTGGGGGTTGAGCAGGCCCTGGGGGTCGAGCTCGGCGCGCACGGCGGCCAGCCTCGACCGGGCCGCGTCGACCGCGGCCGCCTGGGCCCCGTCCGGGTCCAGGCCCGCCTGCCAGGCCTTGCGCCCGGCCGCGTCCAGCTTGCCGGCAGGCTCGAGCCGCAGCCGGCAGCCGGTCGGCTCAGGCCGGTCCAGGACCGCGCGCGCGTAGCCGCCGTCCGGCAGACGGTCGGCCGCGCGGAGCGCGCGCGTGAGCTCCGACCAGCGCACCGGCGCGGCGAGTTCGGCCCGCCAGGCGGCGAGCTCGGCCTCCCAGTCCCTGACCTGGTCGAGCTCCTGCAGCTTTCCGCCCAGCCGCTCGGCCTCGGCCTGGAAGGCGCGGGTGGCGTGGGCGCTCAGGCGGGCCTGGCCCTCGAAGCGCACCCAGAGCCGGACCTTGCGGCGGCCCGCCTCCCCGTCGGCCACCACCGAGCAGGCGGCCGGCGGCAGGCCGCGCGAGACCGTCCAGCGCACCGCCGCCAGGGCCCGCTCGAGCCCCGGGAATCGAAAGCCGATCAGCAGCCGCCGCTCGGGCAGGGGCTCGAGCTTGACCAGCGCCGAGCAGATCACCCCGAAGGCGCCGCCGGTGCCGAGCAGCAGCGAGAAGACGTCCGGGCCCGTGGCCGCCCTCGGGCTCGCCAGCGAGCGGATCACCTTGCCCGAGGGCAGGACCGCCTCCAGGGCCAGCACCGGCGGCTGGGGGATGCCCAGGATGCGGTCGGGCATGCTGGCCGCGCTCGACAGGAAACCGCCCAGGGTGCCGGGATCGGACTCCTCGAGGCCCACCGGCCGGCAGGCCATGCGCGCCGCGCGCTCGAAGAGCTCGGCGACCGGCGTGCCCGCCCGGGCGGCCATCCACAGCGAGGCGGGCCGGATCTCGATCGGCCCCGAGAGCTCGCGCAGGTCGAGCAGCGCGAGCTCCTGGCCGCCGAGCCGCCGGGCCTCGCGCGCGCCGAGCCGGCTGCCCGCGCCGCAGACCGCGACCCGGAGGCCCTCCTTGCGGGCCGCCTCCAGCGCGAGCCCCAGCTCGGAGGCCGACTCGGGCAGCACGGTCACTTGGGGTGCGAGCTCGCGCGACCAGAGCTTGCGGGCCGGGGGTCCGATGGCGACCCGTCGCTTGCCGAGCGCGGCCTGCAGCTCCTCGAAGGCGCCGGCGCTCATGGGTCCATCTCCTCGAGACCCAGCTTGCCGGGGTTGAGCCGGCCGTGGGGGTCGAAGGCCCGCTTGACCGCGCACACGAGCGAGCCAGCCTCGCCGAGCTGGCGCACGAGGTAGCGTGCCTTGCTCAGGCCCACCCCGTGGTGGTGGCTGACCACGCCCCGCTCGGCGCTCACGGCCGCCTGGGCCGCGTCCCAGATGCGGTCGTAGACGCCCAGCGCGGCCGCGTCGTCAGACGCCGCGCCTGCGAAGGTGAAGTAGATCGAGCCGCCCTCGGAGTAGGCGTGCGAGAAGTGCGCCATGACGAAGGCCAGCGGCGCGAGCGCCTGGCGGACCTTGCGGTACATGGCCGGCAGGCGGTCCCAGGTCGCGGCCACCTCCATCGTGTCCACGAAGGCGCCGTCCATGAACACGGGCGACTGCTTGTACGAGATCGAGTAGCGGTGGTGCCACCAGTGGCGCGCGGGCCCCTCGCCCTGGTCCTTGCCGTCGCGGCCGGCGCAGATCTCCGCCAGCAGGTCCGCGGACAGGTCCCGCTCCCAGTCCTCGCCCTCGAAGACCGCGACCAGCAGGCAGCCGCCGGGCAGCAGGTCCGCCGCCCGGTTGAGCAGGCGCGGCATCTGCAGCACGCGCGCGAGCCCCAGGTGGAAGAGCGCCTTGGCGGGCGCGGACGCCTTCTCGGCGAGCCCGCCGAGCAAGGAGCTTCCGGGCTCGTCGACGGCCGGGTCGCTTCCCGCCACCAGGGTGTCGAACTCGTCGTAGAGCCGGAGCACGGAAGGCCGCAGCCCGGCCCGCATGACGCTCCGCATGCAGTCGATGCCCGCCTCCACGTCCGGCAGGATCCAGGCCGTGTAGCGGCGCTTCGCGCTCAGCGGCCGGATGACCATCCAGGCCGAGCAGATGATGCCCAGCGTGCCCTCGGAGCCCACGATCAGGGGGTCTGCGCTCCAGGGCGCGAAGCCCGGCGGCGCGAAGGGCGTCTCGCAGAGCCTCCCGTCCGCGTCCACCCAGGTGAGCTTGCGCAGCATGTCCTCGATCTTGCCGAAGCGGCTCGAGCACTGCCCCGCGCTGCGCCCCGCCAGCCAGCCGCCCAGGGTCGAGCAGTAGATCGAGGACGGGAAGTGCCCCAGCGTCCAGCCCCGCCGGTTGAGCTCGCGCTCCAGGATCTCGCCGATCGCCCCGGCCTCCACGTGGGCGACGCAGTCGCTCTCGACGAGGTCCAGGATCCGGTTGAGGCGCTTGAGGTCCAGAACCACCCCGCCCCGGACCGGCAAGGTCCCGCCGCAGACGCCCGAGCCCGCGCCGAAGGGCACCGTGCAGCGCCCCGCCCCGACCGCCGCCTTCACGACCGCGGCCACCTCCTCGGCGCTACCCGGCCAGACCACCACCTCGGGCGGGTGATCGAAGGCGCCCGCGCGCTGGCGGATCAGGCTCCGCGGCCACATGTCCCGGGCGTAGGCCATGCGATCCGCATCGCCGGCCGAGACGTGATCGGCTCCGCAGATCGCCTCGAGAGCGCGGACCAGGTCGGGATCGGCGGGGGTCGAGGGGAGCATGGGGGGGAATCTTAGCGTCTTATGGAGATGGATGGCAAGGGTTGTTAAGTGAGATTTCAAGAAATGGGATTCGAGACCATACAAAATAATGGTTGCTCATCTATTCCTTTTCAGCTCATCCAATCTGCCGTTGATAGTCTCCAGCCAGCCTCGCCTAGCAACCTCCTTCCATTTCATCAGTATTATCTCCTCGTCGCTATACCTCTTCTGCCTGCGGTACATCCTTGAAAGTGCCCTATATGGAAATTGCAGCGTGCTGTCAAGCTCGATAGCCTTCTTGTACATCTCCTCCCATTTCTTTCCCATTCCCTTCACATCATCTTTTATTAATATTCGTTTCTCTCTCATCTCTCTCCACTTTCTCTCTCTTCTTTTATTATTCTCCTTAGACATCAAATGAAACATTTTTATTGCTTCTTCTCTCTTGCTCTTCGGTTCTCTGTAGTATACATATGCGCAACTGAAAGACACGTTCTTGCTAATATTCCTTGGATTGATTCCCTCGATGAAGTCGGGCGCCATTTCAACCTCTATTTTGTAAACATGATCTGGAAATGGCTCCCCCATCACTTCTCTGAAATCGATTTTATCTCGGTTGACAATCACCTTTCCCGGCTCTAGATAATAACCCGCCGGCTTTCCTGCAATACTCACCGCCTCTATGGCTTTAACCTCTCCGTATTTCTTCAAATCTACGCTTGATGAAGTTTTAGTCTCCTCCCTCATTCCAGTAATATCAGTGATTTTCAATCTTAGACCGTCGAACCATTTTTCTCTCCCCATCAGCTTAAATGTTGTGCATTCTCCCACAGGCCTACCTAGTTTCTTATTTCTTAGAACCACGTCAACAGATATCTGTTCCCCAGACCAGAACTGACGCATATTTAGGCAGTCGATTCTCTCATATGGGTAATCAACCATTAGCTCTGTACCAATCGATACTAGACCTGAAACAAGCGACCTTTATAGTCGGGGGTATTGACAAAACAAAGAAAAGCCCCAGATTTCAAGAGTTTTAATCGACAATA
>JAFGRB010000355.1 GCA_016935365.1 Deltaproteobacteria bacterium
GGCACCGGCCACAGCGCCAGCCCCGGCTGCGGCGCCGTCCCAGGCCGAGGCACCGGCCACAGCGCCAGCCCCGGCTGCGGCGCCGTCCCAGGCTGCGGCCCCGGCCGCGGCTGCAGCACCTGCCACGGCGCCCGAGCAGGCCGCGGGTGCGGCTGCCGCACCGGCGCAGGCCGCCTGCCCGAGCTGCGGCACGGCCATCAAGCCGGACGACGCCTTCTGCGCGAGCTGCGGCCACAACCTCAAGGAGGCGCCCAAGGGCGGCTCGACCATGTTCATGCACACGGCCTCGCCGGACGCCGAGGTCAAGAAGCGCGCCCGCCTGGTGCTCATCAAGCCCGACGGCAGCGAGGGCACCGTCTTCACCCTGGCCGAGAAGACCACCATCGGCCGCAGCCAGGGCACGATCATGTTCCCCAAGGACCCCTACATCTCGCCGCGCCACGCCGAGCTGCAGTACGCCGACGGCAAGCTGCGCATCCTGGACCTCACCAGCCTCAACGGCGTCTACCGCCGGATGACCGGCCAGGAGCCGATCGTCCCGGGCACCTACTTCCGCATCGGGCGCCAGCTGCTGCGGCTGGAGGTGCCGGGCGAGTTCCAGCCGCTGCAGTTCAAGAAGGCCGAGGGCGACGACGCCACCTTCTGGGGCAGCCCGCCGCCCCAGATCTGGGCCCGGCTGGTCCAGGTTCTCGAGGGCGGCAAGATCGGCGAGATCCACCTGCTGAGCCTGGCCGAGGTGACCATCGGCCGCGAGGACGGCTCGGTCCGCTTCCCCGAGGACGGCTTCATCTCCTCGCGGCACTGCATGCTGCTCAACCGGGACGGCGACTGCATGCTGCGGGACCTCGACTCGTCCAACGGGACCTACCTGCGCATCCAGGGGCATCACGATCTGGCGGAGGGGGATCGCATCCAGATCGGCAACCAGGTGCTCCGGGTCGAGATCGACTGAGAGCTGACTTCAGACGGACGGTTAGACGCCCCAGACGGCCAGGCTGGCCAGGGCGGCGGCGAGGCCGAGCAGCATCACCGGCCAGGGGAAGGCCGCGCCGGTCCCCCCGGCCAGCGGCACGGCGAGCAGGCGCGTCCAGCCGCCGCTCGCAGGCTCGCGGGCCGCACCGGCGCGGAGCTCGAGCTGCAGCAGGCAGTCGCCGATCTCGAGCCGGTCCTGCGGCCGGAGCCGGACCGAGCCGCGCTGCCTGCGGCCGTTGAGCTTGAAGCCGTTAGTCGAGCCGGTGTCGCGGATCGCGACCGCGCCGTCAGGCCGGCATTCGACCAGCGCGTGGTGCCTGGAGGCGCGCGGGTCTCCGAGAATCACGTCGCAGTCCCGCCCGCGGCCGATGCGCAGCTTCTTGCCGGGCGCGAGCGCGACGCGCTCTTCTCGCCCCGTACGGTGCGCGATGTGCAGCACGCGCGCTGTCCGCGGGGTCGCGCTCTCGAGCCGGCTGGCGAGCTCCCTGGCCGCGCTCCGCGCGCTGGCCTTCGAGGGCGCCCGGTCGCCGTGGAAGCGCAGGCGGAAGACCCCGAGCTCGACCTGATCGCCCGATCTCAGCGGCACGGCCCGGCCGGGCTGCAGGCGCTGCCCGTTCAGGCGGCTGCCCCGGCGGCTGCCGAGATCCTCGATTGTCCACTCGCCCGCGGACGGCCCGGCGCAGACCCGGAGGTGGCGAAGCGAGACCGAGGGGTCCGGCAGGGCGAGATCGGATGCCGCGGCCCGCCCGACGACGATCGTCCCGGCGCTGACCGTGCGGATCCAGCGGGCGCCGGCCAGGCTGCCGTCGCAGATCGCGAGCTCGAAGACCGCCCGCGCCTCGCCTTCCTGCCCGGCGCCCACGGCTTGCCCACCTCCGCCAGCGCCGCGCTCGGCTCGTTGCTCTCCGGATCGCCCGCCGCGAATCGCGAGCCCGGAGACCGACCGCCCGGCGTTTTCTCGAGCATCACTCACGGCCTGCCCTCCTCCGCTTGCAGCGACGCCCGATGCCTGCCGGATCGCCCGCCGCGAATCGCGAGCTCGAAGACCGCCCGCGCCTCGCCTTCCTGCCCGGCGCTCACGGCCCGCCCTCCGCTTGCAGCGCCGCGCTCGGCCCGACGCTCTCCGGATCGCCCGCCGCGAATCGCGAGCCCGGAGACCGACCGCCCGGCGTCTTCTCGAGCATCGCTCACGGACTGCCCTCCGCTTGCAGCGCCGCGCTCGGCCCGACGCTCTCCGGATCGCCCGGCGCGAATCGCGAGCCCGGAGACCGCCCGCCCGGCGTCTTCTCGAGCACTCACGGCCTGCCCCCTCCGTCAGTACCGCGCTCAGCCGGCGTCTGACCGGATAGCCTGGCGTCTTCCCGAGCGCTCACGGCCTGCCCTCCGGCGGCAGCGCCGCGCTCAGCCTGGCCGCTGCCGGATCGCCCGGCGCGAGCAGCAGCAGGCGCTGGAGCTGCTCGCGGGCCAGGTCCCAGTCCCGCTCGCGGATCGCGGTCGCGATCAGGTTCCGGCGGGCGTCGAGGTAGCCCGGGTCGAGCTGCACGGCCCGCGCGAAGTGCGAGAGCGCCTCCGCGTCCCGGCCGCGCCTGGCGGCCACCGCGCCCAGGCCGTTGACCGCCTGGACGAGCTCCCCGCACCCCAGCGACCTCCGCTCCATCGCCTCGGCCTGGTCGAGCTCGCCGCGCAGGTAGGCCACCGTGGCCAGGTTGTGGAGCGCCTCGGCGTGGCAGGGGTTGTACTCCAGGCTGAGCTCCAGCGCCACGCGGGCCTTCTCGAGCCGCCCGGCGGCCAGGCTGCTCGCCCCGAGCCGGTTGAGCCGGACCGCCTCCGGGTGCAGGGGCGAGCGGAGCGCGCAGCCCGCGCTCAGGAGCCCAAAGACCAGCATGCCGGTCAAACAGTCTCTCGCGATCTTCATCCCATCCTCCTTCGAAGAAATCTCGGCTTCAGGCCGCCGCGATGCGGCCCACCGGCTGGATCTGGGTGCCGGGCTCGAGCTCCACGAAGCTGACCACGCGCACGACCGGATCGAGCTGCTCGGCCAGCCGCCAGAAGGGCCGCCGGAGCCCGGGCCGGGTGACGATCACGCCCGGGCTGTCCGGGCTCGCCAGGCTGCGCTCCAGCCCCCGCAGGATGGCCTCGCCGTCCTCGGGATCGAGCGCTAGCGTGGTACCGCGCTCGGAGCGGCTCAGGGCCTGCTCGATCTTGCGCTCGATCTCCGGGTCGAGCAGCAGGGCGCGCAGCGTGCCGTCCGGCGCCACCCGGTGGGAGATGGTGGCCCGCAGGCTCTCGCGCACCCGCTCGGCCAGCACCATGGGATCGGCCTCCGAGCGCGCCCACTCCGCCAGGGAGGCCAGGATGAGCCGCAGGTTGCGGATCGGCACCTGCTCCTCGACCAGCCGGGTCAGGACCTCGGCCAGCAGCACCGGCGGCACCAGGCGCGGCACCACCTCGCGCACCAGGGCCGGCTGCTCCTGCTCGACGCGATCCAGCAGGTCCTGGCACTCCTGCACGCCCACGAAGCGCGCCGCCACGCGTCTCAGGGCGCGCTCGATCTCCCCCCACCAGGCCTCCGAGGCACGGCGCTCGCTGCCCGCCGCGACCGGCACGTCGTCCAGCCACAGGCGCCAGCCCTGGCCCGCCCCCTCGATCCTCGCCTCCACGACCGGCAGGGCGAGCCCGAGGTCCTCGGCCACGGCCGTCCGGAGCGCATCCAGCCGAACAGCGAGCTCGCCCGGCTCTCTCCAGCCCGGACCGAGCTGCAGCCGGAGCGGGCTCGGCCGCGACGCAGACGCGGTCTCGGAGCCCTCAGGCCGCCGCCTCTGGATCGCGAGACCGGCCGCGCAGCAGACCAGGGCCAGCAGGCCGAAGGCGCAGAGCGGCATGCCGGGCACGATCCCGACCAGGGCGAGCACGGCCGCGGCCAGGAAGAAGACCTCCGGGTGGCCCGCCAGGGCGCCGCTGATCTGCCGGCCCAGGCCCCAGCCGCTGCGCTCGGGCCTGACGCGGGTGACCACCAGGCCGGCCGAGGTGGCGATCAGCAGGGCCGGAATCTGGGAGACCAGGCCGTCGCCGACGGTCAGGACCGCGTAGGCGCCGAAGGCCTCGGACAGGCCGAGACCCCGCTGCACGCAGCCGATCACCAGCCCGCCCACCAGGTTGACGACCACGATCAGCAAGCCGGCGACCGCGTCGCCCTTGACGAACTTCATGGCCCCGTCCATGGCGCCGTGGAACTGGGCCTCGCGCTCGAGCGCGCTGCGCCTGCGGGCCGCCTCGTGGCCGTCGATCGCCCCGGCGCGCAGGTCCGCATCGATGCTCATCTGCTTGCCCGGCATGGCGTCCAGCGTGAAGCGGGCCGAGACCTCGGCCACCCGCTCGGCGCCCTTGGCGATGACCACGAACTGCACCACGGCCAGGATGCAGAAGACGACCCCGCCGACCACGGGGTTGCCCGCGGTGGCGAAGCGCCCGAACGCGGCCACCACCGCGCCCGCGTCTCCCTCGGAGAGGATCAGCCGGGTCGTGGAGACGTTGAGCGCCAGGCGAAAGAGCGTCGTGCCGAGCAGCAAGGTCGGAAAGGCCGAGACCTGCAGCGACTCGGCCACCCGGACCGAGAGCAAGACCATGATCACGGCCAGGCAGATGTTGAGCGCCAGCAGGCCGTCGACCAGCGCGGTCGGCAGGGGCAGGATGAGCATGGCGGCCGCGGCCAGCAGCCACAGGGCCGGGATGGCCTCGCCGGCCTGGAGCCTACCCGTGAGCAGCTTCATCGGCGACCTCCATATCTCGCGCGCGCCGAGCACGACGCGCGGCTGGTGTCCGGGTTCGTCTGGTCCGGATTCGTGCCGTCTGCATTCGTTCCGTCTGCTTTCGTGCCGTATGCTTTCGTGCCGGCATCAGAGCAAGCTCCGTGCCAGCAGGGAAGAGGCCCTGCAGCCGGCCAGCCCCCGCCGGCCGCCATCGAGTCCGGCGCTCGAATCCCGGACAGGCGGTCCGGATTCCGGACACGCGCCATCACGATCCTCCCTGCAGGCCCTGCAGGCAGCGGATCACCTCGGCGGCCGCCTCGTAGAGCTGCTCCGGGATCTCCTCGCCCGGCTCGGCCGAGGCGAAGAGCGCCCGGGCCAGGGGCACGTGCTGGATGACGGGCACGCCCAGCCTCATCGCCTCGCGGCGCAGCCGCTGGGCCAGCTCGCCGCTGCCGCGCGCCACGACCACGGGCGCGCTGTCCTCGGCGGGCAGGTAGCGAAGCCCCACGGCCAGGTGGGTGGGGTTGACCACCAGCACGCTCGCCCGCCGCATCCCGGCCAGCCCGCCCTCGAGCACCTGGCGGTGCCGGCGCCGGCGCTCGGACTTGAGGGCGGGATCGCCCTCGGTCTCCTTGCTCTCCTTCTTGCGCTCCTCGTCGCTCATGCGCATGCGGCGCAGGAAGCGCCGCCGCTGGACCCGGAGGTCCAGCCCGGCCCAGGCTGCGGCCGCGATGGCGAGCGGCCAGGCCAGCGCGGCGAGCTGCGAGCCGATCGCGAGGCTTGGCGCCGCCAGATCGCCTTGTCGGGCGGCCTGGAGACAGACCCGCACGAGCGGCATGCCGGCGGCTGCGCCGATGCCGAGCAAGCAGGCGAGCTGGGCGACGAGCAGACCGAGATCGAACAGGCGCTGGCGCGAGAACAGCCGCCCCATGCCGCGGATCGGATCCAGCCTCTTCAAGCTCGGGCGCAGGCCGCGCGCGCTGAGGCCCACCTGCATCAGGCCGGCTGCCAGCGCGGCCCCGAACGCGGCCCCGCCCACCCGGGCAGCGAAGAGAAGGGCCGCATCCAGGGCGGCCCCCCAGGGCGGGCTGGACGGCAGCGAGAAGCAGGCCGCGCTCAGATCGGCGAGCGCGGCCAGGAGATCCGACCCGCAGGCGAAGGCGGCGGCCAGGCCCCCGAGCATGGCCGCCGCCGCGCAGAGCTGCCGCGAGAAGGCCTGCTCTCCCCGTCTGCGCGCCCGGCGCAGCTTGTGTCGGCTGGCTGGGTGGCGCTTGTCTCTCGCATCGCTGTCCCGCATGACCGAGACCCGCCCAGCAAGCCGCATGCCATAAAACCGATACCCTAGTGAATCAATAACTTGCCAGATCGCTGCCGAGATCCTGGATCCGGATTCCGGACAGCCCTCCGAATTCGATTGACACTTCAGTCAATACTGTTAGACTCTGCGCGTCATCGACGCGGACGAGAAAGCGTTTCCAATCGCCGGATCAAGGAGGGTTCGATGAAACGGAAGATAGAGAAGGTGGCCGTGCTGGGAGCCGGAGTCATGGGCACGGGCATCGCGGCCCATCTGGCCAACTGCGGCATCCCTTCGGTTCTGCTCGACATCGTCCCCAAGCCCAGCGAGGCGGACGAGAAGCAGGGCGTGGACACGAGCTCGGCGGCCTTTCGCAACCGGCTGGCGACCTCGTCCATCGAGCTGGCCATCAAGAACCGCAAGCCCATCCCGGCCTTCTACCACGATCGCTTCGCCGAGCTCATTACCCCGGGCAACTTCGAGGATCACATGGACTGGCTCGGCGAGTGCGACTGGGTGATCGAGGTCGTGGTGGAGAACCTGGACATCAAGCGCAAGGTCTTCGGCAACGTCGAGAAGCACATGAAGAAGGGCGCCATCATCTCCTCGAACACCTCCGGCCTGCCGATCAAGGGCATGACCGAGGGTCGCTCGGCCGAGTTTCGCAAGCACTTCCTGGTGACCCACTTCTTCAACCCGGTGCGCTTCATGCGCCTGCTGGAGGTCGTGGCCGGTCCGGACACGGACCCCGGGGTGGTCGACTTCATCGCCGAGTTCGGCACCGACGTGCTGGGCAAGGGCGTGGTCTTCGGCAAGGACACGGTCAACTTCGTGGCCAACCGGATCGGCATCTACGGCATGATGCGGACCATCAAGGAGATGATCGACCGCGACTACACCATCGACGAGGTCGACGCCATCGTGGGCCAGCCCATGGGGCGGCCCAAGACCGCGGCCTTCCGCACCGCAGACCTGGTGGGCCTCGACGTGATCAAGCACGTGACCCAGAACTGCTACGACAACCTGCCGGACGACGAGGAGCGCGAGATCTTCAAGCCGCCCGCCTTCCTCGAGGAGCTGATCGAGAAGGGCAAGCTCGGCAACAAGACCAAGGGCGGCTTCTACACCAAGGACAAGGACAAGAACATCCTGGTGCTCGACCACAAGACCGGCGAGTACCGCGAGAAGCAGAAAGTGCGCATCGACTCGATCGGCGTGGCCAAGAACACCGACGATCCCAAGAAGCGGCTCAAGAACTACGTGGCCGCGGACGACCGGGCCGGCCAGTTCGCCTGGACGGTCATGGCCGACTCGCTGATCTACGCTGGCCGGCGCATCCCCGAGATCGCCGACGACATCGTCCAGGTCGACAACGGGATGAAGTGGGGCTTCAACTGGGACATGGGGCCCTTCGAGGCCTGGGACGCCGTCGGCTTCAAGGAGAGCTGCGAGCGGATGAAGAAGGAAGGCAAGCAGCTGCCGCCCATTGCCGAGGCCGTGCTCGAGGCCGGCGGCGAGGGCTTCTACAAGGAGCAGGACGGCAAGCGGATGTTCTTCGACCTGGCGTCCAAGAGCTACAAGCCCGTGCCGATCGATCCCATGTCGATCGACCTGGCCGCGCTCAAGAAGGCCGGCAAGGAGATCGCCGGCAACAGCGGCGCCAGCCTGATCGATCTGGGCGACGGGGTCATCTGCTGCGAGTTCCACTCCAAGATGAACTCGATCGACGCCGACACCATCGCGATGCTCGAGAAGGGCCTGGACCTGCTCGACGAAAAAGACGAGTACATCGGCATGGTGATCGGCAACCAGGGCGAGAACTTCTGCGTGGGCGCCAACCTGATGCTGATCTTCATGTCCATCCAGCAGGCCAAGAGCTCCGACGATCCCAAGGAGGCCGAGCAGATCTGGCAGATGCTCGAGGGCACGGTCAAGGCGCTCCAGGACGTGCTCATGCGCTGCAAGTACTCGCCCAAGCCGGTCGTGGCCGCGCCCTTCAGCATGACCCTGGGCGGCGGCATGGAGATCTCCATGGGCGCCGATCGCATCTGCGCCCACGCGGATCTCTTCATGGGCCAGGTCGAGCTGGGCGTCGGCGTCATCCCCGGCGGCGGCGGGAACAAGGAGCTGCTCATCCGGCACCTCGAGGGCATCCCCGAGAAGGCCGGCAACGTGAACCTGACCCCCTTCCTGCAGCAGGTCTTCGAGGCCATCGGCATGGCCAAGGTGTCCATGAGCGCCCACGAGGCGATGGGCATGCGCTTCCTGCGGCCCTCGGACAAGGTCGTGACCAACAAGGATCACCTGCTGGGCACGGCCAAGCGCATGGTCCAGGCCATGCACCTCGAGGGCTACACCCAGCCCCTGCCCCGCAAGGTCCACCTGCCGGGCGAGATGGGCCACGCCACCTTCCGCATGGTCATCGACTCGATGGCCAAGCAGCACCAGATCACCGAGTACGAGCAGGAGATGGCCAACAAGCTGGCCTGGGTGCTGTGCGGCGGCAAGACCTCGCAGAACATCCCGGTCAGCGAGCAGTACCTGCTGGATCTGGAGCGGGAGGTCTTCATCGACCTCTGCCGGCAGGAAAAGACCCAGGAACGCATGCAGTTCTTCCTGATGAACAACAAGCCGCTCCGCAACTGAACGCAGCGTGACGCGATAAGGACGAGAGGAGAGAGCCATGACCCGAGAAGCTGTCATTGTCAGTGCGGTCCGGTCGCCCATCGCTCGCTACCGGCGCGGTTCCTTCAAGGAGACCCACCCCATCCACTACGGCGCCAAGGTGGTTCGCGAGGCCGTCGACCGGGTCAAGGGTCTGAAGGACGAGGACGTCGACGACATCATCCTGGGCTGCGCCATGCCCGAGGCCGAGCTGGGCATGAACATCGCCCGCCTGATCGGCTTTGCGGCCAAGCTGCCGCACGAGGTGCCCGCCTTGACCGTCAACCGCTTCTGCTCGTCGGGCCTGCAGAGCATCAGCCAGGCGGCCGAGCGCATCATGCTCGACGAGGCGGACGTGATCGTGGCCGGCGGCGTCGAGGACATGACCCACGTGCCCATGGGCGGCAACAAGCCCGTCGGTTATCCGCAACTGGTGGACGACTGGGTCGAGGCCTACACCCCGATGGGACTGACGGCCGAGAACGTGGCTCGCCAGTTCAACATCTCCCGCGAGCGCCAGGACGCCTTCTCGCTGCGAAGCCACGAGCGCGCCCTGCGGGCCATCGACGAGGGCCGGTTCGAGAGCCAGATCCTGCCGATCGAGACCGAGATCTACGAGCAGGGCCCGGACGGCCGCCCGGTGGCCAAGAAGCTCACGCTGTCGGTCGACGAGGGGCCGCGCAGGGGCACCAGCCTCGAAGCGCTCGCCAAGCTGCGCCCGGCCTTCGATCCGACCGGCTCGGTGACCGCCGGCAACTCGTCCCAGATGAACGACGGCGCCGCGGTCGTCGTCGTCATGAGCCGCGACAAGGCCAAGAGCCTGGGCCTCAAGCCCCTGGCCAGATACCACCGCTACCAGGTGGCCGGCGTACCGCCCGAGATCATGGGCGTCGGGCCGGCCTACGCCGTGCCCAAGCTGCTCGAGAGAGCGGGCATGAGCAAGGACGACATCGATCTGTGGGAGATCAACGAGGCCTTCGCCTCCCAGGCCATCTACTGCGTCGAGGAGAAGCTGAAGCTCGACGCCGAGAAGGTCAACGTCAACGGCGGCGCCATCGCCCTGGGACACCCCCTGGGCTGCACGGGCGCCTTCCTGACCTGCAAGCTGCTGTATGAGATGGAGAGAGCGGACCTTCGCTGGGGCGTGGTCTCGATGTGCATCGGCGGCGGCATGGGCGCGGCTGGCCTCCTCGAGCGCGAGAAGTAGTCCGCCACCATCTCAGGGGGTGCGACCCCCCGCATGCTGCGACACGCTGCAACCATCCTGCTGGGCGCTTTCTTGCTCTTCGCAGTCCAGCCGCTGCTGGGCAAGCACCTGCTGCCCGTCTTCGGCGGCGCGCCCGCGGTGTGGACCACCTGCATGCTCTTCTTCCAGGTCCTGCTGCTCGCGGGCTACGCCTACGCGCACCTGCTCGCCCACAGGCTCTCGCCGGCCGCGCAGGCGGCGGTCCACACGGGCATGGTGGTGCTGGCCGCCGCCTCGCTCGCAGCGCAGGGGCTCGGATGGGGGGCGCCGCTCAGGACGCCCCTCGATCCCTCCGCCGCTGCCGCACCGGTCAGCGAGATCCTCACCGGGCTGCTCTGCGCGGTCGGCCTGCCCTTTCTGCTGCTCGCGGCCACCAGCCCGCTGCTCCAGGCCTGGTTCCACCGCTGCGCCCCAGGCCGCTCGCCCTATCGGCTCTACGTGGTGTCGAACGTCGGATCGCTGCTCGCGCTGCTCGCCTACCCCTTCGCGATCGAGCCGCTGGCCGGGCTCGGCCAGCAGGCCTGGGGCTGGGCTGCGGGCTTCGCGCTCTTCACCGCGGGCACGGGCCTGTGCGCCTGGCGCGCGCGCGGGGCAGCAGAGCCCGAGGCGCCCGTCGCCAGCCCCGCTCTCCCGGACACGGCGCGGCCCGGCGCGGGCCGCGTTCTGCTGTGGGCCGCGCTGGCGGCCTGCGGCTCGGCTGCGCTGCTGGCCGTCAGCAACCAGATCTGCCAGGAGGTGGCCAGCGTGCCCTTCCTGTGGATCGCCCCGCTGGTGCTCTACCTGCTGTCTTTCGTCCTGACCTTCCAGAGCGAGCGTCTCTACTCCCGGGCCTTGTTCGGCGGCGTGTTCTGGCTGGGCGCCGCGGCTGCGCTGATCGCGCTGTACGCCGGGACCGACCTCCACATCCTGCTGCAGATCGGCGCCTTCTCGCTCTGCCTGTTCGGCTCCTGCATGGTCTGCCACGGGGAGCTGGTGCGGCTCCTACCCCATCCGCGCCACCTGACGGCCTTCTACTTCGCGCTCTCCGCGGGCGGCGCGGCTGGCGGCGCCTTCGTGGCCCTCGCGGCCCCGCTGATCTTCCCGGCCTTCTGGGAGCTCCATGCGACGCTGGCGGCGACCGCGTTCCTGTTTGCCTTCCGCACACTGGCGGGGCGAGGGATGGCCTGGCGCGAACTCTCCTGGACGGCACGGGGCCGATGGGCCGCGACGGCCGTGCTGCTGGCTACCCTGGTGGCGGGCCTGCTCGGCCACGCGCTGGGCCAGCTCGAAGAGGCGGTCGCCCTGGAGCGCAACTTCTACGGCGCGCTGCGGGTCGAGGAGATAGAGGAGGCGGGCTCGCGCTGGCACCGCTACCGGCTGCGACACGGCTCGATCTGCCACGGCTTCCAGTTCAGCGCCCCGGCCTTGCGCGCCGAGCCCACGACGTATTACGGCCGCGCGAGCGGGGTCGGCTCCGCGATCGACGTCCTCCGCCTCGCCCGCTCGCTGCAGGGTCGCGGGGACGGCCTGCGCATCGGGGTCGTCGGCCTGGGCGTGGGCACGCTGGCCGCCTACGGCCAGCCGTCGGATCGGATCCGTTTCTACGAGATCAACCCGTCCGTCGCAGCGCTGGCGCGCGGCGAGGGCGGCTTCTTCAGCTACCTGGCGGACAGCCGGGCCGACGTGTCCGTCGCGCTCGGCGACGCCCGGCTGTCGATCGCTGCCGAGCCCGGGCTCGACCTCGACCTGCTCGTGCTCGACGCCTTCTCCTCGGACTCGGTGCCCGTCCACCTGCTCACCCGCGAGGCCTTCGCGCTCTACATGCGGCGGCTGCGACCCGACGGGCTGCTCGCCGTGCACGCGACGAACAACCACCTGCGGCTAGGCCGGCTCGCGCTGGCCCTGGCAGCCTCGCGCGGCCTGTGGGCCCTGACGCTGGTGAACGAGGAGGCGCAGCCCTTCGACTACCAGTCCCGTTGGGTGCTGATCGGCCGCCGGAGCGCCTTCGATCTCCTGCCGCTCATGGCGCCCTGGCTGCGCGAGCCGTCCCGAAGCGAGGGCCTGCCAGTCCCGTGGACGGACGATTTTTCCAATCTTTTCGACATCTTGTAGCCGGCGACAGCCGGGTCGACCGCGAGCCGTCGCCGGTTTTTCTTGCTAGACCCGCAGCCTCGACTGCTCATAGAATACGCGAGCATGTTTCGAACCGCTGCGACCATCCTCTTGGGCGCCTTTCTCCTCTTCCTGGTCCAGCCGCTTCTAGGCCGGCACCTCCTACCTGTCTTCGGCGGCTCGCCGGCTGTCTGGAACGCCTGCCTGCTCTTCTTCCAGGTCCTGCTCCTGCTCGGGTACGCCTACGCGCACTGGCTGGACCTGCGCCTGTCATCCCGCTGGCAGGCCATCGTCCACCTCGCCTTGACAGGCGCAGCCCTGTGCGTGCTGGGTCTGCAAGCGGGCAGCTGGGACGCGCCCCTGCTCGTGCCCCTGGACGCGAGCTCGATCGGTCGGCCGGTCGTCGCGATCCTGCTCGCCTTGACTCTGGCGGTCGGTCTGCCTTTCTTGCTGCTGTCGTCGACCAGCCCCCTGCTCCAGGCCTGGTTCCATCGCTGCGACCCGGGCCGATCACCGTACCGCCTGTACGCGATATCCAACATCGGCTCGATGCTGGCGCTGCTCGCCTACCCCTTCGGGATCGAACCGCTGCTGGGGCTGGAGAGCCAGGGATGGGCCTGGGCGGGTGCGTTCGCGGCCTTCGCCGCCGGAAGCGCGTGGTGCGCCGTGCGCCTGCTCGGCGCGCGGGCGCCGGCTGCGGCGGAGAGCAGCGCCGAGCTCTCGGGCGAGACCGGGCCTCGCCCGAGAGCGGGCCAGATGGCTCTCTGGATGCTGGCCTCGGCCATCGGCGCGTCCATGCTGCTCGCGGCCACCAACCAGATCTGCCAGGAGATCGCGGTGACGCCCTTCCTGTGGGTGCTGCCGCTGCTGGTCTATCTGCTGAGCTTCGTGCTCACCTTCCAGTACGAAGGCCTCTACACCCGCCGGTACTTCGGGCCCGTGTTCTGGCTCGGAGCGGTGGTGGCCGTCTTCGCCCTGCTCGAGGGGCCGTCTCTGGACGTGCCTTTGCAGATCGCTTCCTTCTTGCTGTGCCTGTTCGGCTGCTGCATGGTCTGCCACGGGGAGCTGGTGTATCTCAAGCCCCGGCCCCGACACCTGACGGCCTTCTACTTCGCCGTCTCGCTGGGCGGCGCAGCCGGCGGCGCCTTCGTCACGCTCCTGGCGCCCGTCGTCTTCTCGGGCTACTGGGAGCTGCACTCGACGCTTCTCGCCTGCGGGATCTTCTTCTTCTTCCAGCGCCGGGCCCACCCTGAAGAGGGCACAGGCGCGCCGAGCTGGACGATGCGCACCTTTCACGCCCTGCTGCTCGTCGCGCTGGGCGGCTTGCTCTTCTATCACATGCAGGCCTACGAGCTCTACTCCGTGGAGGCCCGCCGCGGCTTCTACGGCGTGCTGCGGGTCGAGAAGATCGACCGGGAAAACGCCGAGCAGAGCCGCTACCTGCTGCGCCACGGCCGCACCTTCCACGGCGCCCAGTACCCGGCGCTTCGCCACCTGCCCACGACCTACTACGGGCCGTACTCGGGCGGCGCGCTGGCCATCACCGCCCATCCCCGGCGCAAGGCGGGCCAGCCCATGCGGATCGGCATCGTCGGCCTGGGCGTCGGCACGCTGGCGGTCTACGGCAAGCGGGGCGACCGCTTCCGCTTCTTCGAGATCCATCCGGACGTGATCGCCCTGGCGCGCGGAGAGGGGGGCTACTTCAGCTACCTGGGTGACAGCCCGGCCCGGATCGAGGTCTCCGAGGGAGACGGCCGCCTGCTGCTGGAGCGCTGCAGCGAGCGCTTCCACGTGCTCGTGCTGGACGCCTTCTCCTCGAACTCGGTGCCGGTGCATCTGCTGACCGAGGAAGCCTTCACGCTCTACTTGCGCCGGCTCGAGCCCGACGGCTGGCTGGCGGTCCACGTCACCAACCAGCACCTCGACCTCGAGCGCTTGATCGTCGGTCTGGCCGCCCGCTTCGACCTGGGCGCCGTGCACCTGCTGTCCGGCGATCATCCGCCCTGGACGCGCCACGCGTCCTGGATCATCCTGACCCCCGATCCGGACTTGCTCGAGCGCGCGGGCCTGACCGCCCTGTCGAGCGGGTATGCGTTCGCGCCGGTCGAGCCCTGGACCGATCGCAAGAGCGATCTCTTCGAGCTCCTCAGATAGGATGGACGCCGGGCTTCTCAGTAGAGGCCCTGGACGAGGATGAGGTGGACCGCGCCGTCATCCGGGAAGGGGACATCCAGCTCGGCCTGCTGCTCGATCGCATCCAGCAGGTTCTGCCGGGCGTCGCGCTTGTAACGCTCGGCCCCGTTCACCGCCCCGTAGATCGTGCCCGAGTACCACAGGAGCTCCATGGCCGCGAGCAAGATCCCCACGCCCCGGCTTCCGCGCCGGAAGGCATCGTAGGTGGCGAAGGCGAACAGCCCGTTCCAGGCAGCGGCCGTCAAGCCGATGCTGTACTGCTCCAGGTAGACGTGCCCCAGGCCCGGCACGATCGACAGCGTGCCCGCGAGCCATGGGCTCTTGGAAGGCAGATCGTCGAAGCCCTCGATGCCGTCCAGGATCCGCCACGCGCGGCCGGCCAGGGGGTGGCCCGCCCAGATCGAGGCGAAGCGAGACCGCGCGGCGGCGATCTCGTCGAGCCGGAGGTGGACGCAGCCCTGCAGGTAGGCCGCGGTGCCGGAGAGCTGCGCGTCCGAGGCCAGCGCGCTCCGGCTGCGGGCAAGCGCGGCCAGGCTCTGCCTCAGGCGCCCGGCGCGGTAGAGGCTCCGCGCGGAGGCCAGCCTGGCCCAGCTTCGCAGCCGGGCGTCGGCGCTGTCGGCGGCGATGGCGTCGAAGACGGTCCAGGCCGCCTCGGCCCGCCCGCCCTCGAGGTAGCTCTGGCCGATGCGCAGGCGGGCCCAGCCGAGCAGAGGGGAGCCCGGCGATTGAAACGCAAAGCGCTTGTACTCGCCGATCGCCCTGTAGAAATCGCGCTCGGAGTAGAGCTGCTCGGCGAACCGCAGCGTCTCCTCCGCCCGTGAAGGCTGTGCCGATGCGGCCCGGGCCGCGCCCAGCGCGGCCAGCACGAGCAGCACCGCCACCCTCAAGGGGTCACCAGATCATAGGGGCTGTCGAAGTCCAGCGCCTCGAACTGCTCGATCAAGACGGTGATCACCAGCTCGTCGTCCGCCTCCGGGCTGTAGCCGGCAAAGCCGGCCGCCGAGCTGACCTGCATCGGCTGGCTCCCGTCGCCGGTATCCAGATCGTCGCCTGCCAGCACGACCTCCTCGCCGCGCTCGATCCGGAAAGGCAGGCCGCTGTGGCCCGGCTCCAGCGCCTCGTCGATCTCGAGGCTGTGGTCATCGAGCTTGCTCACGATGCCCGCCTTGAGCGGCTCGCGGATGTGGTTGTATCCCTGGTTGAGCCCCGGGAACATGACCGCCATGATGAAGGGCAGCCCGTCGTCGAGCCACTCGATCATCTGGGAGCCGCAGCCGAAGTCCAGCCTCGCCATGCCCACGACCTGGTCGTCGTTCTGCCCCATGCCCGGGTGCAGCTCGTCGTCGCCGTCCTTGTCGAGGTAGACGAGCGGCACGAAGACGCCGAAAGGCGGCACCTCGGGGATGCCGTCGTAGAGGAAGTCGTCCATGGTCTTTCCATCGGGGCAGCGGGTCAGGCAGGCCTCGTGCGGATCGGGCATGGCCAGCTCGTAGTCCACGACGGCGCCGGCCTCGAAGGCGACATCGGCCGCGGCCAGCTCGAAGTACTCGTCCGGCTCGAAGATGTTGTTGTTGCCGGACAGGAGCATCCCGGTGTTGATCACGACCACGGCCACCCGGGTGTCGCTGCCCGCCCCCAGCGCCTCGCCGAAGTGCACTTGCCCGCGGAGGGTCGTGGCCGGGCACGGGGCCATGCGGATATCGAGATGCTGCTGATCGGCGAGATCCTCGAGCGGGAAGATCTCGGGGTCGGCGTCCCCGGAAATGTGCATGAACTGGTATCCCTGCACGAGCCCGGGCGGCGGTGTGTCCGGCGCGCCGAGGGCGTACGTCAAGAGCTCCTGGCCCGGCGGCACCGACAGGACCGCGTCGCCCTGGCTGAAGTCCTCGCTGGCGTCCAGGTCGTCGTAGGCGAGCACGCCGTACGTCGCGATCCGGAAGTCCGGCGACTGGGGATCCGGCGCGTAGAGATCGCCCTCCGGCACGTCCATGGGCAGCACCAGCTCGAAGCTGCCCTCCCCGCCGAGCTCCGGCAGGGGCTCCACGGCCACCGAGGCGATCTCCCGGCCCTCGGCGTCGGGGTTGGGCACCCCGGCAGACAGGTCGATCCAGATGGCGCCGACCCGCACGGCGCTCACCAGTCCGCCGGGCTGCGGGAAGGTCCAGCCGCCGGACAGGCGCGGCCCGCAGAAGGTCACCCCGGTCGACGGCGCGGGATCCAGCTCGACAGCGTCGATCTCCAGGCTCAGGGTCGCGAGTCCGTCCTCCTGGCTTGAGACCTGGAAGCTGGCGGTCCCGTCGGCTCCGGTCTCCGCCGACTCGGGCGCGATCGCGTCCGCCTGGCGATCCGAGCTCAGGCGGACCGTCAGGCCTGCGGCCACGCCGGCCGGATCGCGGATCAGGACCGATACCTCGAGCTGCGCGCCGGGCACGGTCCACTCCAGATCGCCCAGCGTCCAGGAGACGTTCGCCTGCAGGATGACCAGGGTCGAGGCCACGTTCGAGTTGGCGATGCCGTCCATGGTCAGGTCGAGCATCGGGGCGCCGCCGGTGTGGCTTCGAAGCGTGAAATCGGCGCGCCCGTCTGCGCCGGTCGTGGCCACGGCCGGATCGACGCTGTCGAGCTCGCTGCCGCGGTCCGACTCCAGCCTCAGCGGGATGCCCGCGATGCCGGCCTCCACCCGGCCGTGCATATCGACCTCGAAGCCGGCGCTCGTCAGGCGGACCTCGCCCGTCTCGAGCCCCAGCGTCAGGCCGAGATCGACCTCGAGCGGATCGCCCAGCGGCTCCCCGCTGTCCTCCAGCACGGCCTGGTACTTGGGGTAGCCTGCCTCGGTGGTCCGGGCGGCGAAGACCACCCTGCCCTGTGCGTCCGTCGGCGCGACGGCCGGGCTGAACGCATCCGCGCTCCTGTCGCTCCGCATGCGCAGGAGCACCTCCGGCACGGCCAGCCCATCGGCGTCCAGGACGGTGGCGGTGATCTCCACCTCCAGGGCGCCCTCCCGCCAGGTCACGTCTCCCGCCACGAGCTCCACATCGGCAGGCTCCGCTCCTCCATCCGATCCGTTGCAAGCGACGAGCAGCAAGCCCGCAAGCAGCATACACAGTCCAGCGCGCATCTCGTTCCTCCTCTCATCCCTCTGGCTGAGACCTCTACAAGGGGTTTTATCCCGCATAGCTCTCGTCCTGCTCGATCCGCGCGAGCGTCCAGTCGAAGTCGCCCGAGCTCAAGTGGGCATCGCAGTACTCGCAGCGGCCGTTCATGGCCACCTTGATCGCTGCGCCGCAGCTCGGGCAGCTCGAGCTGTCGAGCGCCTTGCCGGGCTCGAAACCCGCCCGGCGGATGAAGGTCCAGTACTCGGAGAACACGCGCGGGTCGGTACGCGATCCGGCCAGCAAATTGCCGTCCACGCCGTAGGTGTAGTCGATCATCGACGCCCGGATCCGCAAGCTGGCCATCTCGAAGAAGGCATCGCGGTCCAGCTTGACCAGCTCGCAGCCGAGCACCTTCACCTGCTCGATCGCGTTGCGGTAGCCGCGCGCCTTGTAGCGCTCCATCCAGAACAGGTGCGTCTGGTAGAGCCGGTCGGTCTCGAAGGGCCGGGCCAGCTCCCACTTGTTGCGGTTCCAGGCGTCCTGGAGCTTGAGGAAGACCTCCTGGGCCCGGGCGACGAGCCGGCCGATCGATTCGCCCGGGTAGCGCATCTGGAAGGACTTGCGGGCCACGTCCAGGTCCGGATCATAGATGGTCGGGAAGCCGGTGCCGACTTCCTGTCCGCCGAGCTGCATGGGCATGTCGATCCGCCGCTGGCGGACCATCTCCTCGGCTGCGCGCAGCTTCCAGTGAAAGAGCCCCGGCCGGATGGCCTGCCCGCAGTATGCGCAGACGTTCTTCGCGTCGAGCTTGATCGGGCTGCCGCAGCTCGGGCAGCCCAGGCTGCGGATCGCCTCGGGCCCCTTCGAAAGCACGCCCCGGGCCCGGTCGAAGACCAGGCGCCAGCGCGAGTAGAGCGCCTCCTCCTGCGGCTCGCCCGACTCCAGCGAGGAGCGGTAGCGCTCGGCGTAGTTGGCCTCCAGCACGCAGCCGATGACCCACGCGCCGCCCATCTCGTTGACGTCCTCGATCTGCAGCGAGCCCACGATGACCTGCTCGATCTCGAAGCCGGCGCGCTTCCGGGACCGGCCGAGGGCGACGAGCTCCTCGAAGAGCGTCTCGGACAGGAAGTGGCGCAGCCCCTCGGGATCGCGCGATCCGCGCGACTCCATGAAGCGCGCGTAGATCATCTGGACGAAGTCCAGAAAGAGGACCTCGGAGAAGTTCGGGTCGTCGGCGATCAGGGGCTGGAGGCGCGCCTTGACCGCAGCCCGGCGCCGGGCCGCCACCCCGGTGACCGCGCGCTGGTAGCTCTGCTGGGTGGATGCGGGCAGGCGGTTCTTGCGCTCCAGGTACCTCTTGAAAGCCCAGCCGATCACCACCAGCACGAGCAGCGGCACGCCGACCTGGGGATAATCGATCGCCAGCCAGACCAGGTAGAAGACGAGCTCGCCGTCGCCGTCGCAGCCCCCGTCGCCTCCGGAGCCCCCGCCGCCGAAGAACTCGCCGCCGCCCACACGGGCGAGCGCCGATCCGGCTGCCAGCAGGACGAGCAGCGCGACCGCGATGCCCAGACAGACGGCGATCCTCCCGGGCCAGACCGCGCTCTTGGCCGTGCGATCGAGCCTCATTGCACCACCGGCCGGTTGGGGATCTCGTCGGGGTTGTCCTCCCCGCAGGGCAAGTGGGCGTCCAGCAGAGCCCGCAGGGGCTCGATTGCCGGGACCAGGCTGTCCGGAAAGGACTCGAAGACGGGAGCGGAGCGCAGAGCCTTCAGCGCGGCGTTCCACTCCGGCAGCGGCACCTCGTTCTCGATCCCCACGTCCCAGAGCAGCTCCACGCGCCGCTCCAGCCAGGAGATGAAGAGCAGCAGGCCGGTTCGCTCGCGGGTCAGGCTGACCCCGCGCTCGGTGAACGCGCAGCGGGCCGCTGCCGCGACCGCGCGCCGCCGGCGGCCGGCCAGGGTGAGAAGACGCACCGCCCAGCCCGACCTGCCCGCCAGCCAGCCGAGGAGGAAGGCGCCCAGGAGATCGAGCGCCAGGAACTGGGCCGAGAAGTCGACCGGCGCGTAGACCATGGCGAGCAGCACGACGAGCATGAGCAGGCAGCCTGCCCTGTAGGGCACGTCGCGGTACGGGTCGGCCCGGTGGGCCAGGACGACCACCAGCTCGGCGGTCGACTTCTCCTCCACCGCCTCCACCAGCTTCTCGAGTCTATCGAGTACGAGCTCGTCGTAGCGCGCCATGCTCGATTCCACCGCGGCCCGGGCGGATACCGCGCCGAGATCCTGAACGGAGTCTACCCCATTGTCGCAAAAGCGGCATCGAAAAAAGGCGTCTCTCGATATTCCGTGACCGATGCTCGATGGGTATGGCTTGATGCCCTCCCGTACGTGAAATGGACTTGTCTAACGGGCGGGCATGAAGCCCGCCCCTGATATGGAGGGGGGCGCCGCGCGCCCCCCTCGCCGCCCGGCACAGGTCCGGGCGGCTGTAC
>JAFGRB010000031.1 GCA_016935365.1 Deltaproteobacteria bacterium
AGCCCCCTCGCTGCTGGAAGTCAATTCCAGCAGCTTCACCCCAAAACGACCGCCCTTCGGGCGGCCAGCCCTGAAAACAAACGCGGTCTGGAAGCCGCGCTTGTTTTAGGACTAGTGCCTCGTCACAGTGATTTCGATACCATAGAGAGCGTTGCGCGCAGCCGAGCGGGGGCCCCCAGTCGCGCGGTGCAGCAACGCGTACGTTTCTTTGTAAAACGGTACTAGGCCCCCGGCTACCAGTCCTCGGTCCCGTCGACATCATCGAGCGGATCGCCGCCCTCGGCTTCACGGGTCGTCTTGTGGCTCTCGTCCTCTGCGTGGGTCTCGCGCTTCTGCTTGGCCTTCTTGCTGTCGTCCTGGTACCAGTCCTCGGTGCCCGAATGCCCGGTGAGCGGATCGCCCTCCTGGCGGAAGCGCTTCAGGGCGGCCATACCATCGCGCATGAACTCGCGGCTGAAGCGCCGGACTTCCTCCTCCCGACCGTAGCCCGAGGCGTCCATCTCCAGCTCGCCCTCGTGCACCACGTGACCCCGGCTGAACTCGAAGAAGAAGTACTTCAGCTTGCGGTTGCTTCCATCGTGCGCCAGCTGGCCCAGCACGGTCCAGTCCAGCCCGATCGCCTGCCCCAGCCTCAAGACCTCACCGCGCAGGTCGTCATCCGAGACGGCCTGGGCTGCGCGATCGGCGATGAGCGTGAAGCCGCTGCCGGCCTGACCGGGCGTGAGCTTCTCATCCAGCGGAACCAGCTCGCCGGCCACCACCGTGACGACCTTGCCCCAGTTCTGGTAGCCGGGCAGCTTGACCACGATGAAGTGACGCCCGGCCACCAGGCCATCGAAGCTGTCGGGGACGACGCCCTTGAGCTTGCCGTTGAGGTAGAGGTTGCCCCCGGGCGGCGTCGTGCTGACCGACACGCTGCCGAGCGGCTTGCCGGGCAGAGCGGTCTTGACCTGCCGGAACAGCTCGAGCACGAAGTCCTCGAAGGTGTTCTTGGGCAGCTCGGTGTGCGGGTCGAGGATGAGCAGATCGAGAAAGTACTTCTCGGCGCGATCCATGCTGCCCTGCATGGCGTGGCCGACGGCGGTCAGCAGGATGGTCTCCTTGTAGCTCTCCACCGGCTCCATGTAGCCGCCCATCTTCTCGAAGGCCTCCTGCGCCTTCATCGCGTGCTGGATGACCTTGGCGTACTCCATTTCGCGCATGGCGTCCTTGGCCGACTTGAGCTCCGCCTGGGCCATCTTCTGGTGCTCTTTGGTCTTGGGCGGTGGAGGCGCCTGGAGGCGTTCGGCCAGGTCGAGCATCTGGATGCCCTGGACCTCGTGCATGACTTTTCTCAGCATGTGGGTGATCTCGCCTGCCTCGTGCTTGAGATCATCGGACATGCCGACCACGAAACCCTGGGTGCGGTTGTGCTCCTCTTTCTTGCCGGTCGCCGGCAGGCTCAGACAGACGAGCACCGCGCAGATCACCCCGAGCCACTTCGCTCTCGGACGTACCATGATTCCATTCCTCCCGTACGCCGCAGGCGAGATCGACGCGCGCGATGGCTCAGAAGGTAAACTCGATGGCGCCGCGCTTCGGCTGCAGGACGTACCAGGTCACCACGCCCACGGTGGTGGCCACGGCCACACCACCGCCGACAATCGCCCAGACCCACCACTTCTCGTACCATTGCTCCTTGGGCGGCGTGTATGGGACGCAGACGCCCTCTTCGGTACACATCTCGCCGACCGCACAGTCGGAGTTGGAGTTGCAGCGCTTGGTCACGATCACCCCGCCGCTCTCCTTGGGATCCTTCTTGCCGACTGCGACCCCGCCGGCCGGCGGGATCTTGACCTTCCCGTATAGCGAAGACACGAAAGCATCTGCCCGGGCGAGGAAAGTGCTGTTGGTGATGTCGAAGGTCTCGGTGCGGTAGCTCAGCTTCTTCCTCGGGTTGAGCCCGATCATGACCGCGGCCACCGAGATCTCGTTCTTGCGCTGGGTGACCTTGAGCATGACCAGCCGGTTGGCGCCGGTCCATTCGCCCAGCTTGACGAGGGCGAAGGCCGGCGGATCCGCCTCCAGGTCTCCGAGCACACTCTTGGTCTTCGCCTGGTACTCGCCCCTGCCGCCCGACACCTTCAGCGTGGCCTCGACAGACTCCTCGTGGGTGGCAAAAAAGTCCACCGTCTGTCCCCAGGGCAGAAAGCCGTCTTGCTCGATGCGCACGAAGTGCCTGCCCTCGGGCACCTTGGCCAGGGTCACCGGCGTGATGCCCTTGAAGACGCCGTTGAGGTAGACCTCGGCGGCCGGCGGGTTGGACTTGACCAGCACCTGGCCGACCGGCGAGGCGGCCACCTGCTCCTTGACCGAGTTGAAGATTTCGATCATCGACGGTGGAAAGGTCTTGGCGCTGAGCGTCCTTCGCTTGTCGAACATCGCCACTTCGTTGAAGGCCATCCGGCCCTGCTCCTCGTCGCCCGACAGGATGAAGGCCGCGCCAATGAAGAGCAAGGTCTCGACGTAGTCCGCGCCGTCGCCCAGCCTGCCAGCTGCCTTCTGGTACATCTCTTTTGCTTTCTGGAGCTTCTCCAGGGCTGCATCCAGCTCCAGGTTGTCGTACTCCTCCTTGCCCGCCTTGAGCATGCCGTGAGCCTTCTCGACCAGCTTCAGCCGATTATCGCTGTCGCTCGCGAAGATCAGGCTGCGCACGTCGACCGTCTCGAACTTGTCGGAACGTTCGAAGTTCTCTCGGGCGACGTGGTTGAGCACGGCGGCTGCCTTCTGGGAGAACTCGTCGGTGGGCAGCGCGAAGCAGGCCACCTTCGGCTTGGGCGGGGGCTCGTCCTTGGCCCCGGCGGTGCGTATCCACTCGCCCGCCATCGGCATGCCGAGCAGCCAGGCCGCAAGCAAGGTGAGGCTCGCGAAGAAGTGTCTTCCGCGGTCTCGTCGTCTGGGCGAAGTCATTCCTCTGCCACCTTTCCTCTCACCGTCCGTTCGGACAGTCTCCAGCTCAATCGACATCGAACTCCAGCAGGATCTGGGCTCCGGGAGGGCTCTCGCCCTGGAGCGTCAGGCCCAATGCCACGCCTGTCGCCACGACCGCGACCACACCGGCCCCCACAGCCGTCCAGAACCACCAGGTTTCGTACCACTCCGGCTTTTCCTCCTCGCGAGCGAACTGATCCTCGTCTCTGAACTTGATCGGATCGACGTCGGCCGCCGTGAGGTCTGGAAGTGATTGTAGCACATCCCGGCGGCCCGTGAGCAGATAGGAAAACAGCGCCTCGGCGGCTTGGGAAAACTCCTTCTGCTCGCGCGACACCGCGCTCACATAGTAGCGCAAGTTCTTGCCGCTGGAGACCTCGTAGAGCGCCAGACCGATCTTCAGGCCCTCCCCCCTCTGGCTCAGGCGCCCGATGAGCAACCGGTCGATGAGCTGCTCCTGCATGCGCGCCCTGAGCGCATCGGTGAGGGGTTTGCCCTCCTCGATCGACGCTGCGGCCATGCTCAGATCCAAGAAAAAGGACTGCTTGCCGGCGAGCTCGACGAGCCGGCACGTGACGGCGTTCTCGGCATCTCGCACGACCTTGACGACTCTCCCCCAGGGCTCGTAGCCGGCCTTGGAGAGCCGGACGATGTGCTTGCCGAAGGGCAGGCCTGCGACCTCGCAGGGCGTCACGCCGCGGAAGTTGCCATCGACGAAAACCTTGGCATTCTCCGGACTGGAGTATACGGACAGCATCCCGCCCGCCTCCGTACTGACCTCCTTGCGGGCCGATTCGAACATCCGGACCATGTCCGGCGGGAAGAGCCGGCTGTCCAGCTTGGCGCGCCGCTCGATGACGAGCAGCCGGCGAAACGCAGCCTGACCTGCCTGCTTGTCACCCTTGGCGACATGGGACGCGCCCAGGTATGTCAGCGCCTTGTAGTAGGGACCGAGCTGCTCGCTGAGCCGGACGGGCATCTGCTCGAAGGTCCGCAGCGCCGCACCCAGCTCCCGCAGAGCGACCTGCGGCTCGAGGTTGTCGTAGCCCTTGACTCCGGCGGTGACCTTTTCGATCGCTTCGAGAAAGCGGGCCTCGACATCAGAGTTTGCGCCCTCGGACAGGAGATCCTCCCCGGCGACCAGCTCTGTGTCCGGCTCGCGCTGCAGTCGGGCGCTGCCGAGGTACTCCAGAAGCTCTGCGGGCCGCTGGCTGAAGCTGTCCTCCGAGATCACGGCCAAGCCCACCCGGTTGGCAGCCCGGGCCGGGCGAGGATGGATCGAGCCCACGGCCAGGGCCAGCATCAGGGGCCAGCCCATGCATCGCAGAATACAACGCATTGCAATTGCCCATCTTTTTACAGCTGCCGCTCGAAGTCAAGAACCGCGTCGCGAGCGGGCACGGGCTTTAGAACACGGCGTTCAGCATGCCTGCGCGTCGATCTCGTCGATCCAGGCGGCGATCAGCGGGTAGACCTCGTCCGGGGCATGGCGGCCGATGATGAGATCGCCGTGACCGTAGTCGGCCCGGTAGCCATTCTTGCGCGACAGCACGACCTGCCGCACCCGGCGCGTGCCGAGCCGGTCGATCTGGCGTGCGATGATGCGCGGCGGGGCCATCAGGTCATCGACCCCGCAGACGAACAAGGCCGGCACGGTCATGCGGTGCAGGTGGTCGGTGTAGTCGAAGCCGCGATCCGCCGAACGGACGTGGCCCGAGCGAACCCAATCCGAGAACTGCAGGATGATGCCGGGCGCCTCGTTGGTCACCAGCTTGTCGAAGATGTCCAGGATGGTCTCGGTGTCGACGTTGTCCGGGTTGGCCAGGAAGCGCAAGAAGAACTGCAGCGCCTGCCGGTTGCGGGCCATCAGCGGCAGCAGGCGGCGGCCCCACTTCTCCTGGTCGAGAGTGGGCACGAAGCGGTGCACCTGGACGAGCGAGCCCCAGAGCTTGAGCATCCATTGCTTGCGCCCGAATCGAAGCGGGGTTCCGAAGAGCGAGAGCGATCGCAGGTCCGACTGCCCGTAGCACTCCGCGAAGGCCACGCCCAGCATGCCGCCCATGCTGTGGCCGATCCAGTGGACTGGCGAGCAGCCGCGCTCGCGCAGGAACGAGACCACCCGCCGCATGTCGCGGTGCAAGAAGTCCTCGAACTGCCAGTCCTCCTTGCCGGGCGTGCGCCGGACGCTCTCACCCCGGCCGCGCAGCTCCACCACCCAGCAGTCGAAACCCTTGCGGTGCAGGTACAGGGCGAGGGAATGGCGCTCGTTGAGATCGAAGTTGTGGTGGTTGGCGCCCATGCCGTGCACGAAAAGCACCGCTCGATCGCCCGGGTAGCGATCCAGCCGCAGGGTCCAGCCGTCGTCGGTCTCGACGCGATGGGTCTCCATCCGCACCTCGTTCAAGGTCCAGGTCCCCACTGCCCGATGGGTTCCTTCTGCCCCAGGACAGACTCGACCAGGGCATCGACGATCAGCTCGGCCTCCCGCCGCTGCTGCTCATCGGCCACCGAGCCGGTCAGGAAGATGCGCCGACCCACCCGGCTGACCTCGATCCCCTTCAGCCCGCGCTTCTCGAGCTCGGCGTGTATCGCGCCCAGCAGCCCGTCCAGCACCGCGGGCTCCACTTCGACCAGCAGCACGAGCTCCGGAAAGGCGCGCGCGAGCTTGCCCAGCTGGTGGTAGGTTTCCAGGTCGGCGACCCGGCCGCTGAGCACCACCCGCCCGCCAGCCTGGGCCAGCTGCAGACCGGGGCAGCATGCGGGCTGGCCCAGGAGTGCCGCGCACTCGCGCCGGAAACGCGCCAGGGTCTCGTCGCGGACCTCGACGCGCAGCTCGAGCGCGGCCTTTCCAGCGCGCAGCACCAGCATCTTCACCATACCCGGTGTGCGGCCGACCACCAGGAAGCGCTCGGCGTCCAGCGGTCGCAGCTCGGCCACGGCCGACGCGGCCGCGGTCAGGCTGACCCGCTCGGCCCCGGGCACCGAGATCTCCCGCTGGTCTCCGACCGCCAGCTCGATCTGCAAGACCTCGCTCTCCGGCTGCTCGCTCTCGGGCGCCTGCTCGGCCGCCCACCCGGCGCCACACGCTGCCCAACAAGCGATCGCCGCCAGGATCTTCGTCCTCATGGGCAGGGATTCTAGCAGCCCGCCGTGAAAAAGGCGAAGAACCTTTCACGGCGGACGGACCGCGGGCCTTGCGCCACTCGGCATGCGAGGCTAGATTCGACCCCATGTCCAGCGATCTCATTCGCGAACACGTACGTCTGGTCCTGGCCGAGCTGCCCTCGGGCGTCAGCCTGGTGGCCGCCGGCAAGACCCGCAGCCCGGATGAGCTGCACGCGGCCATCGAGGCTGGCGTCGAGATCGTGGGCCACAACTACGTCCAGGAAGCCCGCGCGAGCATCGCCGCGCTGGGCCGGGAGGCCGCGGCCTGGCACATGATCGGCCACCTGCAGCGCAACAAGGCCCGCGAAGCCGTCGAGCTCTTCGATCTCGTCGAGACGCTCGACAGCCTGCGCCTGGCCCGAGCGCTGGATAAGGCCTGCGCGCAGGCGGGCCGCGAGCTGCCGGTGCTCATCGAGGTCAACAGCGGCCTGGAGCCGGACAAGCACGGCGCGCACCCCGACGAGGTGGAGAAGCTGGCCCGCGAGCTGGCGGACTTTCCGAGCCTGCGCCTCGAGGGCCTGATGACCATGGGCCCCTTTCTGGACTCGCCCGAGCAGATGCGACCCTACTTCCGGCTGTGCGCCGAGCTGTACAGACACCTCGAGAGCCTGGACATGCCAGGCGCGGCACTCCGCACGCTTTCGATGGGCATGAGCGACAGCTACCGGGTGGCCATCGAGGAGGGCGCCAACCTGGTGCGTATCGGCACCCGGCTGTTCGGACCGCGAGAGGCGAAGTGATCTCCGCCCGCCGCTTCTATGCCCTCTGGGCCTGCGCTTGCGGCCTGTGGGTCTGCCTGCTGGCCGCGAGCGCGCCCTGGGACCTGGAGATCAGTCTGGCGGTGGCCGATCTCGACAGCCGCTTCGGGCTGCTGATCAGCGCCTTTGGCGAGTGGCCCGGCTGGTTGCTGGCCACGGCCAGCCTGGTGCTGCTCATCGCCACCCGCAAGCCGGACTCGGCCGGTCGGCATCTCCGGCCGCTCGCCTGGGCGGTACTGATCCTGTCCGTGGGCCAGGCCTGGCTGCTGACCTCGTCGATCAAGTACTTCTGGGGCCGGGTGCGCTTTGTCCATCTGGCGGCCGACCTCGCCGGCTACACGCCCTTCTACCTTCCGGCCGGCATCGGCGCAGGCCTGTCCTTTCCCTCGGGCCACGTGGCCATGGCCTTCGTGAGCGCGCCGCTGCCCTTTTTCCTCTACCGCCGCGGCTCGGCCGCCGCCTTTGCCGCTGCCTGCGCCGCGGTGGCGCTCTACGGCGGCGGGGTCGCCTGGGGCCGGATCGTCTCCGGCAGCCACTACCTGACCGACACGCTATTCTCGGCCGGCCTGGCCCTGCTGGCCGCACCGCTGCTGCTGCGTTGGCTCACGAGGCGGGGCGCCGGCAGCCGAGAAGCCGTTGACACGGGTCCCGAGCAATGGGATGCTGGCCGGCAGGAAAACGACAAGAATGGGAGGCAGATCATGTCGGATAGCATCTACAAGGTCATCGAGCTGGTGGGCACGAGCAGCAGCTCCTGGGAGGACGCCGTCAAGAACTGCATCGAGACGGCGGCCAAGAGCCTCGAGGACATCCGCATCGGCGAGATCATCGATCTGGACGCCAAGGTCGAGAACAACAAAGTGGTGGCCTACCGGGCCAAGGTGAAGATCTCGTTCAAGTACCACAAGGAGTGACGCACGCGGCCAGAGCCATGCCTCGGCCGCCTTGGGGGGCTGTTTTTCAGGGGGTGGTCAAACCACCCCCTGAACGCTTACGGAGACGAGAAGATGAAACGGATCATGGTCACGGGGGCGGTCGGGCAGATCGGCTCGGAGCTCACCCTTGCGCTCCGCGAGCGTTACGGCGGCGATCGGGTCGTGGCCTGCGGCCGCAAGACCAGACCGAGCGATGCGCTCGAGAGCTCGGGGCCCTTCGAGTGGGCCGACTGCACCGATCCGAAGCGGCTGTCCGAGGTCGTCACCGAGTACGAGATCGACACTATCTACCACCTGGCCGCCATCCTGTCGGCCGTGGCCGAGGCCAAGCCCCAGCTCGCCTGGGACGTCAACATCAACGGTCTGTACAATGTGCTCGAGGTGGCCCGCGAGCACGGCTGCGCCGTGTTCACGCCTTCGTCGATCGGCGCCTTCGGCCCCACGACACCGCTCGACGACACGCCCCAGGACACGATCCAGCGGCCCAACACCATGTACGGCGTGACCAAGGTGGCCGGCGAGCTGCTGTGCGACTACTACTTCAAGCGCTTCGGCGTCGATACCCGGGGCGTGCGCTTCCCGGGCATCATCTCCAACGTGACCCTGCCCGGCGGCGGCACGACCGACTACGCGGTCGCCATCTACTATGCCGCCATCGAGCAAGGCCGATACACATGCTACCTCAAGCAGGGCACCTACCTGGACATGATGTACATGCCGGACGCCATCAAGGCGGCCATCGACATCATGGAGGCCGATCCGGACAAGCTCGCGCACCGCAACGCCTTCAACGTCACCGCCATGAGCTTCGCGCCCGAGCATATCGCCGCCGAGATCCGCAAGCACATCCCGGACTTCGAGATGGATCACGAGATCGACCCGGTCCGGCAGGCCATCGCCGAGACCTGGCCCAACAAGATGGACGACAGCGCGGCGCGCGCGGAGTGGGGTTGGGAGCCGAGCTACGACCTGACGAGCATGACCGAGGACATGCTCAAGGTGCTCCGCTCGCGACGGTGACACCCGCCTCCTCGAAGACCCGCCTGCAGCGCTCGATCTCCTCGGCGTGCATGAAGCTGTCGCAGGCGTAGTCGAGCTCCATGCCCAGCGCCTCACGCTTGGACAGCCACAGCGGATTGTACGGCAGCAGCGCCACGCGCTTCAGGCCCCGCTCGACGAGCAAGCGGGCGATGGCCGAGAGGTTGGCCTGGCTGTCCGTGATGCCGGGCACGAGCGGCACGCGCGGCAGCAGGTCGGCGAAGCCGCACAGGCGATCCAGGTTCTCGAGGATGCGGCGGTTCGAGCGGCCCGTGTAGCGCCGGTGGGCTTGCTCGTCGGCGATCTTCAGGTCGAAGTAGATCGCGCTCACGTGCGGCAGCAGCTCGCGCTCGAAGGCCGGCCAGTCGAAGTGCCCGCAGGTCTCGACCAGGACGTGAACGCCCGCCTCCCGGCAGCGAGCGGCCAGCGCGCCGGCGAAGGCCGGGAACATGGCCGGCTCGCCGCCCGACAGCGTGATCCCGCCGCCGGAGTGGCGGTAGAAGGGCTCGTCTGCGAGCAGCATCTCGGCGAGCGCGTCGACGCCGATCCGGCGGCCGACGATCCGGCGGGCCGCGGCCGGGCAAGCATCCGTGCAGGCGCCGCAGGCCGTGCAGCGATCGCGCTCCTCGCGCCCGGGCGCAGGCCTGGCGATGCCATGCGGGCAGGCCGGCTCACACGCGCCGCAGCCCAGGCAGCGGGCCAGCTCGCGCTGGATCTCGGCCCGCGGCGAGAGGGCCTCTGGGTTCTGGCACCAGATGCAGCGCAGCGGGCAGCCTTTGAAGAAGACGACCGTGCGGATCCCGGGCCCGTCGTCCGCCGAGTTGCGCTTCACGTCGACCACCAGCGCCTCGGCCGGCGGCCGTTCGTGGTCCGCGTCTGCCAAGTCGGGCTCCCGTCTCTCAGCGCGCGGCCACGCCGAGCTCGTGCTCCATGCGCTCGATGATCTCCTGCTGGATGTCCTCGTTGAGCTCGACGAAGTAGGCGTTGTAGCCCGAGATGCGCACCATCAGGTCGCGGTAGGCATCCGGGTTCCTCTGGGCCTCGCGCAGGGTCTCGGTGCGCATGACGTTGAACTGCATCTGCATGCCGCCCAGCTCGAAGTAGCCGAGCACGTAGGCGGCCATGCGGTCGAGCACCTGCTCGCGGCTGTCCGGCGCACCGGGTGCGACCTTGACGTTGAAGGCGATGTTGTTGGGGATCCTCTTCCTGTCCAGGCCGGCGACGGTGCGGATCTGCTCCGTCAGCGGGGCCCTGGACAGGTGCGAGGGGGTCAGGCCCGGCGTGAAGGCCTTGCCCCTGCGGCGACCCGAGGGCAGCGCGCCGGACAGCGTGCCGAAGGCGACGTGGTTGGACATGCTCCAGTAGCCGGGCACGTACTTGCCGCCGCGGTAGTTGTCGTGCTTGCGGTGCTCGGCGTAGATGAAGTCCTGCAGCTCGGCCGCGATCCGTCTCGGCAGGGCCTCGTCCCTGCCGAACTTGGGGGCCTTGTGGAGGATCATGGCGTGCAGCTGCTCGTGGCCTGCGAAGTCCGCATCCAGGGCGGCGAGCAGCTCGCGCATATCGAAGCGCTTGCCCTGGAAGCAGAGCGTCTCGATCGCGGCCAGGCTGTCGACCACGTCGGTCAGGCCCACCATGGCCGTGCCGGAGGAGTTGTAGATCGCGCCGCCGTCGATCAGATCCTCTCCCTTGTCCATGGGGCCCGAGAACAGGGCGGACAGCAAGGGCGTGGGCTTCATGCGCTGGTGGCTGCGCCCGAGCATGTTGTTGCCCTCGACCGACTTGCCGAAAAGCCAGGCGAACTGCCGCTTGTAGGCTTCGAGCAGCTGCTCGTAGCTCGTAAAGCCCGCCGGGTCCCCGGTCCGCGGGCCGATCCGCTCGCCCAGCAGCGGGTGGACGCCGTCGTGGAACGCCATCTCCAGCGGCGCGACCATGTTGAACATCATGCAGTTGGTGTGCCCGTAGTGGCGCCCGCAGCTCGTCGGCTCCACGCAGCCGGTGGCGGTCCAGTCCCGGGCGTGGGCGGGCTCGAAGCCGAGCTCGATCAAGGTCGGCACCACCGCGTCGTCGTTGTGCAGCGAGGGCGTGGCGCCGGTGAGCATGTTCACCTCGCAGAGCCTGCGGAGGTAGGCCTTCGAGTTGACGCCGGGCGCGTAGCGCGCATTGACGTTCGGATCGCGAAGCCGCAGCATCTCGACGGCCTTGAGGAAGATCCAGGTCATGTCGCCCACGGCCGAGCTGCCGTCCGCTCCCTGTCCGCCCAGGGTGATCACCTGGTCCGAGCTGGAGCCGCCGAAGAGACGGTTGCCCATGTCCGGCACCAGGGGCAGGTGATCGGTCAGCTTGAGGCACAGCGCGCAGACGAGCTCGATGGCCCGCTCGATCCTGTCGCGCCGCTCCCCTGCGCCGGCGATCCCCTGCATGTCCCTCTGGAAATACGGCTCCAGCCAGCTGTCCAGCCGCCCGACCGCCAGGCCCGCGTTGAAGCTCTCCTGGTGCTGGCAGGCGAAGAGGATCCAGATCGCCTGGATCGCCTCGTGCAGCGTCTCGCTCGGCTGCGCCGGCACCTTCTCGCAGACCCGGGCCATCTCGACCAGCTCGGTCCTGCGGTCACCGACCGCGCTGCGGGCGAGCTCGCGCGCCTTCGCACCGAGCCGCCGTGCGTAGTCGATGACACCCTCGCAGGCGAGCTGGAGCGCCGAGTAGAAGGCGCGCTTGGCCGGATCGCCGGCCGCTTCCCGCCGCCTGTGCGCCTCGGCGGCGATGTCGGCCAGACCCCGGTCGAGCACCGCGGGCACGTTCGCCACCGTGTGGGACACGGCGTTCGTCTTCCACAGGAAGTAGAGCACGAAGCGCTCGTCGAGCCGGATGGCCTCGGGGTAGTCGTTGTCGATCTTGTTCCAGTCGCGCAGGTTGTCGCGCATCCAGAACGGGAAGACCTCGCGGTCGAGGATCTCGATGTCTCGATCGCTGATCCGATAGGGGTTGAGCTTGCGGGCCTCCACGGTCAGCAGCTCGGGCCAGATGCCGAGCGCGCCCAGCTCCGGGTAGAGAGGTATGCCGATGCGCTGGGAAGTCGTGGTGCCGGCCAGCAGGTCGTCGTCGTGGATGATGGCCTGCCTGTGGGTCAGCAGGTGGTGCAGGGCCCGTGCCTGGCGCAGCGCGGCCGGCTCCTTTCGGTCGGGCGCCTCGAGCCAGGACTCGGTCCACAGCCTGGCGCGCTCGGTGCAGATCGCGGGCTGCAGCGTGCGAAATGCCCACAGCTGGCGCTTGATCCTCGGGAAGTCGTCCAGCGTGTACCCCGCCAGGTAGGGATCATCTAGCTGGACGCACTCGCCGTCCGGCCTTTCCTTGCACGGAGCGCCGGCCGGGTAGGCCTCCAGGTCCTGCCAGCGCCGGGGCGTGATCGGACGGGGCGCGGCGCGCAGCTTCCGTCCTCGCAGGCGGAGCACCTCGGACATGTGGGCGAACTTGAGCAGGTTCGACAGCATGCCCTCGATGGCCATGTCGTTCTCGAGCAGCATGTGCAGCGAGTCGCCGCCCGAGAAGAACGCCTGCATGTGATCGAGCGAGCGGAAGCGCAGCGTGGTGTCCGCGCCCGGAAGCGGCCCGCCGCCCACGTGCATCTTGCCGTCGCGGAACACGGCGTGGGCCCCGGTGCTGCACTTCCAGTCCACGAACTGAATCGAGGCCTCGAAGCGAAACGGCGTCCCTTTCGGGTGCCGATCCCGCAGGTGCCGCCGCAGCGGCGGCAAGTAGTTGTACGCGGCCGCCATGGCCGTGAGCTTGGCCTGCACCACGGCCGGGGTCAGCCGGCCCGCGAGCCAGCTCCTCGACGTATCGACCGTTTGCTGCAACATCGATCGCGCTGTCGCCATCCTCGATGAGGAAACCATCGCATCACCTCGCTGCTCGTAACTTACCGCCGCGCGGAGCGCGGCGTCCAGCTCGATCGTGGGGGAGCTATCCGCGCTGTTGCGTTTTCACCCCCACCCGGGCTTCGCCCGACCTCCCCCGTCGAGGGGGAGGTGTTTTTTCTTAAGTGCA
>JAFGRB010000356.1 GCA_016935365.1 Deltaproteobacteria bacterium
CCGGGCGGCTGTACCCCCCGCGGATGGATGGCTTGCGCCCTCCATCTGACCGTATGGAGCGCCCCGCTCCATACGGTCTACAACGAATGCGGGATGCTATAGTGAGAGCAAGAAAGGCAGGCTACGGCTACGGGGGATGGGGTGACGGGGCGATTGCGTTTTGTCGGGATTCGGTCTAGTTTCTTGGCCCGGAAAGGCAGTCCATGTTCCAGAAGTCAGACAGGCCCCCCAAGCCCGCAGCCGATGTCCAGAACGAGCACGACGGCCGCCGGATCTCGATCGACAAGGTCGGCGTCAAGGACATCGAGTACCCGATCCAGGTCCTGGACCGGGCCCAGAAGGTCCAGCAGACCGTGGCCCGGGTGAGCATGTACGTGAACCTGCCGCACCAGTTCAAGGGCACCCACATGAGCCGCTTCGTGGAGCTGCTCAACGAGCACAGCCAGGACATGTCCACCCTGGCCATCGCCGGCATCCTGCGCGCCATGTGCGAGCGGCTGCAGGCCGAGACGGCCCACCTGGAGCTGTCCTTCCCGCTCTTCGTGCTCAAGCGCGCCCCGGTCTCGGGCGCCGAGGGCCTGATGTCCTACCGCTGCTCGGTCCGCGGCACGGGCGGCAAGGACGGCGACGTGCTGCTCGAGTCCGAGGTCCAGGTGCCGATCACCGCCCTGTGCCCCTGCTCCAAGGCCATCAGCGACGAGGGCGCCCACAACCAGCGCGGCCTGGTCACGGTGCGCTTCCACCAGCGGCGCTTCGTGTGGATCGAGGAGGTGATCGACATCGTGGAGCGCTCGGCCTCCTGCGAGGTCTACAGCGTGCTCAAGCGGGAGGACGAGAAGTACGTGACCGAGAAGGCCTACGCCAACCCGATGTTCGTCGAGGACGTGGCCCGCTCGGTGGCCGAGAAGCTCTGCGCCCACGATCTCATCGACTGGTTCTCGGTCGAGGTCGAGAACCAGGAGTCGATCCACGCCCACAACGCCTATGCCTGCCTCGAGCGCGGACAGTGCCCCGATCGAGGCGCGTGACTTGACGTCGTTCACACGAGGAGAGACCGCCGTGCACGAGTACGTCCCCAGCCAGGAGCTCAAGCAGTTCGACCCGCTGCTCTACGACATCGTCCACCACGAGTCGGAGCGCCAGCGGCGCAAGATCATCCTGATCGCCTCCGAGAGCATCTGCCCGCCGGTGGTGCGCGAGGCGCTGGCCTGCGAGTTCTCCAACATCTACGCCGAGGGCTACCCCTCGCCGCGCACGCTCTTCGAGCCGCCCCACCGGCTGTGGTCCTTCCAGCACCAGCTGACCCACTTCCGGCGCTACTCCAACCGCCGCTACTACAAGGGCTGCGAGTACGTCGACATCCTCGAGCAGACCGCGCGGCGGCGCACGGCCGAGGTCTTCGCCACCGAGACCGTCAGCGCGGACGAGATCTTCGTCAACGTCCAGCCGCTCTCGGGCGCGGCGGCCAACAACGCGGTCTACAACGCCTTCGTCGAGCCCGGCGGCACGGTCATGGGCGGCGGGCCCAACGACGGCGGCCACCTGACCCACGGCACGCCGGCCAACCGCTCGGGCAAGACCTTCAAGTCGGTGCCCTACGGCGTCTCCCGCAGCGGCAAGCTCGACTACGCGGCCATCGAGAAGCTGGCCGTCGAGCACCGGCCGCAGCTGCTGATCGGCGGCTTCTCGGCCTACCCCTGGGACGTGGACTGGGCCCGGATGCGCGCGATCGCCGACCGGGCCGGGGCCGTGCTGCTGGCCGACATCGCCCACCTGGCCGGCATGGTGGCGGCCGGGCTGCTCGCCAACCCGATCGGCCACGCCCACGCGGTCAGCTTCACGACCCACAAGACCCTGTGCGGCCCGCGCGGGGCCATGCTGCTCTCGACCGATCCCGAGATCGCGGCCAAGCTCGACGCCGGCGTCTTCCCGGGCGAGCAGGGCGGCCCGCACATCCACATGATCGCCGCCAAGGCGGTCGCCATGAAGATGGCCGCCAGCCCGGCCTTCCGCGAGCTGCAGCGCAAGGTGCTGGAGAACGCCAGGACCCTGGCCGAGGCCTTCCAGGCCGAGGGGCTGGCGCTCGCCTACGGCGGCACGAACACCCACATGTGCCTGCTCGACCTGAAGAAGCTCGAGACCCCGAACGGCCTGCCGCTCAGCGGCGAGATCGCCTCGCGCATCCTGGACCTGTGCGGGATCACCTGCAACAAGAACACCATCTCCGGCGACACGAGCCCGATCCACCCCAGCGGCCTGCGCTTCGGCACCACCTGGGCGACCCAGCGCGGCTTCGGGCCCGAGCACATGCGCAAGCTGGCGAAGATCACAGCGAGGGCCCTGCGCGCCATCCACCCCTTCGCCTACATCGGCGCCAAGCTCGCGTGGGGCCGCGGCAAGATCGATCCCGCGGTCATGGAGCAGGTCGCCAGCGAGGTCGAGGCGCTGCTGGACGAGGCCGACAGCACGCTCGGGCCCGAGGACCGCACCAGCGTCTACCCCCACTACCAGAGCCCCGCTCAGCAGGGCCCGCGCAGCACCGCCCTGAGCGCGCTGCACAAGAGCCAGGCGATCAAGCTGCTCGAGCGCGGCGGCTGGAAAGTGCCGGCCGGCTTCGGCGAGCACGACAAGGAAGTCCGCGCGCTCCGGGAAGGCGCGGGCCTGGTGGACGCGGGCAACGCCCTGCTGCTCGAGCTCGGCAAGGGCCGCTCGGGCCAGCTGCTCGAGGGCGCCTGCACGGCCCGCGTGCTGGGCCTGGAGGAGCGCCAGAGCACGGCCGCCCTGCTGCTCGACCCCAGGGGCCGGCCGATGGCCAAGGCGATCGTGCTGCGCCTGCCGGCCGACGATCACGGCTACGACCGCCACCTGGTCAAGCTCTCGGCCACGGACCCGGACCGCGCGCTGCGCTGGCTGCGCGGGCTCTCGGACGGCTACCTGCTGCACGACGAGGACCTGTGGGCCAAGTGCGAGGGGCCGGCGGTGGTCGACGACCTGGCCCGGCCCTCGGGCGGCCTCGAGCCGGTCGCCTGCCTGGGGCTGCGCGGGCCCGGCAGCCAGGACGTGATCGCCGAGGCCTTCGGCGCCCGGGTGCCCGAGCGCGGCCGGGCGATCGAGCACGAGGGGAGCTGGATCCTCCACCGGCCGGAGCACAGCCAGGCGGGATTCGATCTCTTCGTGCCCTCGAGCAAGGCCGCCTCGATCTGGTCGCGGCTGATGGAGGCCGGCGCCCAGCCGGTCGGCTGCACGGCGCTCGACGAGGTGCTGGCCACCCCGGCGCTGACGGCCGAGAGCGATCCGCTCGCCGAGCCGCTGGCCGGACGGGTGGCGCTCGACAAGCCCTTCTTCATCGGCCAGAAGGCCCTGCGGGCGAAGCGGGAGCCGGCCGAGGACGAGGGCAAGCCGGTCTTTCGCTTCGAGCCGGTCGAGGGCGAGCTCAGGAAGACCTGCCTGCACGCCGAGCACGAGAAGCGCACCCGCGAGAAGCAGATGGTGCCCTTCGCCGGCTGGGAGATGCCGGTCACCTACGGCAGCATCCTGGCCGAGCACGAGGCGGTCCGCCGCCGGGTCGGGCTGTTCGACGTCTCCCACATGGGCGTGCTGGACTTCAAGGGGCCCTTTGCCGGGCGCTTCCTGGACCTGCTGACGACCAACTACGTGCCCATGCTGGTCGACTCGCAGGCCCAGTACTCCTACCTGCTCGACTGCGACGGCCGCTGCATCGACGACATCATCATCTACAAGCTCGCCCGGGAGCACTACATGGTGATCGTCAACGCGGCCAACGCGGACGAGGACGAGGCCTGGATCCGCGCCGCGGCCGAGGACGGCGTCCGGCTGGACGCGAAGCGCCCCGACGTGAGCGCCCGGGGCGGCGGGCTCGCGATCCGGAACCTCAAGGACGCGGAGGCGAGCGGAGAGGACGCCCGGGTGGACCTGGCCCTGCAGGGGCCGCGGGCGCTGGAGCTGATGCTGAAGATCGCGGCCGAGCGCGACCGGACGCGGCTCGCCCACCTGCGCAAGTTCTTCATCTGCCGGGCGGAGCTCGCCGGGATCGACTGCCTGGTCGGGCGGACCGGCTACACCGGCGCGGAGATCGGCTTCGAGCTCTACCTGCACCCCGACCGGGCGGTCGAGATGTGGAACGCGCTGCTCGAGGCCGGCGAGGAGCACGGCATCGCGCCCTGCGGGCTCGGGGCCCGGGACTCGCTGCGCATCGAGGCCGGCTACCCGCTGCACGGCCACGAGCTGGCCGGCCCGCACCGGATCTCGCCGATCGAGGCGGGCTACGGCTCCTTCGTGATGCTGCACAAGCCCTTCTTCGTGGGCCGGGAGGCGTGCATGCAGGGGGCCGAGAAGCGGGAGCGCACCATCGTGCGCTTCGAGGTGGACGAGAAGTCCGGCAAGATGCTCCGGCCGGGCATGCCGGTGCTCGAGGGGCGCAAGGGCGAGTACAGCGGCGTGGTGACGAGCTGCACGTACACCGGCGAGCGCCAGGTGGGCCTGGCGCTCATCCGGAGCGAGCACGCCAAGGAGGGCGGCAAGCTGCAGATCCTGCCGGTCACCGAGCACGACCGCAAGCAGCCGCCGGCGGTCACGCCGCTGGGGCTCGAGCGCGGGGACTGGATGAGCGTGCCGCGGCAGGCGACCGTGCTGAGCCGCTTTCTGGACGCCGGGGCGGAGCTCGGAGGCGAGGGTGACGGGTGAGCCTTGCATTCTGATGGGCGGGTGTCGGTGCTGCTCGACGCCGGCCATCCCTTGGCAGGTCTCCGAGATCAGGGTTTTCGCTGCGAAGCAGCGATGGGATATAGCCTGGGGCTTCAGCCCCAGGCTTTATCCCCCCGCTGCTTCGCAGCGGAGAAACTTGCGACGGAAAAAGATGTGTACACGGCTCAGGGCTGAAGCCCCAGGCTTTATCCCCCCGCTGCTTCGCAGCGGAGAACAACGAATCAGAAAGGCGCAATAGGCCGTTCGAAGGAGGCGAGTCATGAGCTTGAAAGTGGTGCTGGCAGGACACAACGTGGACAGGCAGGCGCTCGACGCCCACCTGGCCGGGCAGGGCGAGGGGCAGTCGCTCTCGCCGGAGACCCTGTCCGCGGCCTACGCCCGGATCAGCCGCGACCCGCGCGACGTGCCCGAGCTCAGGGCCGACGCCCGGGCCGAGGTGGAGACGTCGCGCCGCTCCAACAAGGCGATCATCTTCGACATGGGCCACAGCTCGGTGGCCGAGCACGCGGTGTTCAACCTCGACGTGATGGGCATCTCCCGCCTGGCGGCCGAGTCGCTCGAGCAGCACCGGCTGGCCTCGTACACCGAGAAGTCCCAGCGCTACATCCGGCTCGAGGGCGACTACGTCCTGCCGGCCGAGCTGGCCGACGACGCCGGCATGCAGAAGGCCTACCGCATGCTGATGGACGAGCTGGCCGAGTGCTACAAGACCCTGGCCGCCAGGCTCACCGAGCTGGCGCGGGACGAGGGCGGCGAAGGCCAGAAGCGCTCCGAGCTCGAGAGCCGGGCCAACGAGGACGCCCGCTACGTGCTGCCGCTCGGCGCCCAGGCCCAGCTCGGCATGACGGTCAACGCCCGGACCCTGGAGCTGATGATCGCCCGCCTGGCCTCCCACCCGCTCGACGAGCTGCGCGCGCTCAGCCGCGCCCTGTACCAGGCCGTGGCCGACACCGCCCCGTCGGTCGTGCGCTACACCGAGCCGACCGACTACTTCTCCCAGACGCCGCGCGCGCTCAGGGCCGCGGCCGCGGACTGGCTGCCCGCCCCGGGCTCGCGCCCGGACCTGCCCGAGGTCGAGCTGGTGGCCTGCCCGCACGAGCCGGACCTCCAGGTGGCGGCCGGGCTGCTGGCCGCATCGAGCGCGCAGCCGTTCTCGGTCTGCCTGCAGGCGGCCGAGTCGGCCGAGCCGGACAAGCTGCGGGCGCTCTTCGCCGAGGTCTTCAGCCGCATGCAGCTCTGGGACACCCTGCCGCGCGCCTTCGAGATGGTCGACTTCACCTTCGAGCTCAGCCTGAGCGCGGCCGCCTTCGCCCAGGTCAAGCGCCACCGCATGGCCACGGTGCTGGCCCAGGCCTACGAGCCGCGGCTCGGCCGCACCACGCCGGCGTCCATCGAGCGGGCCGGCCTGACCCAGGACTTCCACCTGCAGCTCGACCGCTGCGAGCAGGTCTACAGCCGGGCCATGGAGATCTCGCCCGAGGCCGCGCCCTACTGCCTGTCGAACGCCCACCGCCGGCGCGCGCTGTTCAAGCTCAACGGCCGCGCCCTGGGCCACTTCGCCCGGCTGCGCTGCGACCGCGAGGCCCAGTGGGACATCCGCCGGATCGGCCACCTGATGGTCGAGGCGGCCCAGGAGAGGATGCCGCTCGCGGGCGCCTTCTACGGCGGCAAGGACTGCATCGAGGACCTGCGGGAGAAGGTGCTCTGAGCGCGCTTCGCGCCACCGCGGTCGTCATGGCCGGGGGGACGAGCTCGCGCATGGGCTGCGACAAGGCCCTGCTGCCCCTGGGCGGAAAGCCGCTGATCGCCCATCTGACAGACCAGCTCGGGCCGCGCTTCGACCAGGTGCTCGTGAGCGCGGCCAGCACGGACGACTACGCGTTTTTGGGCCTCGAGGTGGTCGCCGACCAACAGCCGGGCATGGGGCCGCTGATGGGCATCGCCTCGGCGGTCGCCGCCTCGAGAAACGAGCGCAACCTCGTCGTGGCCTGCGACGTGCCCGAGATCGACCTGGGCTTCGCAGAGACGATGCTCGTCAAGGCCGAGACCTGCGACGCGGTCGTCCCGGTCACGGGGCCAGCGCGCTACGAGACCCTGCTCGCGGTCTACAACAAGAGCGCGCTACCAGCCATGCTGCGCGTGCTGGAAGCGGGCAAGCGGAGGATCATCGAGATCTTCCCCCTGTGCCGGGTCGAGTTCATCGAGCTCTCCGCGGGCTGGTACAGGAACATCAACACCTGGGAAGACTGGGAGCGCTACCTGGCGGGCTTGGGACTGGGAGCGTGTCCCAAGTAACTCACTGGAAACCTGTTGACCTAGAAGTCCGATGTCGTGTAAGGATGACCGCGAGGTTTGGAGTGTACATTCCATTTTCCTCTCCGGCATCAGGGGTCGGTAATGGCAGACTCTGCCAGACTTGAACGGCTCTCGGTGGTCCTCGTAGGCGCGTTCAATCCCGCCATTTTCCAGCCTTCGTGGTTTGCGGTTCACAATCTCATCCTGAGCGACGAGAACAAGATCCCGAGTGGGATCAAGCTGGGGGTCGTCCATCCGCAATTCGTCGATTTCTCGACAGAGAACTTCCAGATCCAGGTCATGCAGCAACGTATGTGGGCAGCTACTGGCGACGTATCCTTCTACGATTCGCTGAGAGACCTCATGTACGGCACATTCACGTTGCTCAGTCATACACCCATCATCAAGATGGGGATAAACCGCGAGTTCCACTTCCAGATGCCAAGCGAGGACGAGTGGAACGCGGTCGGTGATCGCCTGGTACCCAAGGATGGCTGGAAGCGAGTGCTGGAGAGACCTGGGATGGAGAGCATCACTATCCAGGGTGCACGCACGGATGGCCGTCTGGGTTTTGTCCGCGTTCGTGTGGAGCCGTCGAGACATGTACAACCCTTCGGCGTCTTCGTAGAGGTCAACGATCATTACGAGGTGACTGATCCAGAAACCGTAGAGGGATGCCGTGAGCTGGTTGACACGATGGTCGATGTCTGGTCAGAGTCCCTCGAAAGAGCCGAGCAGATCGCCCGAACGATGGTACTCGGAGTCGAGGAGGATTCGTGAGCACGAGTGGTTCACAGGCCGTGACAGACGGCACGTTCGAAGCTCCTCTCTGCGTACCGCTGGATGAAATCGGAAGGATGATCAGGCTTGGCGGGGAGCCGGATGCCACCTCCTCGCCAGTGTCCGAGAAGGAAGGCACCACCGCGATCGGTTCGGAGAAATCCCAGAGGGTTCCCCCGATCGTCTTCGGCACTCCGAGGATAGAGCCGCAAGGGCATTTCGATGTCCTCCAGCAGTATGAAGGCGTCGTTTTGTCCGCAGGCCGAGATACGTTCTGGGCGAGACTCACCAACACGACCTGTCCCGAAGCCGATGAGGAAGAGGGGGAGTTTCCACTGGAGGAGGTCTCGGAGGACGATCGCTGGCTTGTGAAGCCAGGAGCCATCTTCTACTGGTACATCGGTTATCATGACTCGGCTGACAGACAGCGGAAACGACAATCCATCATTCGATTCCGCCGTCTACCGGCATATACATCCGAAGATATCTCGCGCGCCCGGGAAATAGCGAAAGAGCTCATGGAGACCTTTCTAAGAGCCGAGAGGGACGATGAGCTCAGCACGGAATGACGCCGATGTTCCAGATGGTGATGTTCTCGAGATCTCCCTGTTCGGACCAGGCTACGGTGAATCGATACTGGCCTATACCGGCGAGGGGGACTGGCTGGTCGTCGACTCCTGTGTGACCTCCGACAGGAAGACTCCTGCGGCGCTCGCGTATCTGGCGCATATCGGCGTAGATCCTTCCACTGCGGTCAAGTTGGTCGTGGCCACCCACTGGCACGACGATCACATCCGCGGTCTTGCAGCCCTGTACCGGGCCTGCACATCGGCGAGGTTTGTCTGTTCTCAGGCACTGAAGAACGAGGACTTCCTGACCCTCTCCAAGATGGCAGGAGAGAGGTCCTTGATGAAGAGCTCGGGGGTCGACGAGTTCAACGCGATTCTCGCCGAGTTGGAAAGACGACGAGGTGCCCCAAGATGGGCCATGGCCGATCGCGTCTTGTGGAGCCGTGGAGGCGCCGTCCCTTGTAAAGTCTGGGCGCTGTCCCCGTCTGACGGAGTCGTGACTCGGGCATTTCGGAGCTTCAGTCGGCTTTTGCAGAGCAGAGGCTCTCCAAAAAAGCGCATTCCGGCTCCGGAGCGCAACCAAGGCTCGGTGGCCATCCTGTTGAGCGTGGGGAGCAAATCGATACTGCTAGGAGCGGATCTCGAGGCAGGCAGAGAAGACAGAGGCTGGGCCGCAGTACTTGCAACACACGCCGTAGTAGAGGGGAAATCGAAGATATACAAGGTAGCCCATCACGGTTCGGAATCGGCGGACAACCCGCAGATCTGGACCGACCTGCTCCTGGATCAGCCGATTGCAATCCTGACGCCGTTCTCGCGTGGCAACGTGCATCTCCCGACCGAGAGCGACATACAGAGGATCGAGAAGCGGACCAGATACCTCTATTCGACGGCGCGAGTCGCATCGAGGCGCGCTCGACGCACCACCGGATCGGTGGCGAGGACGAAACGGGAAGTGATGATACGCAGCCATGGGCTGGTGAGAACGCCCGGGCACGTGCGAGTTCGGATGAATATCCACGAGCCCTTGGGGCGAGTCGATCTGTATGACGGCGCCATCTCGCTCGGGGCTGCCTGCGCCGGGAACGTGGCCTAGCCTCGATTTCCACCACTTCCACAAATGTAACGTCTGCGACCACCCTGCTGACGACAGCTTCTGTTGCCGCCTGGATGCCGAC
>JAFGRB010000032.1 GCA_016935365.1 Deltaproteobacteria bacterium
CTTCGCTGTGCTCGATCTTGCCGAGGTGGATCTCCATTGACGGGCATTTCGCAGTATTACGGAAAATCGAGAGGAGCGAAAAAAAAGCCGGTTTGACAGCCCGCTCGGGCCTGGAGTATCGTGAATACGTGGATTTTTCCTGTTGGCTCAAGAGCCTGGTCGAGCCTGCCTCGAAGAGCGACTGGGGCCAGATCCGCTTCGTCACGCGGGCGAAGACGCTGTTCTACGCCCGCCTGGCCCTGCTGGCCGTGGGGCTCGGCATCCTGGCCGTGCCGCGCTGGGCCCACGCATTCGGAGCCGAGGGGGCGGGCGCGTTCATCTGGTACTTCGTGATGATCGTATACAGCATCGTCGCCTTCGTGCTCGTCGAGCGGGGGATGCTCGGCAAGGCCGTCTGCTTCGTCACCCTGTGCCTGGATCTGCTCGTGCTCGTCTACATGATCACGTACTCGGGCGGGCTGCGCTCTCCGGTTCTGCCCACCCAGGTGGTCTACACGATCTTCTTCGCCTTGCTCTTCCCGAGCCCGATGGCCATCCTGCCGCCGCTGCTCACCCTGCCGGTGGTGGCCAAGATCGACACCGAGCTGCCGCTGCGCGTGCTCGAGCTGGAGGACATCTTCCTGCTGGTCTGGTACTCGGCGGTCAACTTCATCGTGGTCTACGTGATCGTCTATCTCAACGAGCGCGAGGAGAGCCAGCACAACGAGATCGTCAGCCTCCAGGAAAACCTCAGGCACCTGGCCGTGGCCGAGGAGCGCAACCGGCTCTCGCGGGAGATCCACGACGGGCTGGGCGCCTCCCTCTCCTCGCTCATCATCCAGGCGGAGTACCTGAACAACCTGGCCCGCGAGCCGGCGCTCAAGGGGGAGATCTCCGAGCTCAAGGAGACGGCCGAGGAGAGCATCGACGAGCTGCGGCGATCGATCTCGATGCTGCGCGACGACTTCGACCTGGTGCCATCGTTCGAGGAGTACTGCATCCACTTCGGCCAGCGAGCCGGGATCGAGGTCGAGGTCGACGTGCGGGGCAAGATCCCCAGGCTCGACGCCGAGCTCCAGCTGGCCGCCTTCCGCGTCCTGCAGGAGGCGCTGACGAACGTGCGCAAGCACGCCAAGGCCTCCCGGGTCCAGGTGGAGCTGCTGCACGTCGAGGACAGGCTGCGGCTGACCGTCTCCGACGACGGCAGGGGCTTCGACTTCAAGGGCAACCTGCAGGGGCATTACGGCTTGGCGAACATGCGCGAGCGAGCCCGGCACTATGGCGGCAAGGTGGAGATCGACAGCCAGGCCGGAAATGGCTGCCGGATCTCCTTCGAGATCCCCGTGGGCAGCGAGCACCGCCGCCCGCAGGTAGCGACTGGCGAGCCAGCGCTGAGAGGAGTTACTCATGGCACCGATACGGGTCCTGGTGGTTGAGGACCAACCGAAGATCCTCAAGAACCTGGTGAAGCTTCTGGCCGCCTTCACCGAGATCGAGATCGTGGCCAAGGCCCTGTCGGGCGAGGAGGCCCTGGAGATCGTGGAGGAAGCCAGGCCGGAGGTGATCCTCCTCGACCTCGGCCTGCCCGGCATCAGCGGCATCGAGGTCACCCAGCAGGTCAAGAAGCGCTGGCCCAAGATCGAGATCCTGATCTTCACCGTGTTCGAGGAAGAGGACAAGGTCATGGGCGCCATCCAGGCCGGCGCCTCGGGCTACATGCTCAAGGGCATGGACGCGGACAAGATCGTCGAGTCCATCCGGGACGTGCACGCCGGCGGCAGCGTCATCCAGCCGAGCCTGGCCCGCAGCCTGCTGCGCCACTTCCGCGTCCGGGAGGAGCCCGCCAAGGAGGAGGACACGCCCCAGCTCACCCCCCGGGAGATCGAGATCCTGCAGATCATCGCCAAGGGCCTGTCCAACTCCGAGGCCGCCAAGGTGCTCAAGGTCAGCCGGGCCACCATCCGCACCCACCTCGAGCACATCTACTCCAAGATGTCGGTCTCGAACCGGGTCGAGGCCATCACCGAGGGCATCCGGCACGGGATCATCGACGTCTAGGCGCAGTGCCTTCACAGGCGCATCGCGCCTCGGCCCTTCTGGGCTGCGTCGGCTTCCTCGGACCGATGCTCACGACCATGAGGTCGCTCCGCGTCGGTCCTCGTCGCCTCCTTGCCAGAAGGGCCGATCCGCGATGCGGGGCGACGCGGTACTGCAGGAGGCCTGGCGATCGAGGTCTCGACAGGACGCAGCCTGGCTCGAAGCGCACTACCGGATCGAAGCCCCGAAGGGCGAAATAGGATAGCCCTGGGTTGAAGCGCACTACCGGATCGAAGCCCCGAAGGGGCGGGACAACATAGCCCAGGGCGAAGCCGGCTCTGCCGGCGAAGCCCTGGGTTTCAAGGACGAGTATTTCCGAAAGCCCTGCAAGGGCGAAACATCCCCGCTCAACCCCAGACGTACCTCTCGTCGAAATCGACCCGATACCGCTCCAAGAACTCCCGGTACTCCTCCTGGAAGCTCTTCTTGCGGTGATGCTCCTTCTGCTGCTCGATGTACCGCCTGGCCTGCTCGACTCCCGACTCTCCGATGGAGAAGACCCCGTAGCCGCCCTGCCAGGAGAACTTGGCATACGCCGCGCCTTGCGTCTTTACCCACTTCGACGATCGCTTCTTCACCTCCTCGACCAGATCGCATACGGCCATGGTCCTCGAGAGGCTGCAGAGGATGTGTACGTGGTCTTCGGTTCCGTTGATGAGCAGGGCCGGGCAGCCGCACTCGCGGTGGACGGTCGCCATGTAGGCGAAGAGCCCCCCTTCGATGGCGGGCTGTATGAAGGGTAGTCGGTCCTTGGTGCTGAAGATGATGTGGACCAGGATCCTGGCCAGGGACTGGGGCATGGGGTTGTTTCCCGCGATCTACTGCGGTTCGGCTTTCTCTGCCAACTCCAACATTCGCTCGATGATCGCCAACACGTCGTCGGGGGGAGTCTTCTGTGTTTTGTCCAGATACCTGTACAGCAGATCTTCTCGAGGCGGTCGCCATTTTGTCGGGACTGGAATGTGCTCCTGGATCTGATCCAAGACGAACTTCCCCGACACATAGCAGGCGAGCTTGTCGGGTGTACTCTCGGAAAGCTCCTCGAGGTGATCGCGCCTCTCCGCGAATAGAGTGCGAGCGATCTCGACTTGGCCGAACTTCTCGGCCCATGCCGAGAGGCGGGCCTCCGGATCGGTATTATCGAGAGCTCTGATACCACCGAAGTAGTCCAGGTCCTCGTAGCCCTGTTCCCCTCTGAATCTCCGCCGCATCTCCCAAATCGTCCAGTTGTGCGCAGCTGCCGGCATTGCGTTGACGTAGAAAGAACTGATGTGCGTCGCTATCTCGTCCTCGTTCCCCCAACCTTCTGGCATCCGCTCGCAGATGTGCAGCGCCTTGACAACCTCCAACCAGCCTGCAGGCTCAAGAAGGTAGTTTTCTATTGTGTAGCGATCGAGACGGAAGATCGGCCCCTGGAAGCCGCCTTCTCTCTTTGCCTTGATCTCATCATCTGGTGAGAAGTCTCGATCGAGCAGGCCGTATGCCGGCAGGGATGGGCGAGTTTGACGTATGTACTCCACATTCCTTCCGACAACGGAAAGGCCGTCGCTGGCCTCGAAGGTCACTCTGGTGCTGTAGTCTGAGAACCACCGCGAGTATATGGACTCGTCACCGCGCTTCTCCCTTTCGCAGAAGACGAGCACTCCGCGGCCGACACGCGTAACCAACTCGTTGATATCGATGTTCATCGAAGGGATTCGCCACGCTCAGAGAGGTCTAGGCTTATCAGCTCTTCCTCAGTGACGTTGCTCGCGATCTCCAGAGAGTGTGTGGCCATGATGACCTGCATATCGAGATCCTTCGAGAGCCGCTTGAGGTGACCGAGAACCTGTCGCTGCATTGCCGGGTGCAGGCTGATCTCGGGCTCGTCGATCGGACCAAGTCTACATGCCGTGTGAAAGATGACGCTCCCAGGGAAGTAACAAGTTCGTGAGACGCTAACTTATTCGATACTGTGATGTGGTTAGGTCTTTCTTCAACTTTGGAAAGCCGTTCGCCCGATCCAACCGCGATATCGACGTCCTGGATTCCAGAATGAATCCTCTTCGATCTCCATCGTCAAATGAGCGAAGGCCGCCTCTCGAAAAATCCCGCTACTAATCGCCGTCCGATCGACGAGTCCCAGCAGTGCGTATACGATCTCAAATAGCGATGTCTTGCCACAGCCGTTGCTGCCCACGAGGACAACAAGGTTCCTCGGTGCACCGGTGGCTGGATCGGTGAAGTCAAAGCTGCGATCACCGCGGAAGTTTCGGAAGTCGGTCAGCTCGAGGCGCTTGAGCTTCAAGGTCTCTCCTCGCGGAATGGGTGACAAGCGAAGTCTAGTTTATCTGCGCGTCTGGCTGCAAGAGTGCCAGCAATACCATCTCTCAGATCTTATTTCGCCCCTTCGGGGCTTCGTCTTTGCCTCTTCACCCTCAACCCAGGGCTTCGCCCTGGGCTATCATATTCCGCCCCTTCGGGGCTTTCCGAGCGGCAAATCGGCGCAGCGCGCCTACCAGGGCGCGCCGCTGGCGCGCAGGCCGGGCGAGCGCGGGCCCGCGCTGCCCGCGACGGCGGTGTGCGGGCGCATGGGCCGGGCGGGGTCGGCGTCGACGGTCCGGTTGGCCGACTCGCCGGGCGCGGTCCTGGCGGGCGCGAAGGCCGAGCCCAGCTCGATCCCGAAGGCGGAGAGGACCACGGCGTCGAAGCCGAAGTCCAGCCAGGGCTCGGCGCGCCCGAGCCCGAAGGCGGGGACGTCGAAGAGCCCGTCCGGCAGGCTGCCGTTCACGAGCAGCATGGCGCCGCCGGGCTGCAGCACGAAGGGCTGGACGAAGACGGCGCTCGCGCCCGCGCCGGCGACCACCACGCCTTCCAGGTCCACCGGGTAGGGCCCAGCGCAGACCAGCTCGACGTACTGATCGCCGGCGTCAGCCCGCCCGTCCCCGTTCACGTCGGCCGGGCCGGGATTGACGAGCAGCTCGTTGACGCACAGGTCTCCCGGCACCGGCGCGACCGGGGAGCCCGGATCCGCATCCCCGCCGCGGAGCTCGAGCAGGTAGTCGAGCCGGCCAGGGCCCCGCTTCTCGATCCGCAGCCGCACCGCACCGCCACGTCCGGCCACCGGCCCCAGGCGCGCCAGCAGCTCCGGCCCGCCGTCGTCGTCGAAGGCCAGCGGACGGCCCTGCACGTCGAAAAGGGCCAGAACCGTGTCGGCGCCGTCACCGGGCAGGGCCGACCACGAGATCGCCTCGATCGTCATGCCCACGGACAGGTCGAGCTCGAACCAGTCGGCCGGGTCGCCCTCGTCCAGGCTCCCGCGCAGCGTCGCGTCCGCGGAGACGCGCTGCGCGCGATCGGGCTCGTCGTTCGGCTCGAGCTCGTCGATCGCCGGGCGGAGCAGATCGCGCTCGCCTGCCCCCAGCGCCACCTCGCCCTGCTGGCCGAGCATGTCGGATACGAAGACGAGCAGCCGCGCCGGCTGCGATCCCGCATACCAGTCCAGGCGCGCCGAGGGCTGCCCGGCCGGGGCGGTGGCCCGCGCGATCACCCGCAGGCTCTCGGGCTCGCGGATCGACAGCCAGGGGCGCATACCTTCCGCCGTGGCGCGCGCCTCCAGCTCGAGGATCCTGCCGGCTTCCAGGCTGCCCTCGAAGGCCGCCAGCCCGCCCTGCGATAGCTCGACCGAGCCGCTGGCCAGCGGGGCCGGGTCGAGATCGGCCCCCGAAGCCGAGACCGTCGCGCGGCCGCCCGCGCCGTGCCCGTCGCAGTCGCCATCGCGCGACGTGACCCAGGCGTGGGCCGTAGAGGACGGGGCCGGGACCGTGAGGCCGGCCGAGCGCTCCGCGCCGGCCGTGCAGGTGCCGAGGAGATCCGGCCGGAAGCGATCCGGCTCGCAGGCGTGGATCGACAGCGCCGGGCCGAAGTCCCGGGCCGCGACATCGACCCGCAGCAGCGCTGCGCCGGCGGGGGCGATCTCGACCATCTGTCCCGCCCGGCCGAGCTCGACATCCGGGCCCGCGTGCGGCCAGGCGAGGCTCAGCTCGAGCGGCCCCTCTGCCGCCGAGATGGACTCCAGCCAGATCCGGACCGGGCCTGCGGGCAGGCAGCCGAAGACCCGGGCATCCGTCGCCCCCGGGCAGTCAGCCCGATCGTCCTCGAAGGCGATCAGCTCGCCTCCCGCGCCCGTCAGCGCCAGAGCCGGATCGCTGCCCGGCGGGCCCGAGAGCTGGACCGCGAGCGGGCCCGGCCGCGCGAGCCGGATCTCGAAGACCCTCAGCTGGCCGGCCTGCAGATCCACCTCGAGGGGATCGCCGCGAAGCGCGATCGGCTCGGGCGCGGGAAAGAAGCGCGCGGCCTCGAGCCGCCAGGTGAGCGTCTCGCCGCAGCGCGCCTCGGCCTCGCTCAGCTCGACCAGGTACTCGCCCGCCTCGGGCAGGATGAGCTCCAGCCGGGCGGCCAGCCCGCCGCCCCCGTCGTCGTTGAGGCGCGCATAGCGAAGTCCGCCCGTGGCCAGGTCGGCGACCAGCAGCACGGGGTCGGCCCGCGAGCCGGCCGGGTACGGGCAGGCGCGCAGTCGCAGGCTCTCGCCCGCGCCCGCCCGCAGGACGAAGCGATCGAGATCCGGCTCGCCGCCTGTCGAATCGAACACGCCCTCGACCGCGCGGCCGAGGGCCAGCAGCGGGGCGGTCTCGACCGCGTCGTTCGCATCCTCGCACTCGGAAGCGGCCTCCCGCTCGCAGGCGTCGCCGCAGCCGTCCCCGTCCGCGTCGGCCTGGTGGGGGTTGGGGACGGCCGGGCAGTTGTCGCACAGGTCCCCGGCGCCGTCGGCGTCGGTGTCGACCTGATCGGCGAAGGGCTCGCCCGCGGGCGGGGCCAGGTCCGGGCAGCGGTCCAGGCTGTCCGGCACCCCGTCCGCGTCCCGGTCGGTATCGGGCGGCAGGCAGCGCCCTTCCCGGGAGCAGTGCGTGCCCGCCGGGCAGTCGGCCGGGCCGCGGCAGTCCGGCTCCGCCTCGCAGGCGGCCGCGAGCAGCGCGAGCCCCGTCGCGGCCACGAGCGCGCGCATCATCGGTCCGCCACCTCGTCGCGCAGCTCGGCGTCGCAGCGCCTCGATCTTTTGACCTCGCAATAGTCGCTTCGCGACTCTGCTCGGCGGGGAAGTGAATTCAAGCGGTTCCACTCCCTCCTGGCGGCCGGCGCCCGGCAGGGCCGACCGTTGATGGACTTTCTACAGGTCCATCTTGATCTGCGCGACGATCTGGCGTCCCGGATCAGCAGGGGTGGGCGATCCTGATTCACTTTACCAAGGTACTAGCGCATCCGCATGATCTTCTGGCAGCCCGCCGCGTAGCGGCCCTTGGGGGCGAGCTCGAGGTACTTGGAGCAGAGCTCCTGGGCCTTCTCGCGGCCTTCCTTGCTCTCCAAGTCGATGTTGGCCGCCATCAGACCGACGGCCGGCGCGTAGTCGGGATCGCGCTTCAAGGTGTTCTTGATGATGGTCCTGAACTCGTTGATCCGGTTCTTCTCCACGTAGATGAGCGCCAGCTGGTAGCCCGCCTCGGCCGCCTTTCGGTTCTCGCCGATCTGGGCCAGCCCGTTGAAGGCCAGCTCGAGCTGGGACTGGGCCAGGTCCTTGTCGGGCTTGGGCTGCTCGAGGTAGACGTGGCCCATGCGCAGGTAGCTCGTGGCGGCGACGTCGTCGTAGTTGCGGCACTTCTCGTACCACTCCCTGGCCTTGTCGAAGTTCTTCTCCCCGCGGTAGGCGTCGCCCACGAGCAGGGAGCTCTGGCCGCTCTCGCTATCCATGGCCTGGACGCGCAGCGCCTTGGCCCTGGCCGCCTCGTAGTCGCGCAGCTTGAGGTCGATCGAGGCCTGCTCCAGGATGAAGTCGGGCCGGGTGGAGTCGATCCGCACCGCCACCTCGATCGTCTCCTTGGCCTTCTTGAGATCGCCGTGGCGGCGCAGCTCTCTCGCCAGCGCGAAGCTGAACATGGGGTTGGAGGCGTTCTTCTTCTTGAGCTTCTCGAGCTCTGCGAAGCCGGCGCTGCGGGTCTTGGGATCGCGCAGCTTGAGCACCGCCTCGAGCCACTCGGCCAAGTCCTTCTCCTTCTGGGAGGCCTGCTCGGCGAGGCTGCTCTTGAACTGCTGCAGCTTCAGGGCCGCGTCCTTGGAGTAGACGGCCGCCTGGCCGCGGACCAGCGAGGTGAGCGCGCCGTGGAGCAGACAGCCCGTGTGCTCGCGATCGGTCTGCAAGCCCTTTGCGAAGAAGGTGGCCGCCTCCCGGTACAGCGAGCGCCGCAGCGCCCAGTCGCCCAGCCCCACGTAAGACCGCATCTCGCTCTGGGCGGCGCCCCGGGCCAGGGCCTCCTTGGCCTCGGAGAGCTTGCCCTGGCTGAGGAGGATCAGGCCCAGCGTGGTCTGCAGAGAGCTGTAGGTCGGGCTGTCGGGATTGTCCTTGCACTCGCGCTCGATCGTCTTGATCAGCTCGTTGCGCAAGCCGCCGGAGTAGAAGGCGTAGTTGACCTGGGCGTTGGTCAGACCGACCGAGCTCTGGCCCAGCGCGGCCGCCTCGCGCAGGTACTTGTCCGCCTTCGCCAGCAGCTTGCTGTCCTCGCCGTGGACGCCCACCAGCATCGCGATGCAGAAGGCCATGCGCTCCAGGGCGGTCGCGTTCTCCTTGTCGAGCTCGTAGATGGCCTGGTAGTGCTCGAGGGCTTTCTTGTAGCCCGGGTAGGTGTCCTGCTTGAAGGCGGGCCGGCCGGCCTCCAGGTGCTCGTTGATCTCGCGCTCGACGTTGCCCTTGTGCCAGCTCCACAGGATGTAGATGCCCAGGCCCAGCGCCAGCACGACCACGACGCCGACGGTGGCCTTGAAGCCCTTGCGGGAGGGGTGCTTCTGCTGCTCCCGGGCCTCGATCTCGTGGTAGATGTCGGCGATGCGCCGCTTCGGCGGCCTGGCCCGGCGAGCGGCCACCGGGATGGCCCGCTCGGTGGGCATCTCCGACAGCGGGACCTCACCCCTGCCGGCCGGGGTCGGCGCCCTCTGGATCCCCGGTTGACGGGCGGTCACCTCGGCGGGCTCCGGCTCCGGCTCGGGCTCCGGCTGCGCGCTGGCGGGCGTGTAGTCGACGCCGAGCTGCGCCAGGGCGCCCTTGACCTCCTCGTCGTCCGGCCGGGCGTCGAGGGCCTTCTTGAGGTAGTCGACCGCCTCCTGCTCGCGGCCGATCTTGGTGTAGACATTGCCCAGCAGCCGGAACGCGTCGGCGTTCTGCGGGCTCATCTTGAGCAGGTTGTTGAGCTCGTCGATCGCTTTCTGGTGCTTGGCCTGGACCGCGTAGATCTGGGCCATGATCAGTCGGCCGTCGGGTAGCTCGGGGTGAGCCTTGATGCCCTTCTTGCAGACCACCATCGCCTCGACGAAGCGCCCCATGTCGAGGTAGGCCTGGGCCAGGGGGATGAAGGCCTCCGAGTCCGGCTTCGTCGCGAACTCGTACTCGAGCTGCGACAGATCAAGGCCGGAATCGTTCGCCATCGAGCCTCTCCAGCGAAGATGGGGCTTCCCTCGCGCTCTCGACAGGCACACTGCGCGAGCGGAACACAGCACTATCGCAAACATAGGAATGTGTCAACGGAAAACGAAGCGCCACGGCGGCGTTTCGCCGCGATTCGGTCTTGCGTCTGCGCTCCGGAGGCGTAGAATATCCCCTCGGGAGGTCGTCTTGAATCGACTCGAACTTTTGAAAAAAATGTTCCAGCAGCGCCGGCTTGGATTCATGTTGGACGAGACCATGACCGGCACGCACCACTTCGTCAACGCGGCCGGCCCGGACGGCGAGCACCCCATGTCCTTCCACGTCACCTGGGGCACGCGCCACCTGGCGAGCTACCTCAGGCCCTTCCAGCCGGGCTTCCTGTCCAGCTTCCTCGAGGGCACGGTCGACATCGGGGGCCTGGTCCAGGGCGCCGCCTGCCGGGGCACGCTCGACCTGCGCTACTTCAGCGAGGCCAAGATCCGCTACTGCTTCGACTTCAAGGACGAGGCGGGCCGTCCCCTGCACTACGTGGGCGAGAAGGTGGACCTCCGGCCGTGGAACCTGCACCGGACCCACACGACCTGCTACGGGACGGTGACCGACATCCGCACCGGGCAGGACATCTCGCGCTCCATCCTCCGCTTCGAGCTGGGCTCGCTGCCCGCCTTCCTGGCCTCTTTCCGACTGGCATGAGCGAGCAGAACGAAGAGGCGCTGGATCTCGCCTGGAGCGATCCCGCGCAGCGCGGCATTCCCGAGCCGATCCTCGCCGGCATGCGGGATCTCGGCTACGCGCGCCTCCTGCCGGTGCAGGCCGCCTGCCTGGAGCCGCTGCGAGAGGGCAGCCACCTGAGCGTGCGCAGCAAGACGGGCACGGGCAAGACGGCCGCCTTCGGGATCCCCCTGCTCGAGCGCATCGAGCTCGGCGCGGACGGCCCGGCCGTGCTCATCCTGGCGCCCACGCGGGAGCTGGCCGCCCAGATCGGCACGGAGCTCGCCGCCCTGGGCCGGCACTGCGGGCTGCGGCTGGTGGCCGCCTACGGGGGCATGCCGATCGGGCCCCAGGTCCGCGAGCTGCGGCGCGGGGTCGACTTCGTGGTCGGCACGCCGGGCCGGCTGCTCGACCTCGCCCGCCAGGGCGAGCTCGCGCTCGACCGGATCCTGTGCTGCGTGCTCGACGAGGCGGACGAGATGCTCTCGATGGGCTTCTACGAGGACGTGACCGGGCTGATGGACCAGTGCCAGCGCTGCGAGCAGGTGGTGATGCTCTCGGCGAGCCTGTCGGAGGAGACCGATCGGCTCATCGCCCGCTATGCCCCGGAGGTCGTGCGCATCGACCTGTCGGTCGACCGGCTCTCGGTCGAGGGCATCCGGAACGTCTACTACAAGATCGGAGACGACCTGCCCCGGCACCACTACCTGCTCCACGTCATGGCCGCGGAGCAGCCCGAGTCGGCCATCGTCTTCGTCAACACCCGCACGGACGCCTCGCTCGTGACCACCCAGATGGCCAGGGAGGGCCTGCGGGCCGAGATGCTCTCGGGCGACCTGCCGCAGTCCGAGCGCGAGCGGGTCATGGCCGCCATCCGCTCGGGCGAGCTGCGCTTCCTGGTGGCCACCGACCTGGCCGCCCGGGGGATCGACATCAGCGACCTCAGCCACGTGATCAACTTCAGCCTGCCCGAGGATCCGGCCGTCTTCCTGCACCGCGTGGGCCGCACCGGCCGGGTGGGCAAGACCGGCACCTCCATCAGCCTGGTGAGCGGCCGGCACCTGCGCACCCTGGGCGTGCTCGAGCGGCAGTTCGGGGTCCGGCTCGAGCAGCGCGAGTTCCCGCCCGCCTCGGAGATGACCGCCAGCCGGACGCAATCGAGGATCGCCGAGCTCGCCCGCGAGGCCGGCGCAGCGATCTGCGACGGCTACCTGGACCAGGCCCGGGCCGTGGTCGGCCACGCGGACGCCGTCCAGATCGTCGCCTACCTGCTCAAGCAGCAGGCCGACCTGCGCCACGACGCGCAGCGCCCTGCCGCGAACCGCCCTGCCCGCCGGCCCGGCAGGCGCGAGGGGGGCGGCAGGCCGAAGGGCGGCAAGCCGAGGGGCGGCAAGCCGAGGCGGCCGCGCCGGCGCCGCTGACGCGGTCACCCGAGCGATAAGCCTTGAAACCCGCTCCGGTCGGAGGGTAGGATCTCTCACCGAAAGGTGCGCTGGTGGTGCACACGGATTCGAGACACGGTATGTCGCGAGGAGGTCGTACGATGCGAAAGTGGCTCCCTATCGTGATGATGATCCTGCTTCCCGCCTCGATGCCCGCATGCAAGCAGGAAGGTGAAAAGGCGGACCAGCCCTCCGCTGCGGGCCCGGCCCAGGCGAGTGCGGGCGACAGCCGCTTTGCCGGCTTCGACCCGGCCGACGAGATCAAGGCCATGGAGGGCAGCTGGAAGGTCAAGGACAGCGCCTTCGCCAAGGAGCCGGCCGAGTGGAAGATCGAGGGCCAGAAGGTCACGATCAAGCGCGGCGACAAGGTCAAGCAGGGCGAGATCGAGATCGAGTACCCGGGCCAGCTGGCCTTCGTGGAGAAGGCCGGGGGCGGGTCCTCCAAGACCTACTACGCCTACGCCAGAGACGGCCAGGATCTCTACATCGGCCTGGGCAAGGCCGGGTCCACGAACGGCGAGCGCTACACGGTGGCCGTCGACGACGGCGTGGTGGTCTTCGACGGAGCGAAGTGCTCCTACTACAAGAAGAAGATGTTCGGCGGCCTCGAGAGCGCCCCGGCCGAGATCCAGTGCTCGGTCAAGGACGAGGGCGGCCAGAAGCAGTTCCACTACGCCGTGCCCGACCGCTTCAAGAAGGGCGAGATGCAGCAGGCCTTCGTGCACGTGATCGGAAAGGCCCTGCTCAACGACCAGATGAAGGGCCACAAGGTCGAGAAGACCCAGTAAGCCCGCAGGAGTGAGCATGCTCGAGCGTCTCGCAGCCGCGCTGCTCTGCGGCGCGGTCCTCGTATCCGCAGCCTGCGAGGAGCGACCCGCAGGGCCTGGTCCGGCGGCCGAGCCAGCCGCACCCAAGGCCGGGCCGGCTGCCGAACCGGGGCACGCCAAGCCCGATGATCACCCGGCGGCTGCGGCTCGACCGGCGCCCGCGGGCCCGCTGGACGTCGAGCTCGGCGAGCCCCTGCAGGGCGCAGCCAGGGTATCGGTGGAGGCCCTGCTCGACGATCCGGCCGCCTGGGAGGGCAAGCGGGTCCGGGTGGAGGGCGAGGTGCGCGACATGTGCTTCCACCGGCGGGGCTGGTTCGGGGTGGCCAGCGCCGACGGCCAGAAGGTCATCCGGGTCATGACGGCCCCGCGCTTCCAGGTGCCCGCCGGCGCCATCGGCGCCCGGGCCGAAGCCGAGGGCAAGGTCAAGGTGATCACCCTGCCGGCCTCCGAGATCGCTCACTACAAGAAGGTCCACAAGTTCGTCTCCGAGAAGGAGCTCGCCTCCGAGGGGCCCATCCGGCAGGCGGTGATCGTCGCCGCGGGCGCGGAGTTCTCGCGCCCGGCTGCGCCGAGCGCAGAGCAGGAGAGGTAGCGATGAAAAGGACGGTCTTTTTGTTCCTGGCCGCGGGCCTGTGCGCCAGCTGCGCCCACACCGACAAGGCGCTCGTGGAGCGCTACGCCGACATCACGCCCACGCGCTTCGAGGGCGCGGTGGCCGTGGTGCTCGAGGAGCAGGCCACATCTCGGGTGGACGACTCGGGAGACAGCCTGGTCTTCGAGGGCTTCCGGCGCGTCAAGCTGATGAACCGCAAGGCCATGGACTGCGGAGAGGAAGCGCCCAACTGCCGGATCCAGCGCTGGGTCTGCTACAACGAGACCTGGGACGAGGTCGAGCGCATCGAGGCCCGGCTGATCACGCCCGAGGGCGCGGTCATCGAGGTGGATCCCGACGACATGTCGGACCAGACCTTCACCAACTGGGCCGTGCCCGACCAGGACTTCCGCTGCTACGTCTGGATGGTCAAGGGAGCCAGCCCGGGCGCCATCATCGAGGAGCGGTGGCGCATCCGCACCTCCGAGCTCCTGGGCGTCGGGGACGCCTACTTCCAGGACCGCGATCCGGTGCTCGAGGCCCGCTACACGGTCGACGCCCCGGCCGACTACGAGTACAAGTGGAAGGTCTACAACCTCGACCAGAGCTCCAAGAGCGAGCTCAAGGAGGAGCGCAAGGGCGATCGCCTCGTGCGCACCTGGACTGCCAGGCAGGTGCCGGCCCTGCACATCGAGGAGGGCATGGTGGCCCCGGACGACGTCAGGGGCAAGCTGATCTTCTCCACCCCAAGGGTCACGGCCTTCATCAAGGGCGCCAAGGACGACGAGACGCGCAAGCGCTGCCACATCCACTCCTGGGAGGACCTGGGCGCTTGCTGGCAGGGCCTGATCATCGAGAAGCAGAAAGCCACCCAGGCGGTCAAGGAGGTGGCCGCGAAGATCGCCAAGGAGGCGAAAACCGAGACCGACAAGGTCAAGGCGGTCTGGAAGTTCATGAACGACAACGTGCGCTACGTGGGCCTGGAGCGCGGCCTGGCCGGCTTCGTGCCGCTCTCGGCCCACGTGGTCTGCACCAAGAAGTACGGCGACTGCAAGGCCGTGGCCGGGCTGATCTCCGTGCTCTGCCGCGAGCTGGGCCTCAAGGCCGACCCGATCCTGATCGGTACCCGGCCCCAGCTCGGAAAGCTGGACCTGGACATGCCCGGGCTCCACTTCAACCACTCGATCGCCCGGGTCGAGGCCGACGGCAAGGTCTACTGGCTCGACGCCACCCATCGGGACATCGCCTACGACACGACCCCGGCGCGCGACCAGGGCGTGCACGTGGTCGTGTCACGACCGGGCAAGCCCTTCGTGGACTTCATCCCGGTCCAGGGCCCGGAGACGAACCGCTTCGACCTCCAGGCCGTGTTCACGCCCGCGGGCGACGGTGCGGTCGAGATGGACGCCCGGATCACGACCACCGGCAACGTGGCCGAGTACTACCGGAGTTACGCCAACGAGTACAACTCCGAGAAGTGGCGCAAGTGGATGGAGACCGAGCTCTCCGAGGACTACCCCCAGGCCACACTCGAGACCGAGAAGTCCAGCGGCAAGGAGGACAACAACGCCCCGTTCGAGATCGAGCTCAAGGCGCGCATCGCCCGCGCCATGCAGCCGGCGGGCAAGGGGGTCAGCTTCGAGGTCAAGACCCTCTTTCCGGACGAGGATCTCAGCGACTACCTGAAGCTGCCCAAGCGCAAGCACCCGGTCGACTTCTACTATTTGCAGCACCGCAAGGCCCGCTACGAGGTCGCCATCCCGGCCGGCATGCGGCCGGCCGGCCTGCCCAGGAACCTGAGCTTCGAGGACGACTACGTCAAGGTGGAGCGCCTGGCCCAGATCGAAAACGACCGCGTGGTGGCCGTCTACGACTGGACCTTCAAGCAGCTCATCATCCCGCCCGAGAAGTACACCGAAGCGCGAAGCTCCATGCACAAGGCCATGGAGGCGGGCAACTTCGTGCTGATCTTCGAGCCGCGCAAAGAGGAGAACAAGGGCTGAGCGCCCAACCACGGCGCGAGCCCCTGCCCCCCCCTTCCCCACAGGAGAGCGAGATGCGTTCTGCTACCATCGTGTGTTTGTCCGTGTTCACGCTCGGCGCGCTGGCGCTGGCCGGCTGCAAGACCACCGGGGCGAGCGCAGGCAGCGGCCTGGTCGTGGTGCCGCCCGACGTGGAGAAGGCCGAGATCCCGCCCGATCTGGCCGCCAAGTCCATCGCGGTCGTGCTCTACGACATCGGCTACGTGCACTACGACCCGATGGACATCGGCCACACGTACTACCCTTCCTACGTCTACAGCCGCTTCACCAAGGTCAAGCTGCTCACCCGGGCGGCCACCGAGGGCGGGCACTTCGGCACCATCCAGCTCCGTCACCTGGACGACCTGAAGGAGATCGAGGCCTACGTGGAGAAGCCGGACGGCACGCGCAACGTGCTCAAGCAGGGCGACTTCGTCAAGACCGTGCTCATCAAGGATGCCATCCCAGACTACACGCCGCCGATCGACTACTACGAGACGACGATCCTCTTCCCCGGGATCGGGCCGGGCGACACGATCTACTACCACTACGCGCTGCGCGGCCGGGAGCTCAACTGGGCCTTCAACCACCTCGACGCGCCGGTGCTGTTCTCCAAGTACATGGTCACCCGGCCGCCGCGGCGGGCCGAGATCCAGCCGGTCATCTACGACCTCCACGACCTCAAGCCCGAGAAGACCGAGGAGACCGGCATGGCCACCGGCATGAGCGGGCTGGTGGGCATCCGCCGACAGGCCACCTTCGACATCTGGACCGCGCACAACGTGCCGGCCGTCGTCTACGAGGCGGGCATGCCGCCGCTGATGTCCATGGCCAGCCGGGTGCGGATCTGGCAAGGCGAGCGCCGCTGGGACTGGAACACACTGGGCCAGACCTACTACAAGTGGTTCACCCACTACGGCCGCCCGCCGTCCAAGCCCGCCGAGCTGGCCGAGAAGGCCACGGCGGGCATCTCGGAGCCGCGCGACCGGGCCCGGGCGATCCACGACTGGGTCAAGGCCAACCTCAACATCCAGGACGTGGACACGCTGAGCTGGGTGCCGCGAGAGTACGAGATCGCCACCCTGGACATCGGCGACCTGCTCGAGGAGAAGAACGCCTCGCCCGAGCAGGCGGCCAACCTGATGTGGCTGATGATGAAGTCGGTCGGCATCGACGCGACCGTGCTGCTGGCGATCGACGACATGAACCCGCCGGTCATCGAGGAGCTACCCTACCTCTACCAGTTCACCCACCCGCTGCTGGCCCTGGACGACGGCACCTTGATCGACACCACCCACCGCCAGTGCCCCTTCGGGCAGATCCCCTGGGTCTTCGAGGGCAAGAAGGGCCTGTGGCTCAAGGGCGCCACGGTCTCGTTCCGCGACATCCCCGAGAGCAGCCAGCAGGCCAACCGGCGCACGACGACCATCCGCGGCAAGGTCGATCCAGCCGGCGACGTGGAGATCGACTACTCGAGCGAGATCCGCGGCCAGCTCGCCTTCGCCTTCCGGCGCTTCTTCGGCCCCATGACGCCCAAGGAGCGCGAGGAGCAGGTCCGCTACCTGCTGACCGCAGGCGCCGAGAAGGGCCTGGTCGAGGAGTACAGCTTCACCCACATGGACGAGCCGGCCGAGCCGCTGGGGCTCAAGGCCAAGATCAAGGTGCCGGGCTACTCCGAGGTGCTGCGGGACAAGATGGTGATGAAGCTCGGCGCCTTCGTCCACCACATGGTCTGCCCGGTTCTCCGCGACCGCCTCGGGTTGTATCTCTACGTCTGCCCCAAGCCGATGACCGACACCCGCGCCAACCCGGTCCAGTTCCCCTTCAAGCGCCTGGAGGAGATGGACGTCAAGGTGGACTTCCCGGCCGGCTTTCAGCTCCAGGCCCTGCCCAAGGGATTCAGCCACCGGGAGATCTCCACGGGCACCGCGGTCGGGGTACAGAACTCCTACGGGGCCAAGGACGGATCGCTGATCGTGGTCCGCAAGCTGTCGGTCAACGAGCGCTTCGTCGGCGACAAGGGCTATGCGCAGCTCTCCAAGACCTTCAAGCGCTTCGAGGGCCAGAAGAACACCCTGATCACCCTCGAGATACCCAAGTAGCAAACCGGTCACCTAGCCCCGAAACAGCGATGGGATAGCCTTGGGCTGTAGGGCGGGGGTTTATCCCCCGCCGCTGTATGAGCGCGGCAAGATGGAGGCGCCGAGAAGCTGGAGTAGCAGCGCTCCCTTCAGAGCGAATAGATGTTCTCTCCTTCTTGAATGAAGACCCAGGCGATATCCCCCGCTGCTTCTCAGCGGAAAACCACGACGGATAAGATGTGTGCGACTCAGGGCGCGGGGGCGTTCGGCGGGGGATGAACCCCCGCCCTACATTTCATCTCCAAGTGCGCCTACGCGCCACGCTACTGAGCTATCCGCGCTGTTGCGTTTTCACCCCCACCCGGGCTTCGCCCGACCTCCCCCGTCGAGGGGGAGGTGTTTTTTCTTAAGTGCA
>JAFGRB010000357.1 GCA_016935365.1 Deltaproteobacteria bacterium
ACGATGCGATAGCCAAGAAGGCAGCGTGAGCAACAATATGCCTAACTACTTGATAACAAACAGGGATCTGCACCCATTACATTTCCGGCCGGATTCTCTGGGTCCCGAAGATCTGTAAGTGCAAAGGTTCGAACGTTCGCAAGGATATCCCCCTGACGGAGCTTTCGACCAATGGGATTCCGATACGCCATGTTGTCGATGAAAATACTAAGTCTTCACGTGATTGATGACGGTAGCAGTGACAGGCCTAGATGGAGGCGGAAGGGAGGGATGTTGTGAAACCAAGTCAATGGATATATAATGTTCGTAGGTATCACGAAGCTCCTCCTCGACTTCGGGAAGCGCAATATCTGGCATGTTACTGACAAGGAGATGGCAGCGATAACGCTCCGGGGTTTCCTTATTCTCCGTGGATGTCCCGTAGATTTCGAACTCGACAGTCCTCTTCTCGAACCTAATGTGTTTGGGAGTCGAGTGGGCGATAATGTCAGCGAGGGTGTATTTCTCCTCTGGTCCCCGGTAGTCCATCGGCAACTCTATGGAAAGACCCACCTCGATCTCCTGTTTCTCAAACTTACCCCTGAACTTCATTGTCTTCCTCCCCTCGGTGTTTGTCGCGAGGCTTCAGTGAGTGGTAGCCCTGATCTGTAAGACACCAGCAGAAGAGTCGAAATACAATGCTGTTTGAGTCAACAAGAAGGCCGCGGATGTCTTTGCATGCAATTTGTCCAGTGGCATAGTGATCGAAGTCAAGCGTGAACTGCTCAGCTGATGTTCCATCAGCTTGGCCGACATCGCGCGAGTACCGACAACCAATCTGTCCACGCTCGGTTTGCAGGATGAGATGGTGCCTTGTTTCTGCTATGCCATCGCGGAGAACTGGTTCAGAGAACCAGCCCGCAATGTACGGGTTGAGCAAGTCCGACCATGATATTGGTCGGTCCTCTTCCCGAGGTAAAACCCAGCGGTTTACGTACCGGAGGCCGACGCGGACATAGAATGGAGGCTGGTATGTAGTCTCAAAAGCCTGAACCACCGGCAACAACTGGTTCAGGAAGCCATCGAAATCAGAATAGGCTGTCGTCTTCAGTGCAATAAAGCTACTTGCCAAACTAACAAGCCATTTATCGTCGGCAGATCTAAACTGCCATGTAGGCTCATTCGTGGCCGCCATGATCGGCTGCCCGCCTGCAACAGCGACCTGAACTCCATGCTCCTGGACATGTACGGGGAACTCCTTCCGGATTAGATCCTGGAAATCGGCAGGCATCATAGTCACGATCTTCAATATCTGGTGAAAACGGAGTTGGCAGACCACTTCCTGGAGAGGAGGCTCCTCGAACGTAACTTGAGGGCAGTCGGGTAGTTTGATGGCACTCATAGTACACCTAGAACCGGCAGGCCGTACCGGAAATTCCAATACGAGGTAGGCAGCGGTCGCATCTGCACGACGGCACCATACCTTCTCGCGAAAGCGCTAGCAAGGATTTTATGGCCCTTTGTGGCCCTGCCCGCCGCATGACAATCGACATCTCTGGAGATCAACGAACATCCGATCTTGGTGGCAATGCGTGACATACTGCTCAACGTACTGCCGAACATTTTCAAAGACCTCCTTGGCCTCCGCGGATGGTCAGATGATCTGGATACGAAGCGCGTGCACGATGGGGAATCCTCGGGTAAGAGGGATGTCTCAAGTGAAGAGTAGAAACATGGTCGCGACGACGACCAGCAGCGTCAAGATCATCCGGGCCAGCAGACTTCGAGCGCCCTGGCTCGGCAGGATGGGCCATACGAGCGGGGCGGCGAAGAGCATGGTCAGCATGGAGCCCTTCCAGGAGGAGAACAGCGCGGCCGAGGCCGCCGACAGCGCGCCGCCCAGCCCGAGCCCGACGCCCATCCAGCGCCGGGCCGTGCTCTGCGACAGCGAGGTCTGCCGGCCGGCCCTCCAGCGCCAGGCCACTCCCAGGCACAGCCCCAGGGGCAGGGCCGCGACCACGGCCAGCAGCACCCACCCCAGGTCGAAGGCCGCGGGCAGGACCGCCAGGGGGAGGCAGAGCAGCCCCAGCACAACGGGCAGGCAGGTGTCCGCCTCGGAGCGCGCCAGGCGGCCGAGCCAGCGCCCTGCGGCCACCCCGGCAGAGGCGCCCAGGGCGATGCCCATCACGGCCAGCGTGGCTCCGCCGGGATGGCCCCGGCCGAACAGATCCGCCATCAGCAGCACGAAGGCCGCCGATGGGACAAATCCCTCCAGCGCGCAGAACAGTCGCTCTGAAGTCGCTCGCTCAAACACAAGAACCGCCCTCGGGAAGACAGACAGCCGCGCCTCGTTTTGCCCAGAAGGTTGAGCACACCCTTCCGCATACTCTATCGCGCCCGGAAGTGCCGGCGTCAGTGGAACACGATGGCGGAGCGAACCGAGAGCCGCCCCTTGTCGAGCGTACCCGCGAGCTCGACCTGGGCGAACTGGCTCAGCACCTGCTTGACCATGGGCCAGGCCATGCGGAACTCCGTACCCTCGTCGCCTCCGACGTTCTTGGCCACCGCCGAGGCCATGGCCTCGGTCAGCGCGGCGAAGTCCAGCGTGCCACCGGCCCGCTCGCTCGCCTTGGATGCGCGCGACCACATCCCGGCCTGGCTGATCTTCAGCAGGTTGGCCACCGTGCCCTCTCCGATCCCGAACAGCAGCGCATCTCCCTTGAGCGCCCAGGAGACCACGGCCCCCGGGGTGGGCTGGAGGCTGCGCACCTCGGTCCCGGCGATCTGCTCCTTCGCGATCTGGGACTTCTGGGCCGTCATGATGGTCTCGACCTTGTCCAAGAACTCCTTGGCCTTGGCCGGCTTGGCCAGCTTGACGACCACGGCGAGCTTGATCAGGCGCAGGACCTGCTCCTCCTTCGACATCTCGGGCTTGAGCACCTCCATGTCCGGAGAGAGGAGGTAGAACGCGGCGCTCTCGGCATTGCCGAGCAGGTCCTTGAAGAGGTCGAGCCCGAACATCTGCTTGAACTGTGCGCCTCCCCGGTCCAGCTCGTTCTTGACGGTCGACTCGGGCCCGATCGGGACCGGCGCGAAGAGATCCAGCAGGGCGTTGACCTGCAGCGCGGCCCAGCCGCTCATCACGGCGGTCTTTGCCATCTCGGCGTGGAAGGCGGGCAGCTTGGGCTTGGCCGGAAAGATCATGGCCATGGTGCGCAGGCCGCTCTTGGAGGACACCAGCGTGAAGTTCGACTCGATGCGCTTGTCGGTCAGCTTCCAGTCGATCGCCAGGGACTGGACCTTCTTGAGCAGATCGGTCCCGACCCGTTCCTGCGCCGCGAGCATCTTGGCGTGCTTCTTGTGCCAGGTCGCATCCTTGGCCTTCTTGGCCTGCTCCTCGAAGAACTTGCGCTGCGTGCGCATGTCGGTCTGGAAGGTCTTGACCACCCGGCCCATGTCGAGCAGCACCATGCCGTGCGCGTTCGCGTCGACGGCCTGCATCGCCTGCTTGAACCAGGCCTGGGTGGCCAGCTTGCGGCCCTGGCCGAAGAAGGCCTGGATCGGATTGCCCTTCTTGGCCTGCATCTGCGTCTTGGGCACCACCAGGCACCACTTGCCCTTCAGCACGATCGCGCTGCCTCCTCCGGGCTCGTAGACCTCTGCGCCCGAGATGCGCTTCGGCTTGCCGGGCTTCGGCTTGCCGGACTTCTCCATGGCGGCGAAGATCTTCTCCTTGAAGACCTTGGCATCGGTCAAGCCGACCGCCACCACGGGCTCTCCCTGGAACTCGGGGCCGTAGATCGCGATGCTGCCATCCGGATCGATCCCGAAGTTGCGCATGCCCTCGGGGGTGAGGATGTTCTCCCCCAGCTCCGCCTTGATCTTCTCGCCCTGGACGGCCATGTCCAGGTCCGCATTCAGCTGCTTGAAGCGGTCCAAGAACGCGCAGATCTTGGCGACCACGTCGGCCGGCTTCGTCATGATGACGGCGTACGCCGAGTCGCCCGGCACCTTGCGGGCCACGGCCGGCACGCCCGCCATGGACGGTGCGGAGAGCGCCAGCAAGAAGAACACGCACGGCCAGACCCAAATGCGTCTGTTGCTCGAGATCATCTTCCCTCCTTGGTTTGTGCTGCTGCGAGTGAGTGATTCGATCGGGTCATGTCCACTCCGGCGAGCGCGCCGAGTGAGCGGATCTCAGTCCTCGAAGCTCAAGTGCTGCCCGCGATCTTCCCACCATCGCTCCCACTGCCTGGCGGCCTTCTCGCGATCCGCCTTGGGGGCATCGAAATCGTATCCGAAGCGCTGTCCGGTCAAGGATCTCAGCTCCTGGGCCGAGGAGAAGCGGATGTCCCGATCCGCCGAGCGCAGGCCGGCGACGAGCCACTGGATGCGGCGCTCGCTGCGGTGCGCATCGAGCCACTTGCGCCACTTCCGATCGCTGGAGCCGAACTGCTGCTTGGAAATGTAGCTCAGGCTCTCGAGCGCGGCCCGGGCGACCATCTTGTCCTCTGCGCCGAGCAGGTCGACGAGCGCGGGCAGCGCCTCCGCGTCCTTGAAGTTGCCCAGCAGGGCCGCCGAGACCGCCTGCTGGGCGGGCTCGCCGCTCTGCAGCCGGTTTCGCAAGCTCTTGAGCAGAAACCGGAAGCCGGTGGTCTTGCGGTAGCCCTGGAGCACGTCGATCGCGGCCAGCCGCACGAGGGCATCCCGGTCGTAGAGCCGTCCCGACAGCCTCGCCACCGCGCGCGTGCAGTGCACCTCGTCCAGGATCTTGACGGCGTAGTATCTCGTGATCGGATCGGGATCCTCGAGCCGCTCGACCACGTGCGGGCAGATGTCCGCACCCAGATCCACAAGCAGGTGCAGCAGCTCGCTGTGCTCCACGAGCGCCGGTTGGTCTTCCTGGCGGGCCCGCGCGTCGTGAAGCAGGTGGCCGGGGAAGCGCGTCATGACCTGCGGCAGCACGCTCGCGCCCTGCGCGGACAGCCGCTCGCGGGCAGCCGCCATGCGCAGCCGGTCGCCGCAGCAGAGCTCATCGAGCAGCACCGGCATGCCCGACTCCATGCGCTCCAGCTCCGGCAGGCCGGGCTTCTGCTTGACGAGCAGGTAGGGCGAGCTCTCGCTCCCGGTCTCCGCCGGGGCGGAGACCGGCGGCGCAAAGCCCGCCTCGGTGTCCACGCTCACCACGCCCAGCTCCGTGTCCACGGCCGTGAAGCCGTCCTCGCCCAGGTCCTCGATGCGGACCCGCTGCTCGATCGGCCTGGTGGGCCGGAGAGGATAGGCCGCCGGGATGTCCAGCGCCTCGCCTGCGATGGCCGGCTCCATGTCCAGGTCCTCGTCGACCACCACCGGCTCGAGATCCTCGCCCGCATCGAGATCGATCCGCACCCGGGACTCGCCCTCGACCAGGCGCGCCGCTGCGGGCTCGGCCCCGCGAGCCTCTCCCCCGAGAGGCGCAGGCTCTGCAGGCTCCGCCTCGAAAGCCCCCGCCGCTGCGGGTGCGGCCCCGCGAGCTTCTCCCTCGAACGGCACCGCATATACGGGCGCAGCCTCTTCCGGCT
>JAFGRB010000358.1 GCA_016935365.1 Deltaproteobacteria bacterium
ACGATGCGATAGCCAAGAAGGCAGCGTGAGCAACAATATGCCTAACTACTTGATAACAAACAGGGATCTGCACCCAAATGAATTCAAGTGGTTCCACCCCCTCTTGGCGGCCGGCGCCTGTCAGCGCCGGCCGTTGATGGACTTTTTACGAGTCCATCAATCATGGGGTATTTCCTTTTCCTGACTTGCGCAAACCCTTACAGCAAGCGCATCTGCGAACAACGCGGATTGCTCAGGGGACGAAGAGGGCCGCGAAGGCGACCCGGCCTCCGGCCTCGTCGGCGTACGAGATGCTGGAGCCCGCCAAAAAGTACCCGCCCCCGGGGCCCGGCAGGACGGCCGCGGCCTCGTCCTCGTCCGGGCCGCCGAAGCAGTGACGCCACAGGACCTCTCCCCGCCCGTCCAGGGCCGAGAGCCAGACATCGTAGCCGCCCGCGCCATAGGTCTGGGTCCAGCCGGCCGTGACGAGGCGCCCGGCCCCCTGCTGGACGAGGGTCTGGGCGCACTCGCAGGACTCGCCTCCGGTCACGCTCTCCCAGAGCGCATCTCCGTCGCTGTCATAAGCCACGACCCACTGGTCGAAGTCGCCCGCCCCCCGGGAGAAGGTCTTGCCGGCGGCTATGATACCGCCCGACTCGCCCGAGATCAGCGCGTGCAGCTCGTCCTGGCGCGCTCCGCCCGGCGTGAGCTCCCGGACAAGCTCGCCCTCCGGGTCCAGCAGCGCGATCCAGCCGTCCCGGTCCTGCCCGGACGGCGAGCCGGTGTAGCCGGCCGCCGCGATCATCCCCTCCCCTGTCACGGCCAGCGCCCGGAACGCGCTCGCCTGCCCGCGCTCGAGGTGGCGCTGCCAGAGGAGCTCCCCGCCGGGGTCGGTCCTGGCGATCCAGCCGTGCGTGCGGGCCGCGTCCTCGCCCGAGGCCAGGCCGGCGAGGACGAGGTTCCCCTCGCCGTCGCGGGCCAGGGCGCTCGCGGACTGCTGGGCGAACTCGCCGTAGCACCGCTGCCAGCGGACGTCCCAGGCATCGTCGAGCGCGAGCAGGGCCGCCCGGGCACCGGTCTCGGCCTGGACCGTCCCCGAGACGAGCAGGCCGCCCGAGGGATCGGTCACCAGGGCCGACGCCATCCCGCCCTCGGCCTGCCAGAACTGCATCTCGCGAAGGAGCGTGCCCTCGGCGCTGATCCGCACCAGCCAGGCGCAGTCGCGGCCCGCCTGCTCGGACTGCGTGTTGCCCAGGACGAGCAGCGAGCCGTCCTCGTCGAGCGCGGCCGCGGCTGCCGTGCTCCAGGCCGTGCCGAAGGTGCGCAGCCAGACCGGCTCGCGGGCGAGGCCTTGCGGATCCGCGGGCTCGGCCGAGCAGGCGAGCGCGAAGAGCCCGAGGAGGAGGATCGTACGACAGGAGCGTGACCCGCTCATGCGCGGCCTCTCTTTCCATGCGTTAATTCCGCCATTCGCCCGTTTGTCGCCCAAGAGCGCGGCAGCGTTCAAACTATCTGGGTGCATATCCCTGTTTGCTCAGGTCCTTCGATTGAGCAAGGAATGTAGACAGTATGGACCGACCGGCTCCGTTTCGCACATTTCGTAGGTTAGACTGCGAAGCGGGTTGTCCATCGATGGTCGGAAACTGGGATATGCACCCAAACTATCTTGACGAGGCGGCATGAAGATCGCGATGATGGGCCACTCGTGCTGGAGAGGAGGACCGGATGAACGTGCGGATCGCCTTGTGCCTCGGAGCCTGGATCGCCTTGTGCGCGGGCTGCTCGGATGGCGAATGCGAGCCCGACTGCGCCGGCAAGGACTGCGGCGACGACGGCTGCGGGGGTACCTGCGGGCCGGGCTGCGGCGAGCTCGGAACCTGCGTGGACGGGTCGTGCGAGTGCGAGTTCGAGGCCTGCGGCGGCACATGCTGCGAGGACGGCCAGGTCTGCTACGGGTCGAGCTGCTGCACGCCGGCCTGCGACCTCATCGACTGCGGCGACGACGGCTGCGGGGGCGACTGCGGCGAGTGCCCTGGAGCGGCGGGCTACTGCGACGCGGACGGCTTCTGCCAGGACCTCATCGCAGGCCTGACCCGCGATCCCTGCGAGGAGAATCACCCCATCTGCCAGACCACGGCGGGCTGCGTCCTGGCCGAGGACGAGTACGTCGAGGGGGACTTCCCCGGATTCCGGAGCTTCTCTTTCGAGACGCAGGCGGCCGCGACCGTCGCGCTCGAGCTCCTCTTCTCAGGCCCGTTCGAGGAGGGGGCGTACGAGATCACCCGCTACGGCGCAGGCTGCGCCGACGCATCCGGCGGCAACCAGAGATTCACACCCGGCGTGCCGGTCGTGGACTCGGATGCAGTCGACGGCAGCGGGGAGTACCTGGTCGAGATCTACTCGGAGACCACGGCCCACTACTTTCTCCGGATATCGATCGAGTGATCTCGACGTCGGGCCGGCACCCTATTTCGCCCTGTCATGGCTCAGGCGTTTTTTGAACTCGCTCACCCAGGGCTTCGCCCTGAGTCGCATACACATCTTCTCCGTCGCAAGATTTCCGCTGCGAAGCAGCGGGGGAATAATCAACCTCGCCCAGAGGGCGAGGTATTCGGAAGCCCCCTCCAAAGGGGGCTTACACGCCTGGAAGGCCCCGTTGGGGCC
>JAFGRB010000359.1 GCA_016935365.1 Deltaproteobacteria bacterium
AGCTCCCGCTCCGCGCCGCCCAGGCTCAGCCTGGCGTGGTGGACGTCCTTGCAGCTCGTGTTGCCCGCCACCATGCAGGCCTGCGCGTAGGCCATGCCGAGTTCCACCCAGTCCCCTCGGGCCGTACTGCCCTGGCCGGTCTCCATGGCCTGGCTGGACAGGTCGCAGAAGCAGAAGCCCTGGTGGTCCTCGCACCAGCCCGAGCCCGGGCCCAGGGTGGCCGAGGCCCAGACGAAGCTCGCGGCGAACTCCCCCTCGAGCGCGTTCTCGGCTGGCCACTCCGGCCCCCAGTACGACGGCTCGTACCAGATCCACAGCTCGAGAAGGTAAGGCGTGCTGTCCAGGAGCATGTCCTGGCGCAGGATGTACTGCCAGGCGCCGTAGTAGTAGCGCACCTCGCAGCCCGGAGGCCCGTCAGGCTGCAGCGCCCGAAGATCGGGGCCGAAGACCACGCCCTGGACCAGGTCGAGATCCAGGGCTCCCTCGCCGCGGGGAAGCGCGTAGAAGCCCGGGCGCAGATCCACCCGGCCCATCATCTCGTGCTCGTCGCGCCAGCCGCGGCCCTCGCAGAAGACGGTGCACAGGACAGCGCCCTCGGGGACCTCCAGCAGGAAGCTGCTCGCCGGGTCGTGGTCCGGCCGGCCGGATCCGTCCGCCCCCGCGTCCGCTCCGGCATCCCCCGCGTCCGCGCCAGCGTCCAGTGCGTCGTCACCGCCTGCGTCCAGCCCCGCGTCTCCCGCGTCCGCTCCGGCATCCCCCGCGTCCGCGCCGGCGTCCAGCCCGGCGTCCCCCGCGTCTCCGCCCGCGTCCCGATCCCCGCCGCTGCCCGCATCCCGGCCCGCGTCCTCCACGGCGCTGTCGACAGCCCCGTCCGGCGCCTGCCGGCTCTCGCCGGAGCAGGCCAGGGCCGCGCTCAGCAGGATCAGCCACAGTACGTCCAGACTGCGCTCGGGCGACATGCGCTCTCCTCTGACCGGGAGCAGCATACAGAATACCAGCTCCGCAGGCCCTCGAACAGGCTGTCAGCGCTGGTGGCCATTGGCAGCCCCGCTGTCACGTGCCATAATCGAGCCGAATCCGAGAGGACATCGAAAGGAGAGCGATAGCCATTGTTTTCCTGCCGGCTCTGCTCCCCGTCTGCATGGGGGCTTCCGCCTGCAACTGGTACGAAGACGCCGGGGCGTGTGCGGATCTGGACTGCGGCAGGCACGGGAAGTGCCGGCTGAGCTCGGACGAGGCGATCTGCGAGTGCGACGCAGGCTACCACTTCGACGGCACGACCTGTGTGGATGACGCGAGCGATCCTTGTTTCGGCGTGTCCTGTTCGGGCAACGGCCAGTGCACGGTCGATGCCGACGGCCGGCCATTGTGTCTCTGTTATCCTTGTTTCCGGAACAACGGGCCCACCGATTGCGTTCCAGGAGGCGGGTGCATCATGGACGCGGACTGCGTCGACGCGCTGGCGTGCACGCGAGAACACTGCGTCGACTGCATGTGCCGCTACGACCCGATGCCCGACGGCACCCCTTGCGACGACGACGATCCCTGCACGCTGGCAGACGTCTGCTCCGGGGGTCATTGCACCGGTGAGCTCATCGACGAGGACCTCGACGGCCACCCGCCCGCCTCTTGCGGCGGAGACGACTGCGACGACGGGAATCCCGACGTGAGGCCCAGATCATACCGGGAGATCTGCGGCGACGGCGTGGACCAGGACTGCGACGGTCTGGATCCAGAATGCGATTCCTGGACGCCGACCTCGCTGCTCGATGCGCCCGTGGGCAGGTTCGGGCACACCGCGGTGTGGACCGGTCGCGAGATGGTCGTCTGGGGCGGAGCATACCCCGGCCAATTGCTCGATTCGGGTGGCATCTACGACCCGTATACCGACTCCTGGACGCCCACCTCGAGCGTGGATGCGCCTGCCCCGCGGAAGGGACACCGGGCGATCTGGACCGGCGAGCGGATGATCGTCTGGGGCGGGGACGTCGAAGGCGAGGAAGGGTACACGAACACCGGCGGCATCTTCGACCCGTCGACGAACACCTGGGACCGCGTGAGCTCCGACAATGCCCCTACGCCGCGCGCCTACAGCTCTGCGATCTGGACGGGCAGTGAGACGCTGATCTGGGGAGGCATCGGTTTCTTGGACTCGGAGTCGACCGGAGGCATCTACGAGCCGAGCTCGGACACCTGGACGCCCATGCCCACAAAGGGAGCGCCCCAGGCCCGCTACCACCACACGGCTGTCTGGACCGGAACACGGATGATCGTATGGGGCGGTATGGCGTTTGACGAATGGATTTCTTCCGGCGAAATCTACGCTGCGGAGACGCAGTCCTGGTCGCCTGTCAGCAGCGGCGCCGGTGAGGTGCGAGGTTACCACTCGGCCGTCTGGGCCCAGGACCGGATGATCGTCTGGGGTGGCGGCTCTGTTGGGATCTGTCCCTCCATCGGTGTGATCTACGATCCTGTCGGCGATGCATGGACGCCGACATCCGACGTCGGCGCTCCTCCCGGGAGCTTTCACAGCACCGTGATCTGGACCGGGAGCGAGATGATCGTCTGGGGCGGATCTTGCGCTGGCGGCTTTCTCGGTACCGGAGGCATCTACATCCCGGAGACCGACTCATGGACGCCGATGAGCACCGAAGGCGCGCCCACACCCCGGAGTGGGCACACGGCCGTCTGGACCGGCGACCGGCTTATCATCTGGAGCGGGGAAGACATGCCGGGTGAGCCGAACTCGGGAGCTGTGTACTTTCCACCGCGTCACTAGCAATATCTGCATCAACTTTATTCCGACTTGGAATCGTCCAGCCAGTCTTCCGTCTCGACGAATTCCCGGAAGTTCTCGAAATCCCTGTCTGCATATGCTACGATGCAGCCGTTTACATCGGCTGTCGCTGCAATCAGCAGGTCGACATCTGACGGCACGCGCCCCTGCTTTTTCAGTATGGCCCACATCTCCGCCGCCCTGCTCGCTGCCTTCTCGTCCACTGGATGAACGATTGGTTGACGACACAACCTGTCCAGTGCATCCAGCTGCACGGTCGCCCCCATGTCCCGAAGGCCTCGTTCCTTCTCGAAACGAGACAGGACGCTGAACTCTATCTTCGGGTGTTCGAGGAGGTATCGAGCTATCTCCCGGGTGATCTTGTTGTCGTCACCACTTCTACTCGAATCGAGGTAACGACTGAATACGCTGGTATCCAAGAGGATCCTGCGCACGTTTACTCGCTTTCCCTGGGAAAGAACGTCGATTGCTCCAACGAGCTGGAATAGACGAGCTCCAACTGCTCCTCCGACAACCCGGCGAGCACCTGTCCGGCCGTCCTGGTGATCCGCTCACGGCGCTTCTCCGGTGATTCCTGCCGATAGGGGTCGATGCGGACGCCGTCGCGCCCCGCCGCGTCTATCACCCCGCATGCACCGACGTATGCCCGATGACAGAACTCGCCGGTCAGAGCTGGCAGTGAGTCCCCCTCCCGCTCGGCCGCAGCCAGTACCGCAAGCGTGTATAGCTGCATGCTCAGGGAGGCTCCCATGTACTGGTCTCGAGACAGAAGATCCCCCTCGACCTCACCGCGGGCTGGCTCGAACACCCCGGCATCCATTTGGGTAATCATGGGCATGATGATGCGGGCCATCTCCACTTGCGTGTACCAGGCCCACTCCACGGAGTCCCAAGCCGCGACACCCAGCTGGTCGGAGATGCGCAGGCGCGCCTTGCCCAGGGAAATCTCCCCCGCCTCCTCAAGCAACCTGATCAGCACATCCAAGTCGCCGGAGATCAGCCTCACGAGTATGGAATAGAGATCGAGGCAGATCATCGCCAGCTCCATACTCAGGTGGACCTCCCGTTCGTCCAGGTCCGCGCTGCTCTTGGAAGACCACAGGGGATCCAGAACAGCCCTCTGGAGGCTGTTGGGAAACCACATCAGCTTGGCCTTGTCCTCGGCCTTGAGGCTCCGAGAGAGCCGCATGAAACCCTCGGGTGTGACCAAGACACCAGGTGGCCTGTGGACGACCGCGTTCAAGCTCCACCTCCAAGCCGATTGTACCACAGCCCCCCGATCAGGCAGCATCTCTGGATCATTTGCCCGCCTCTCGGTGTGCAAATCCACAACCCGCTGATAACAAGCACAAAAACCGTCCAGGTACCTGGACGGTTTCCCTCGGGTACAGGGCGCGCCAGGGCTCTCAGGGCTCGGTAAGGCCGAGGACCTGGCCGCAGGCGGCCAGCGCGCTGCTCACGAAGTCCTCCTCGGAGGCGCAGCTCAGCTCGGCCTCGTCGAGGCAAGCCCATACCTCTCCGCTGTCCGCGGCCTCGGGGTCGCAGGCGAGCTGGCCGAGCAGCTGGCCCTCGCAGGCGAAGGAGGAGCCGTCGAAGAGGTCGCAGCCGCTGCCGGACGCCTTCAGGCACAGGGCGTTCAGGGTCTGGTTGCAGTCGCCGCCCGCGCCGCAGCTGCCCTGGATGCACCAGGCGTAGCCGAACGTGCCGCCGTCGCACTGCACGCCCTGCTCGCAGCCGTCGGCCTCCCACTCGTCCTCGAGCGTCTCCAGGCCCGACTCCAGGGAGCGGTTGAGAAAGGGCGGTTCCTCGGCCCGCTCGTCGCTCGCGTTGCAGAGCCCCCCGGGCACGAAGCAGTCTTTGCTGACGGCGCAGCTCGTCGCCGTGTCGTCCAGGATCGCCTCGAGGTAAATCGCCTCGATCTCCTCGCAGGAGCGGTCGATCCCCTCGTCCACCGCACAGACCTGGTCCACGCAGGTCAGCCCCTCCACGCAGTCCGATCGCGCTGTGCAGGACTCCCCCAGGCGGTGCGTGCCGTGGCCCACGCAGCCGAGTACCAGGCCGAGACCCGCGATCAGCGTCACTGCGGCTCTCATCTCGCGCCTCCCTGTCAGCCTTCCAATCCCGGCGAAGAAGGAGATCTTAACTCCGCCAGCGCGTATCGGGCAATCTCGACGCGATTGCCATTCACAGCCAGTCCCTTGACTTGCGTACACGCAGCCGAGTCTAATGCGGCCCAGGAGAGGAGACCCATCATGAACCTGTCACGGCTCTCTTGCTCGGGAGGGACGACTTGAGCCATCTCATCGCGGCAGCGGTTCTCGAGCTCTTCGTGCTGTGCATCTGGATCCTGTCCCTCCTGCGCGCGCGCTTCGACTTCCAGCCGCAGGCCGATCCCGAGAGCGTCCTGGGCGCGCGCCGGGTTCGGGACTTCGTCCAGCCGCTGCGCCTGGCGGGCTTCGAGCCGCTGGGCGTCGCGACCGAGCGCGTGGGCCTAGTCCGCTCCCGCATGGCCGTCTACGCGAACGGAGGCCTGGGCATCTACGCCCTGCTCTACCCCATGGGCGTGGACACCGGGCTGCAGCTGCTATCGCTCTTCGACGGCGGAGGGCTGGTCGTCACCCAGCGCGGCTACTTCGTGCGCGAGCGCCGCGAGCCCAACCTGATCGCCCGCGGCCTGGCCGGCCGGCTGGGCGTCGACGAGTTGCTGGCCGCGCACCGGGCGGACCGCGGCGAGATCGAGCGCCGGGGCCAGGCCGCCTTGCCCGCCACGGCCGCCTGCCTGCCGCCGCTGATCGAGCGCGAAGAGCGCTCCAGCTACGAGCGCGCCAGGCGGCGCCAGGCGCGCATCGGCAGCAGCGTCGTGCTCGCGATCACGACGGCCCTGCTGGCCTGGGTGCTGTGGTCGCGCCTGGGGTCTTGAGCGAGCGCCGAGACGCTCTGGCTCACTTCTTCTTCTCGGTGGGCTTCTTCTCGGGCGGCTTGCGGAGCCAGTCCTCGGCCGGCAGCGTCTTGCCGTCGGCCTGCTCGATCCGGCAGCCCCTGGCGATGCGCTCGAGGAACTGCTCGAAGCTGTCCACCCGGGGCCCCTTGTCGAAGCGCGCGCGCAGGTGGGCCGCCCCCTGCTCAGCCCCGAGCTCGCGGCCCTCGGTGAGCAGCTTGGCGCCCGAGGATTCGAGCGCCCGCAGGGCGCGCTCGATGCGGGCGCGCTCCTCGGGCCGCATGCGGAACACGGCCAGCTCGCAGTAGTCGTCGCCCACCAGGAGGTTGACCAGGCGGTCGACCGCCAGGTGGTAGCTCTCGGCAGCCAGCTCGAACTGCAGCACGTTCCCCCGGCTGACCGATAACCGCTCGATGAGCTTCTCCTCCGAGCCGGCCGTCAGGCTGAGCAGGACCTGCCCGCCGGTGATGTCCCCGATGTGGACCCGCAGGTAGTCGTGCGAGCCGGGCACGGAGTGCGACCTGCGCTGCTCGATGACCATCCGGGCGGCGTTGCCGGGCATGTCGAGCCGGTCGGGCACGCAGCGCAGGCTGGCCGCCTTGCGCTCCGGGCGCGGATCGCCCGGCCGGGCGTAGAGGATGTCCACATTCGCCTGGCGGCGCCACGCCTCGCGAAGCGCGGGCGTGACCTCCAGTGCGAGCCGTCCCTTCGTCCTCGAGAAGGCGAAGTCCCGCTCGCCGCAGCGAGCCAGCGCAGCGACGGGCAGGGCCTCGGGGTGGCTGAGCTCGATCCGCTGGACCCGCTCGGGCTTCCACCAGCGCTGGTAGAGCGTCCAGGACGAGAGCTGCTCCGGCTTGCCGCTCGCCACGATCACCACCTGGGGCTCGGGGAATCGCCGGGCGGCCACCGCGTAGTAGACCGGGATGGAGGCGATCCACTCGCCGCCCTGCAGCTCGGCGAAGACCTGGAACCTGCCCCCCCGGCCCTCGGCGGCCAGCAGGGCCTGGACGGCCGGGTCCGAGAGGTTGATCTGGTAGGTGGCACTCCTCACGCGGAAGAGCATGATGCGGGAGGCGTCGTCGCGCTGCCGCGCGAGCCAGACGGCCTTCGGCTCGCCGCCGCGCAGCTCAGCGGTCAGCACCACGTTCTTGCCCCGCGCGATGGGGAGCTCGAGCTCATCGGGCACCCCGCGGAGCTCGATGCTCGCCTGGCCCGCCTGGGCCCGGGCTCCGGGCGCGGCCAGCAGGGCCGCCGCCAGGACTGCGCCTGGCCCGAATCTCATCCGCCTCATGGTAAAAACCCTCGCTCGGATCGTCTCATGGTCTTCTCTCTTGCGCCGCGTGATCCTCGGCGTCCTGTCTCAGGATCCTCCTGAAGGGTGCGGCACCGGAGGCTATCGCGGTAAACAGCGTCATCATGCCGAGCTCTATACCGACCAAGAGCAGGAGCAAGCCTCCTCGGATAGCTGTGTACCTCTTCACCTTTCCTAAATGGAAGCTCACCGATCCATTCCGGCTCACCTGGGCGGGTGCGCTACTCTCCCACTCGGTCCACAGACCGCGCAGGAATAGCTCCTCTGCGTAGACCACCGGCCCGGACCGTGCGGCTTCCAGGTAATGGTCTCCATCGGGACGGAAGAGCAGCGCGCCACACCAATCCATCAGGAAGAGTCCGCCGTAGCTGATCAGGACGATGACCGAGGTCATCAGCAGGACCCTGCGCCCCGCGGGCAGGATACGATCCCGGCGCGCTGCGCTCTGGTTGACCAGCAAGGCGATGAGCGTACCTTCGGCCATGACGTTGACCACGAAGAAATGCCCGCCGATCCAGTCAAGCAGGCCGAGCAACACCCCACCCGCCAATGACATCCAGGCGGTCCTCCAGATCGTCGGCCACAAGCATGCCGGGTCTTTCGGGATGGTCTCGAACTGAATGTGCCGGTTCCCTTCTACCTCCAGCCGACGCCAGGTCTCGAAGGCCTCTGCCGGCTGCACATCGCCACGCTCGACTGCGCTCAGAAACGCCGCCAGACCTTCCGACGGCAAGCGGCTCAAGCGCTCGCGGAATGCCAGGCGCTGACCGCCCTCTCCGGTGATTGTGATCCACTCGCCCTTCTGGTGCACGGAAGCCCACTGTCCGAAAGGCAACCAGGGGCTGCGGCCGAACAGCGTGCGGACCTGGATACCCTCACGCTGGACCACGACGATGCGGCGGGATCTCAGGAAGAAGGTGATGATCATCGGACCGACGACCGCGGCGATGCACAGATAGAACCCGATGCCCAGCAGCGAGGCGTCCGTCAGGCCTGCGGACAGCACAAACGGCAGAGGGGCGATCAGCGCGATCATCCACAGGGTGCTGGCGAGCCGACCCGCCTGCAACACGAACTCGTCGGGCCTGCTCACCGGCCGGGCCGGCAGGTCAACCATCAAAGATCCACGTCCATCCGCTTCCCCCAACACACGACGCCCGGCGCACAGGTCTCGGAGACCTGCGGCTCAGGCTTGGTCATCGCGGCATCGGCCTCCACGCCGGTCGGCGCGGGCTTCTCGGCCGGGACGCCGGCCGGATCGTGCTCCGCCGGCAGCTCCCCGCTCCCGAGCCCCTCGAGCGCGATCTTGAGCTGCAGCCCCGTCTTGTCCCAGTACCTCACCATGCCCCGGTCCTTGTCGAACTCGATGCCCGGATCGCCCTCGTCGTCCCATTGATCGAGCGCGCGCACGACCTCGCCGTCCCGCATCGTGCTCTCCATGATCCACCCGGCGGCATCCTCCTGCCCGTAGAGCGCGCGCCCGCCGCAGCGGAGCACCACCTTGACCATGTCTCCGAACAGGCGATCCTCGCAGCGCACCTCCACCTCGCAGCGCTCTCCGACATCGAGGCGCTCCGAGCCCTTCGTCTCGATGATCGCGCCCCGGTACTGCTGGCGGCTCTTCACCTCGCCGCCGAAGACCGAGTCCACGGCGGCCATGATGGGGCCGCCCAGCGGGGTGAAGAGGACGAGGAAGGCCAGGACGCCGATGGCGATGGCGATGCCGATGAGCACCTTTCGCAACCTGCCGCTGCCGTTCGTGTTCTCGCTCATCAGTGGCACCCCTCGAAGCGCAGCTCGCCGGAGATCGCGTCGCCGGAGGCGAGCTTGCACTTCAGGCTCAGCTCTCCGTCGAGCACCCGGACGTCGTTGATGGTCGTGTTCGTCTTCTCGATGCGCACGCTGAGCCGCTCGCAGTGGTCCCTCTTCAGCAGGACCTGCTTGCAGCGCGGCCCCTCGCAGCTGCCGGGGATCTGGAGCAGCACCATCTCCCCGTAGGCCGGGTCCTGGAACACCTTGAGCCGCGCGTCGCTCCGGTCCTTCGCGCCGAGGTAGACGCCCACGAAGCCGTCCGACTGGCCGGAGCCGCAGGCGTCCGGCGCGAGCGAGAACGTTCCGACGAGCGGTCCGCTCCCGCGCAGCTCGCCCGTCACCTCGCCGCTGCCGAACCCGCCGACCAGGAAGATGATGACGAGCGGCACAGCGGCGCACAGCGCGATGAAAAAACCCAGACCGATCTTCTTCATCCACCCTCCTTAAGAGAGCACTCAGTCTGCCACAGGCCGGCCCGGCGGTAAAGCACGCTCCCGCCCTCCGATGCTCGCCTCAGCCGCCGTCGCGGACCGTGTACTCGAAGTAGATCTCGTTCTCCTGGCTTCCGCCCTGAAAGGCGTCCCACTCTTCATCGCTCAGGTCGGGGTGGCGCTGCACGTGCTCCTGGTCGATGAGGAAGACCCGCCCGCGCGCCTTCTCCAGCAGGGCCTGGTGGATCTTGTCATACGGGTGGCGCCAGGGCTTGGGCTTGATCGCGTACGCCCACTTCCTGTGCGCCGGGATCATGGCGACGAAGTCCTTCTCGAACTCGCCCCGGGCCATTTGCGCAAGGCCGTTCTCGTTGAGGGTGGCGTTGTGGCTGCCGTGGTGGCCGACCTTGTAGAAGACGGTCCGGTTGAGCAGCTCGGCAGCCGAGACGCTCTCCTGTCCGTCCAGGTCCCAGTCCTTCAGGTGCCACGACACCCAGTTGCCGCGCTGGGCGTCCCCGGTGAACAGCAGGACCTTGCCCGTGACCGGCAGCTCGATGGCCAGCACGAGGCAGCTGTTGTTGGTCGCCTGCTTCATCCGGATCGCGAGGTCCTCCGCCACCCGCAGCCAGTCGCGGTCCACCCGGCGCCAGCGCTCGGGGTGGTCCGCCTGCCCCTGCCCGTATCGCCGGGCGAAGAAGTCCGCGTGCTCGGACGTCAGGATCTCGTCCTCGGCGATGCGAAAGCGCCCGGCGAACGGCTGCCCGGGGTCCATCCCGCCCGCGGCGCCGCGCACGGCGGAGAAGAACGACGCGTCGTCGTCGGTCGCACTCGCGATCTCGAACGCCTCCCCGCCCCGCGGATCCAGGCTGTGCAGCAGCTCCCAGTTCTGCGGCGGGCCCAGCGCGAAGACGCGGACCGCCTCCACGCCCGGCAGCCACAAGGGCCGGGTGTGCGGGAAGAGAAAGCGCGTGCCGTACCTCTCCCGCGCCTTCCTGGCGATCATCTCCAGGCCGGCCTTCATGTTCTTCGCCGAGATCCCGAAGGACGCCGCCAGCGCACCGCCGTCCCCGCCGCCCACCAGCCCGACCAGCCGCTGCCGGGCGCCCCGATCCGCGGGGTCTTCCGCCGCGCCGAGCAGGTCCGCCGCCGCCGCGAGGTCCGCCGCCGTGTCCGCGTACTTCTTCCGCAGGGCCCGGGCCAGGGGGTGGCTCTCCAGCTCCGTCCACCCGACCCACAGCTGATCGATCTTCATCTGCTCGAAGATCGATCGCGCGTCCCAGAAACCGGAGATGTGATCCTCGTGCTCGTGGGTGACGACCACCAGGTCCAGGTGCCCGCCGGTGGCGTCCCGGATGTGCTCGACCACCTCGGCGATGTCGCTGTGCAGCTCGGAGCCCTTCTTGAGGCCGCAATCGATCAGCATGTAGAAGGCCTGGCCGTCGTTCTTGGGGAAGGCCAGCAGGAAGCAGTCGCCGTGACCGAGGCGGTACATGCGGACCGTCACGCCGGACTCGGGAGCCTTCATCTGTCCCATGACTCCACCTCCTGCCGGGCATCGCGATGCAGCATCGCGAAGTCCTCGCCGTCGGAGTCGGTCAGATGATGCCGCGCGTAGAACGCGGTGGCGCTCAGCGCCGTCTCCGAGCTCAAGTAGCGGCGCAGCTCGTCGAGCCGCCCGCCGTCCAGGATGTTGCCCTCCGTCGCGATGATGTACCGCACGCGCATCGTGGCGGGGTCGATCAGCAGCGTGCAGCCCCGCCGGAAGCGGAAGTCGCCGTCGTCCTCGGGCTCCCGCGTCCCGCGGTCGACGGCCTGCTGGCGCTCGGGATCCAGGTAGCCGCGGCGCCGCTGCGTGATCTCCACGATGAGCTCGGTGACCAGCGCGCCCCGCGGCCCCCGCCGCAGGGCGGTCCGCACCGAGTGGATCTCCACCGCGGGCGTCTCTCCATCGCGACCCCGGTACACGCTCGCCGGCGGGTCCTTCTGCAGCGTCAGCCCGAAGCGCTCGATGCTCGCCCGGCCTTGGCCCTCGGTGAGCCAGCGGCGAAAGCGCCTCGCGTTCTCGCGCATGATCTCGTAGGCCTCCCGCCGATCGCTCTGCAGGTCCCAGCCGATGATCAGCTCGTCCTCCGGGCTGCGGGCCTGCCCGGATGCGACGCGCTGCCCGCCTTCGCCCTGCGGGCGGTCGGGGAACAGCGCCCGCACGTCCTGCTGCAGGGTCGTCTGCCACGGCGCCTCCGCCTCCCTCTCCTCGTCCCGCTGCGGCAGCTCGTCCACCCGCGGATGGGCCAGGGCGTCCTCGGACAGGCTCTGGATCCCCCGCGGGAAGACGCCCCAGCGCCGGAAGGACTCGATGAACGCGACCCGGTAGTGGTGGGGGTCGTCGGAGTACAGGTCGCGGTCCGCAGAAATGATCGCGCGCAGGTAGTCCCCGAACGTGACGTCCACCGGCGGGCAGTAGTCCAGGGCGCGGATGCACATCTGCAGCACGTGCCGGGCGGAGCGCGCCGCCTCGTCGGCCATGCGGCGCACCAGGTCGGGGTGGATGTCGCCGGCGGGCAGCACGCCCGTGCCCTGCGTCGCGATGCGCAGCAGGTCCGCGATCCTGGACTTGTAGATCGACAGGAAGGCGCCGAAGACCGCCGCCACCAGGATCGCGCCCCGGGCGTGCGGCTCCAGGGCCCGGCCCAGCGCGGTCGGGTCGGGAGCGGTCGGCCGCCACTCGCCCGTGTCCGGATCGACCTCACCCAGCGCGTCTCGCAGCGCCCCGCGCCGGCCGATGGCCATGCCGAACTGCTGCGCCAGCTGGCCCAGCAGGTTCTGCCTCTGCAGGTCCCCGCGGCATCGGGCGATCTGGTGCTCCAGCACGTCGGCGTCCGCGAAGTGCTGGAACAGGGCCACGAGGTCGGCGAAGGCCTCGTGGAGCGCGTGCACGTCGGGGTTGGTCGCCTCCACGAAGCGCGGATGCATGCCGTCCAGCAGCGCGTGCGTCGTCTCGTGCGCCACGATGTCGTGCGACAGGCAGGTGAAGACGGTGCCGCCCGGGACGTTGGCGCGGTCCAGCGCGGACGCCGAGAAGTAGCCGAAGAGCAGGGCCTTCTTCACCGGGCTGTAGTACGCGTTGGCCTCCCGGAGCGCGTGGGGGTAGATGCGCAGCCGCCTCACGAACTCGCTCCGCACGAACTCGCCTTTCTCGTCCCTGACGATGCGCGGAGCCCAGAAGGCCACCCGGCCGAGCGCCTGCTCGAAGAACTGGATCGTCGTCATCACCACGGCGTAGACCATCTGCTGGTGGAACTGCGGGTCGCCGACCGACGGGGGCAGGCCGTCCTGCGCGAGGAGGTACGGGTCGTCGAGGTCCACCGGCGCGTAGAACGCCCGGCTGGCCGGATCGTGATCGATCACCTCCAGGTACTCGCCCACCGGACCCGGCTCGAGCAGGTCCTTCTTCTCGCGGAAGTCGTGCTCCCAGGGGACCTTCAGCACGGTCTCGTTGATCGGCACGGTCAGAAGCTGCGCGCCGAGGCTCGGGTCGAGGGCGAAGACCCGCAGGCGCCTGAACGCGGGCCGGCGGATGGAGCTGCCTGCTTCCTTCATCGATACCTCCCTGTTCTCGAGAAGCGAAACGTGCCCCCGGAATGATCCTCGAACCTGGAATGGAGGGAGCGTAGGCCAGATGGATGGTGCTGGCAAGCCTGCAGTTATCCGTTGCCGGAGTTGACACCCGAGCGCGGGCCGGGGTAGGGTGCCAGCAAAAAATCCGAGGAAAAGAGAATGACAGAGGGGACATTCTGGAAGAGCTCCTGGGACGAGGGCATGGCCGATCTGGATCCCGAGCTGTTCGAGACGAGCTATGTCGATGTGACCAGGCAGTCCTTCAGGGACTTCGCCGGCAGCCCGGCTTTCACCTTCCTGGGCGTCGAGGCGAGCTATGCGGAGCTGGACGCGTACGCGAACCGCTTCGCGCACATGTTGCTCGCGAACGGCATGCAGAAGGGCGACGTGGTCGGGATCAACCTCCCGAACATCCCCGAGTACATCATCGCCTGGCTCGGGACGTTCCGGGCCGGCTGCGTCGTCTCGGGCGTGTCGCCGCTGCTCTCGGCAGAGGAGATGGAGTACCAGCTCAAGGACTCGAACGCCAGGGTCCTGGTGACCCTGGACGCCATCTTCGCCGCCAGGTTCAAGGGAATCGCGGCCAGGCTGCCGGACCTGCGGCTCGTGGTGGCCGGGAGCGTGGGGGGCTTTCTGCCGGGGATCAAGCGCTTTTTCGGCAAGCTGCTCGGCAAGATCCCCAAGGGCGCGGTGACGCCGCTCGAGGGCAAGGTGGTCTACCCGTTCAAAGAGGTCATCCGGACCGGCCGCTTCCCGGCCGACGAGCTCGATGTCGAGATCGGCCCGGACGACCTGGCCTACCTCCAGTACACGGGCGGCACCACGGGCGCGCCCAAGGGCGCGATGCTGAGCCACCGGAACATCGTCTCGGATGCCCTGATCGTCCAGAGATGGCTGGACTGGGAGCGCGGCCGGGGCGTGGCCCTGTCCGCCTTCCCCCTCTTTCACGTCGCCGGGCTGGCCTTCTGCGAGGGCTGCGTGATGCTCGGCTGGAAGCAGATTCTCATCCCGAACCCGAGAGACACCGATCACATCTGCGCCGAGCTGGCGAAGCACAGGCCGACGGTGCTGGCCAACGTGCCTTCCCTGTACCAGATCTTGCTGACCAACCCGAAGTTCAAGACCCTGGATCACTCGAACCTGCAGATATGCATATCGGCCGCCTCTCCGTTCCCGGAGCAGTCCCAGCGGGAGCTGGAGGCCATCGTGGGCGAGGGCAAGCTGCTCGAGACCTACGGCATGACCGAGACCTCGCCGCTGACCACCATGAACCCCTCCCGCGGGCCGAAGAAGCTGGGCTCCATCGGGCTGCCGCTCCTGAACACCGACATCAAGCTGCTCGATCCGACCACCGGCGAGGAGGTGCCCGTCGGCCAGCCGGGCGAGATCTGCGCACGGGGCCCCCAGATCATGGTCGGCTACTACAACCGGCCGGAGGAGACCCGGGAGGCGATCGACGCAGAGGGATACATACACACGGGAGACGTGGCCGTGTTCGACGAGGCGGGCTACCTGCGGATCGTGGATCGCACCAAGGACATGATCATCGTCGGCGGCTTCAAGGTCTTCTCGAAGAAAGTCGAGGAGATCCTGGCCGAGCACCCGGCCGTGGAGATGATCGCCCTGATCGGCGAGAAGAACCCGGACCGGCCCGGCTCGGAGATCGTCAAGGCCTTCATGACCCTCGCTCCCGGCTTCGAGCTCGAAGGCGGCCGCGAGGCGATCGAGGAGAGCATCCTGGCCTTTGCCAGGCAGAAGCTCGCCCCCTACGAGGTGCCCAAGTCGATCGAGATCCGCGACGAGCTGCCGCTGACCCCGATCGGCAAGATCGACAAGAAGAAGCTCAGGAAGTAGCGCAGCTACTTCCCGATGATCGCCACGCTGCAGATGTTCTGGAAGGGCACCCCGCCCAGGTTGTGGGTCAGCCCGTACCTGGGGTTCTCGAGCTGCCGGTCCCCGGCCCGGCCGTGCAGCTGCAGGTACATCTCGTAGAGCATGCGCAGCCCCGAGGCGCCGATGGGGTGGCCGAAGCACTTCAGCCCGCCGTCGACCTGGCAGGGCACCTTACCGTCACGGTCGTAGAACCCGTCCAGCACGTCCTTGATGGCCCCGCCCCGGGGGGAGATGTGCAGGTCCTCGTAGGTGACGAGCTCGGTGATGGAGAAGCAGTCGTGCACCTCCATCATGCTGATCTCCTCCCGCGGATTGCTAATGCCAGCCTCCTGGTAAGCCTTCAGGGAGCACTTGGCGGTGGTGACGAAGTGATCCACCTGCCAGTCGTTGTAGGCCATCTCCTCGCCGTTGGACAGGCTGAGCTGCAGCGCCTTGACCTTGACGAGGTCCTTCTTGCCCATCTGCCTGGCCTTCTCCACCGTGGTGACGATGGCGCAGGCCGATCCGTCCGACACCCCGCAGCAGTCGTAGAGGCCCAGCGGGTAGGCGATCATCGGTGAGCCGATCACCTGCTCCTCGGTGACCGCCTTGCGCAGGTGGGCCTTGGGGTTGAGGACCCCGTTGGCGTGGCTCTTGACCGAGACGTGGGCGATGGCTCGCTTGAGCTCCGCCGGCTTGACGCCCCAGCGGGCCGCGTAGGCGCTGGCCAGCTGGGCAAAGGCGCCCGGGGCGGTCAGGTTGGGCCAGAACAGCCAGGCCAGGGACCCCCAGTTGGAGCCCGGGTTGGGCAGCCCGCCGTAGCCGATGTCCTTGAGCTTCTCCACCCCCGCCGCGAGCGCCACGTCGTAGGCGCCCGACGCCACCGCATAGACCGCGCCCCGGAAGGCCTCGGTGCCCGAGGCGCAGAAGTTCTCGCAGCGCGTCACCGGGATGTAGGGCAGGCGCAGGCTCATGGGCAGCGCCAGGGCGCTCTTGCCCACGTTGACCTCCTCCAGGCAGGTGGCGAACCAGGCGGCCTCGATCTCCCCGGGCTCGATCCCCGCGTCCTGGATGCACTCCTGGAAGGCCTCGACGATCAGCTCCTCGGCGCCCACCTCCCAGCGCTCGCCGAAGCGGCTGCAGCCCATGCCGATGATCGCCACCTTGTCCTTGATTCCAGTGGCCATGACGACCTCCGGTGTCCGGGGGCTCTGCCCCTCGTCTAGAACCTGAACAGCTTCTCGATCAGCTGGGACTTCATCACGTCGCCGCTGATCTTCAGCTTGCCGGACGTGAACGCCTTCATGGCGTTCAGCTCGCCCTGGATCAGCGCCAGGAAGTCCGGGGCCGCCATCTTGATGGTCGTGGTGGGCGCGTCGTGCTTGCCCTGCTTGACCGTGCAACCGCCGGTCTCGATCTCGCAGATCCAGCTCCCGCCGCCCGGGCCGCTGATCTCGTACTGGAACACCACCTGCACCCCGCCGGCCTTGTCCGCCTGGAAGGCGGCCGGCATCCGCTCGAAGACCCTGGCCACGGTGAGCTCGTCCTCGCCGCCCCTGTCCGCTGCCGGCTTCTTCGGCTCGAAGGCCTCGAGCATCGCGCCCAGGGCCGAGGTGGCGTCGCCGTGCTCCACGGCTCCCTCCAGGGAACAGATGGCTTCCCAGTGCTGATGGATCTCCTCCAGCGCAGGCACCCGCTGGCCGTCGCCCACGACCCGGCCCGGGCCGGCCACCACGGCCGCCCGGTTGAAGCAGCCCATGCCCGCGTTGAAGATCTCGCCGCTCACGCTGCAGCGCTCGCTCGCCAGGTAGATCACCAGCGGCACCACGAACTCCGGCCTGAGCCTCTCCTTGAGGTCCGGCGGCAGGATGTCGTCGGTCAGCCGGGTGTGCGCCATGGGGGCCACGGTGTTGACCTTGATGTCGTACTTCCTGCCCTCCAGCTTCAGCGTGTTCATGAAGCCCACCAGGCCCAGCTTGGCCGCCGAGTAGTTGCTCTGGCCGAAGTTGCCGTACAGGCCGGCCGCGCTGGTCGTGAGCAGGATCCGGCCGTAGCCCCGCTCCTTCATGTGGGGCAGGGCGGCGCGCGTCACGTAGAAGGCCCCATCGAGATGGACCGAGCGCACCGCCCGCCAGTCGTCCGGCTCCAGCTTGACGAGCGACCGGTCCCGGAGGATCCCGGCGTTGCTCACCAGGATGTCCACCCGGCCCCAGGCATCCACGGCGGCCCGGACCACGGCGGCGCCGCCCTCGGCCGTGGCCACCGAGTCGTAGCTGGCCACGGCCTCGCCGCCGGCCGCCTCGATCTCGGCCACGACCTCGTCCGCTGCCTTGCCGGCGCCCTCGCCCCTGCCGTCCCGGGCCACGCCGAGATCGTTGACCACCACCCGGGCGCCCCGGCGGGCCAGCTCCAGGGCATAGGCGCGCCCCAGCCCGGCCCCGGCGCCGGTCACGATGGCCACCTGGCCGTCCAGCCGGATGGCTTGGGCCTCCTCCCCGGGCACCGGCTGCGGCACGGCCTTCCAGAAGTAGGTGCGAAAGCCGCGCTCCCGGTCGATGACCCGCCTGCGCCACACCAGCTTGACGGGCTGGCCGACCCGCACGTCGTCCAGCACGCAGTCGGTGAAGTCGGCCATGAACCGGCCGCCCCCGTCGAACTCCACCAGGCCGTAGATGGCCGGCGGATCCATGGACACGGCCAGCATGTCGCCGGTGAAGGACTTGACCCTGGCCGGCTCGTCGGCGAAGGGGTAAGGCTCCTGCGTTCGAACCGCATTGCATTCGGGGTTCACGCAGATGTCCTGGCGCGGAAGCTGCGGGGTGCCGCACTTCGTGCACCTGCCTCCCACCAAGCCGTGGAGCAGGTCCCGCTTGCGCCAGATCACCGTGGGCGCCGCCTGGCTGGGCGCCTCGGCCCGGATCCCCGGGTCGGTGTCGATCAGATCCCGAAACAGCAGGAACCTGGCGTAGCTGTCCGTGCTGACCTTGTTCTTCAGGCTGCCCGAGATGCCGGTCCGCTCGGGCAGCCGGGCGATCTGCTCGGTCACCCGGAAGGCCAGCGCGTCGCAGCCCTGGCCGAAGCCGGCCACCACGATCCGGTCGCCGGGCTTCGCCTTCTCCAGGGCCTGGACCAGCATCACCAGCGGGTGGGCCGCGCCCGTCTCGCCGCACAGCTCGTGCAGGTTGTCCGCCACCTTCTCGGGCGCCGCGCCGAGCTTGCTTGCGATCTTCTTGTGCTCCGCCTTGAAGAAGCACGGGTAGATCAGAGAAGAGATCTCGTCCATGGACCAGCCCACCTTCGTAAGCAGTCCGGTCACGGCCTCGGGGATGATCTTGGCGTAGCCCTCGTCCCGAACCCAGCGCTCCTCCCAGGTGTAGTCGGTCTTGCGGCCCGCGGCGCGGTAGTGGTCGATGAAGTCGTGGCTCGAGCTGTACGCTCCGACATACTCGGCCACCACGTCCCGATCCCCCACCAGCAACGACGCGGCGCCGTCGCCGAACCACATCTCGTAAAAAGTGGCCGCCCTGGTCTGGCGCATGTCCGAGGCGGTCACCAGCACGCGCTTCCGCTCGCCGCCCTTGACCGCGGCGAGCGCGGTGGCCAAAGCCGTGGTGCCGGCCCGGAGCGAGGTGGTGAAGTCCGCGGTCGCGATGTCGTCCGGCAGGTTGAGGCAGGCCTTGAGCACCCCGGCGCACTGCCGGTCGGCGAAGGGCAAGGTGGTCGATCCAAGGTAGACCGCGTCCACCTCGGCGCGGTCCTGCCCGATCAGGCAGTCCCGGGCCGCGGCCACGGCCATGGTCAGGCTGTCCTCGTCCCAGTTGCCGAAGGAGCGCTCCCCCTGGGCCACCATCACGATGGCCGGCGCGTACCAGCCCAGGGACTCGTAGATCGCCATCCGGTTCAGCCGCAGGCGAGGGATGTAGCCGCCGAATGAGGTGATTCCGATCATGCTCCCGCCCTCCCGGCCCTGCCGTCCATGAGGGGCACGAGGGCGCTCATGGCATCTTCGTAGATCCGGCCGCCCTCGAGCGAGCGGATCGCGTTCATCTCGGCCGCCACCTCCTCGGCGCTCGGCGGTGACTGTCCGTCGCCGATCACCGTCCCGGCTCCGGTGAGCATCGCCACCCGGCCGTAGAAGCCCATGCCCGCGCTGTAGATGCCGCCCGTGTCCGGGCACAACTCGCTCGCGAGGTAGAGCGTGAGCGGCACTGCGAAGTCCGGCCTGAGCCTCGCCTGCATGTCCGGCGGCAGGATGTCCTCGGTCAGGCGCGTGGCGGCGATGGGCGCCACGGCGTTGATCTTGACGCCGTGCTTGCGGCCCTCCAGCTTGACCGTGTTCATGAAGCCCACGATGCCCAGCTTGGCCGCCGCGTAGTTGGTCTGGCCGAAGTTGCCGTGCAGCCCGGCCGCGCTGGTGGTCATCACGATCCGGCCGTAGCCCCGCTCGCGCATCGCCTTCAGGGCGGGGCGGGTCACGCAGTAGGCGCCGTCCAGGTGGACCGCGATCACGGCGGCCCACTCCTCGGGGCTCATCTTGAGCAGCGACCTGTCCCGGAGAATGCCCGCGTTGTTGATCAGGATATCCAGCCGGCCGAAGGCGTCCAGGGCGGTCTTCACGATCCGCTCGCCGCCCTCGGGGGTGGCCACCGAGTCGTAGCTCGCCACCGCCTTGCCGCCGGCCTTCCTGATCTCGGCCACCACCTCGTCGGCCGGCCCGGCCGAGCCCTGGCCCGAGCCGTCCCGGGCGCCGCCCAGGTCGTTGACCACCACCTTGGCGCCTCGCCGGGCGAGCTCGAGGGCGTACGCCCGGCCCAGGCCGGCCCCGCCTCCGGTGACGACGGCCACCCGGCCGTCGAAGTGGATGGCGCCCAGCTTCCTGCGCCGCTCGAGCTCGGCCGGAGGCATCCACTCCACGACGCCGTTGTCGATGACCACCTCGCTGCTCTCGGCGTCGAGCACCCTGAACACGGCCCGGCCCTCGTCGGTCTTCCAGATCCGCGTCTCGATGGGCACGCCCGGGTAGAGGGCCTTGGAGAAGCGCACCCGGAATCGGGTCATGCGCTCCGGCTGGCCGGCCATCAGGTGCTTGACGGCCGCCCGGCAGGCATAGCCGTGGGTGCACAGCCCGTGCATGATGGGTCTTTCGAAGCCCGACTGCCTGGCGAAGTCCGGATCCACGTGCAGGGCGAACACGTCGCCCGAGAGGCGATAGATCAGCGGCTGATCCGGCGAGGGGCGGTCTCGCTGCTCGAAATCCGGCGGCCGCTCCGGGAACACGACCTTCTCCCCGGGGGCGTTCTCACCGCCGAACCCGCCGTCCCGTCGGCAGAAGAGGGTGAAGACGTTCGTGAACAGCTTGGCCCCGCTCCCGTGGAAGGTGTCCGCCTCGGCGATCACCACGGCGCCCTTGTCCTCACCCTTGTCGTAGATATGGGTGATCCGGCCGCGGGTGGTCAGGCGCCCCTCGGGGGGGATCGGCTGGTGGAAGAAGATGTCCTGCTCCCCGTGCAGGATCCCGCGCAGGTCGGCCCCGGATTCCGCAGCCACCCGCATGAGGAAGTCGAACACCGCCCCGATGGAGAAGCTGGGCAGCACCTTGAGCTGCTTCTCGTAGACGTAGTCCAGCTCGTCGGAGCCGGCGCCGACCCCCAGGGCGTAGAGCACCGCGTCTTTCCAGTCGTAGTCCCGCTCGACGGGGCCGATGGGTCGGCCGATGCTGTCGAGATCGAGAGCCATGGCACACCTCCCGGCTCGGGTGGGCTGGTCGAGAACTCGATAAGACTGCACGTACTGCGTTTTGGCGGCTAAGGCAAGCTCTTCGAGGCATAGGGCGTGTCGCCGTGCGCGCCGAGGTTGATGCGCCCCCCGTTGGTGACCGGCTCCAGGTCGAAGGCGTCGTCCGGATCGCCCGCGTCCAGGCACGGCGAGTCCAAGGAGGTGACATCGCCGGGATCGAAGGGATAGAATCCGACCGTGCTCTGGAGCAGGTAGCCGGGAAGGGCTCCTCCGAGCGCGCCTTCAGGCACGAAGAGCGGGTCTGCGCTGAAGTCGCCGGTGCCGGCCGCGACGTTGCCCAGGTAGCCCGCGCCGGTCGGGCTCCAGACGTCGTTGTAGGTGTTGATCACCGCGCCCGTGCCCTGGGCCTGGATCCCGCCCGTGATGCTGTTGGAGAAGATGTTGTTCCTGACGATCGTGCCGGTGGTGCCGTCGGTCGCGTTGAGCCCGTAGCTGTTGCCGTCGAAGGTGTTGTTGAGCACGTAGTTGGCCCCATCGGTGCCGGTGTTGATGTAGATGCCGTAGCTGTTGGCGAAGGAGATGTTGTTCGCCACCAGGTTGTTCGACATGGGGTTGTGCAGGTAGATCCCGTACGAGCTCCAGTAGGTGCGATTGGAGGTGATGAAGGAGTCGAAGATGCTGGAGCAGAAGTGCAGGCCCACCGAGTTGCTGTGCGCGACGTTGGCGTGGACGGTGCAGCCGGTGCAGCCCGGGAAGGCCTGCAGCCCCCGGTTGCTCGAGAAGACGGTGTTGTAGCTCATGTCGATGCGATCGCCGTCCTGGGCCCAGACGGCGTATGCGGATCCCGAGCCCACCTGGCGGAAGACGACGTTGGCATACACGTTGTTGTCGCTGCTCGCGTCATCCATGAAGCGGATGCCGCTGTCGGCAAAGGCGCACACGACGTTCGAGGTCAAGGTCATGTGGCTGCCCTGCCAGGCGATGACGGGCCGGAGGCCGTCGTGCACCGAGCAGCCGTTCAAGGGCGTGCTCGGCGCGCTCGTGTTGATGGTCAGGCCTTCCTGCCCGACCACGTCGTGCCCCAGATAACGGAGCTCGACGTAGTCGAGATCCAGGTTGCCGCCGTCCTCCACCAGCACATAGGTGGTGTAGGCGGGATCGGCCGCTCCGATCAGGCAGGCGCGGTTGATCTTGACCACCTCCGCGCCTTCGTTGTGGGAGACGGCGAGCGATCGATCCAGCGTGATCGAGTCGCCGACCACGTCGATCACCTCGAAGTCGAGCTCGGTCTGGGTCTGGCTGGTCGAGGTGGAGCCCACGGCCAGGACGTCGCCCGGCTCGATGCCCTGCGCGCTGGCCACGGCGAGGACATCGGATGAGCAGGCGGCGGTCAGGACGGTGTAGAGTTTGTACACCGGCGCGCCGGCCGGCTGGTCGCGATCGGCATAGCAGTCGAGCACGATCTGCTGCCCGTCGATGCGCTCGATGAAGAAGGCCTCCGTGCTCTCGTCGGCCCCGATCGCGATGCGCTCCCCGGGCGCCAGGCCCGAGACGTCGACCGCGGTGACGGTCCTCGAGCCGGCCGCATAGCCGGAGGCCAGGGAGGTCAGGACGGCGGGCGGCGAGCAGTTCGCAGACAGCGTGCCCCCGTCGCCCACGACCACGCCGTGCTCGCAGGTGGACGAGTTGACGATCTCGAGCGCAGCGCCGTGGCCGGGGCTGTCGGAAATGGAGAGCGTCCCGTCGACCTGGATGTCGCCCTCGACGAGCATGTGGACGTCCGCCGGCCCCTCGAGCCGCAGGGTCCCGGTGGGCTGGATGTCGATGTCCTGGCAGGCGGCGCCGATCGAGGCTCCCGAGAAGACCACCTCGCTGTTCGGCGAGATCACGACCTCGTCGGTGGGATGCGGGATGCGGTTCCATGTCCAGACGCCGGGCTCGCTCCAGGCGCCGGATCGAATGGAGCTGACCGAACAGATCGCACCGCTGCCGGCGCCGGTGCAGTCGGCGTTGCAATCGCCGCAGGGGTCCACGTTGCCCTCGTCGCAGGACTCGGTCCCCTCGGGCGTGCCGTCGCCGCAGATCTGCACGCGCGCGCAGCCGGGCAGGCACTCGCGCTCCCCGCCGTCGTTCTCGCCGTCGTCGCACAGCTCGGTCCCCTCGGGGGTGCCGTTGCCGCAGATCTGGACCGCGGTGCAGCCGGGCGCGCACTCGCCCTCACCGCCGTCGTTCACGCCGTCGTCGCAGGCCTCGGTCCCCTCGCGGCTGCTGTTGCCGCAGACCTGGACCGCGGTGCAGCCGGGCACGCACTCACCCTCCCCGCCATCGTTCGTGCCGTCGTCGCAGACCTCGGTCCCCTCCCGGTCCCCGTCGCCGCAGATCTGAAAGCCCCCGCAGCCGGGCAGGCACTCGCCCTCCCCGCCGTCGTTCACGCCGTCGTCGCAGGCCTCGAGCTCGGGGCAGATCTGGCTGTCGCCGCAGGCTGCGCCCGCGCCCGGTCCGGAGCAGTCCGCGTTGCAGGTCCCGCAGGCGTCGGTGTAGCCGTCGTCGCAGACCTCGAGCTCGGGGCAGATCTCGCTGTCGCCGCAGGCCGCGCCCGTGCCCGGCCCGGTGCAGTCGGCGTTGCAGGTCCCGCAGGCGTCCTGATAGCCGTCGTCGCAGACCTCCGGATCCTCGCGCACGCCGTCGCCGCAGCCGACCGTGTGCGTGCACCCGCTCGGCTCCTCGTCGTCGCAGGTCCAGCCCGGCTCCACCTGGCAGTAGCTGCTGCAGCCGTCGCCCGGATCCGTATCGCCATCGTCGCAGCCCTCGGGCGGCTCGACCACGCCGTTGCCGCACACGACGTAGGGGATGCACGAGCTCGGCTCCCGGCCGTCGCAGGCCCAGCCCGGCTCGATCCGGCAGGCATCGCTGCAGCCGTCGCCCGGGTCCGCATTGCCGTCGTCGCAGATCTCGCCCGCCTCGACCACGCCGTTGCCGCAGGCGGGCTCGTCTTGCGGCTCGTTGTAACCGAAGCGCCCGCAGGCGATCAGTGAGGGGATGGCGAAGAGCAGGCCCAGGGCGATGGATTGTGTCTTCAAGGAGGCTCTCCTTGTGAGCGGGGCGGTCATAAAAAAAGTATAGCACAAACAGGCTCATCACCCACATCGTTACCGAGCTGGGGCAAACGGACACAGATGTCCGGATCGAGATCGTACCCGCGGGCTCGATCCAGGTGAGCGAGGAGCCGATCTTCGTCGAGGAAGGTTGAGCGCAATACGCTCGAGCGTCCTCCATCGCTCTTCACAGCTCGTCGCGGCTCATCTCCGCAAGGCCTGCCAGGGCCCCCACACCAGCAGCACCCCAAGCACGAACACGGATCCTGGCAAGCAGCGACCCGCCCACTCGTCCGGGATGACCACAGAGGAGATCGCCAGGCAGACACCCGCAATCATCAAAGACACCCGAGCCGCGGACAGGCGGTTCCCAATGAAGAGCAATGCACCGGGGTTCTCATCCGCCGATACGACCGTTGCGCCGGCCCTACCGACCATCCGCTCGATCTGCCCTCGGGGGATGATCCCTTCCGCGAGACGATCCCGTTTCGACACCACCAGCAGCCTGGCCTTCTCTCTCTCGAGCTTGTCGATCGCCGCCTGCAGGCCCGGTCTTCCGTCCGGGAGCGTACGACCGGAGACCGATTCATCCTCGTAGATCATGGCGAGTCGCGGCGGCGCGATCGCAGCAATGCGAGAGGCAGCCAGCGAGCCGGTGATCGCGTACCTGGCCTCGAACGAACGAAGATGCTCGGCCAGCGCCGTGAGCCCCCGCGGCTCGATGAAGGTCTGTCGGGTGCTGCGGTATCCGAGCGGGGCATCCGCGGCGATGGCAGAGCAGACTCAGGCCCGGCGCCTGCCCTGACCGAGCATCCAGCCGAGCGCCCGCTTCCAGAGCCAGGCCTGCGCGATCGAGCAGGCGACGAGCAGCATGAAGAACCACAGCCCGATCCGCACGCCGAGCCAGAGCGGGGGCTGCGGGGGCAGTACGGCCTGCACGGCCAGCGCGCCGCCCAGGGGGAGGACCAGCAGCCAGAGAGCGAACCAGGCCGCCAGGCGCCGCTTGATGCCCAGCGCGCGGCTCTCCTGCTCGGGGGACTGGATGCCGGGCCCGGCCGCGCGCCGGATCTCCTCGCGCAGCGCCTGCTCCGAGGCGAAGAGGACCGCGAGCTGCCGGCCCATGAAGGGCAGCAGTCTGCCCGGCGATGCGCCGGCGAGCTCCGGCCGCTCGCCCTGCAGGCGGCGCACCGCCTGCTCGCAGGCGCCCACCGAGCCCCGGGCCACGCGCACGCACACGACCGCGTCCGCCGCGCGCAGGGTGAGCCAGACCTGCGGGAAGGCGCGCGGGATCAGGATGCCCAGCCCGCCCGCCAGGCCGATCGCCAGCGCGACCGGCAGGGAGATCGAGCCGTAGACCTGCCAGAGCACGGACAGGCCGACGAGCACCAGGCCGAAGGAGCTCGCGCCCGTCCAGCTGCGGCAGCTCAGGGCGAAGACGCGCAAGGAGCCTATCGGGACATTCCCCTGCTCGGGCTCCGGGTGGACCTGGCCCCGGATCACGCGGTAGCGGACGCGATCGGCGTGGATCTCGATCTCGGCCTCGCGCTGGAAGGCGCGGCCCCGGATCCGGTAGAGGAGATCATCGCTCATCGCTTCGGGGCCATGATCGCACCCGGCCCCGCGGCGCACAAGGCCGGAGGTGAACCTCCGTCCCCGCCTCGTTCGTCTTTCGCGACGCGGGTGCCCACGGGGCAAGTCATCGAAACGCCGGTGGAAACGTCTTGGCATGTTCCATGCTCTGCTCTGCGGGCAACCAAGCGAGGAGGATGTCATGGAGAGCCATTGCCAGTGCTCGATGCCCCCTCCAAAGGGGGGCTTACACGCTTGGAAGGCCCCGTTGGGGCTGCCACCCCCTTCCAGGGGGAAGGGGGTTTTGTCCTACGTTCACAAGATGAAACGCCCCTCCCCTGGTGGGAGGGGCCGGGCGAAGCCCGG